>JAPOQZ010000028.1 GCA_026710435.1 bacterium | reverse complement strand
GGCGATCAGTATCGCCAACCCGATCAGGGTCATCCCCCCAGTGACCCAGAGGGGTTCCTCCCCCGAAGCGAATGGCAGGGCGGCCGTCACCAACCCGATAGCCCCCACGACCACAGTGGCGGTCGGTCCTTTGGGCAGAAGCACCAGCACTCGAAGCGCGCCAATGCCCAGCACCACTGCTAGCAGCAAGATCATGTCGGACCACTCGAGAACCGGGTTGCGCTGGATGACGAAGATGATCACGGGGTAGGAGAGGACCCAGGCCGAGATCAGGAACCGCCGGAAGGCACGGGGCCAGATGCCTTCGATCAGAACCCCGACGGGGTAGGCGACCACTGACAAGGCGAACAGGGTCGTCCACGGGCCGGCGGTGGTGGCGGCGATCGGAGCGGTGGTCTGGTCGAACTGGCCCAGCGGAACCGGGAGCTTCACGGTCCATAGGACGGCGGCCACCGCTGCCATGATCACCACCGGCACGGTCAGAACCGGGATGGTCGGTGATGGATCGGCGGCGCGGCTCCACCGGATGGCGAAGTGGGCCAGGACGGCCGCGGAGACGGCGGCGAAGAGTATCCACGTACGGACGGCGCTCCAGCCGGCGGGCGAGTCGAACTGCAGGATGGGGATGCCAAAGGTGCGCGCCTCGGCCGCGTGGTGCATGATTGCCGTCACTGCCAGTAGGACAGCCCCGTTCCGCAGACCTCCGGCGAACGCGGACAACTCGAGTCGGCCACCGACTTTCCAGGACGCCAAGGACCAGACAACCAGCACGATGAAGATACCCAGGGATGTCCAGATCCGGATCAGGTCGTCCTGCGGGAACGCCTGGACCATCAGCAGCTTCGCATTGTGGGTGACCGCCGCCCACTTGCGTTCTGGAGCGAACATGTAGGAGGTGATGAACCGCAGGACGTTGACGAGAATCAGGGCGAAGACCAGCGTGAGGAATGAATTGAAGGCGATCTGCCCCCAGGTGTGACCCGAGAACAGGTTCTCCCGCATCCACCGCCAGGGTCCGGTGGGCGGCGGATCGGGCGCTCGATCCGCCGGGTCGATCACGACGGAACCGGATGTTGCTTCTGCCATGTCAGCGCTCCACCAGAGCCATCTTGCGGTTGTAGTAGTTGACTATCCCGGACAGAAGCAGGCTCACGATCGAGTAGAAGCCCATCCAGAATATGAACACAGCCAACGCTTGGCCTTCCTGGTTGAAGATCGTCTGCCCGACCTGGACGATGTCGGCGTAGGCCACGGCGATACCCAGGGAGGTGTTCTTGGCCAGGTTCAGGTACTGCGAACCGAGCGGAGGGAGGATTATCCGGAACGCCTGGGGCAGCACGACCAGTCGCAGCACCTGTCCCCTGCGTAGACCGACCGCCGCCGCGGCCTCGCCCTGACCTTGCGGAACGGCCATGATGCCGGCCCGTACGATCTCGGCGATGAAGGCCGCGGTGTAGAGCGTGACTCCCATCCAGACGGCTACGAAACCCGGGGTGAGGGCCTTGCCGACTTCACCCGAGTATTGAGGGAACCTGGTCGGGATCACCACCTCGGGAAGGCTGAAGCGCAGGGGTGGTCCACCGGAGAAATCGAACCTGGAGGCCAAGAAGTCGAAGAGTGGTTCGAACCCCCAGTTCATCTGGAACCACAGCGTCCGTCCGAGGACACTGGAGAGGGTTGCGTGCCCGGCTCCGGAAACGAGGAACAGCATCACACCGATCCCGACTACGGCGGCTACTGCCAAGCGGAAGAAGTCGTCGTCGGAGAACTTGGCCATCCCGGCAGGGGAACGGAGCCCCCTCATGTACCGCAAGACATAGCGAACCGCCAACCAGATGGTCAGGCCGGCCAAGACCAATTGGAATGCGATCACCGGTACCGCTCCGGCCACCCATGCCAGGGCAGTGAAGAGCCATCCCAATACGCCGGCTACGGGATGGGCGAACCAGCCTCCCACCAGGAAGGCGCCGAATGTGCCCATCGACCAGGCGAAGGCATGGCTCTCGCGGCCTTCGCGTTCCTGGAGCCGGATACGGTGACGGTAAACCCAACGTGCTACCACGATGCCGAGGATCACCAGCACGGTGTACTGCCAGCGGCCGGCTTGCGGAGTGAACCAGGGCAAGGCTATGCCCTTCGGACTGGCGAATAGCCAGGAAGTCCCTTTCATCTCGGGAGTCAGATCCGGAAGGACACCGATGGTCAGGGCCTGCCAGAAGAGAATCTGGACCAGCAGCGGGATGTTACGGAAGAACTCTATGTACGAATTGGCGATCCTGGACACGATCCAATTGGAGGACAGCCTGGATATCCCGATCAGCGTGCCCAGGAGGGTGGCGGCGATGACGCCGCTCCATGTTATCCGGAGCATGTTGACCATACCCACCGCCAAAGCTTCGAGACCCGACTCGGGGTCGGTGTTGAACCCCTCACCGAGCTTGACGCCCAGCGGTTCGCCAAGGAAGTCCCACGAGAACGGGATGCCTGTGGCCCGGAGGTTTCCGGTTGCCTGGGTGATCAGGATGAAGCCCAGCCAGATGAGACCGAACAGGACACCGAGTTGGGTGGCCCACCTGATGACCACCACGTTCCGCCATATGGGTACCCGTGGCTGAGATGACCTCTCGGTGGTTCTAGCCAATTGACCGTCCGCTTAGCTGGTGCCTAGACCATACCAACAAGTAACGCGAGGAGGGGGCACCTGCCGGGGTGCCCCCTCCAAGTAGTTGGATCAATCTTTCCTAGCGTGCCGGTGGCGCGTAGATGAGACCACCCTCGGTCCAACGGGCGTTGGCCGACCCGGCTCTGGCGAAGCCGAGAGGATGCAGGTTGTTGACGTATATCTCGTCGTAGTTGCCGACTTGGCGGATCGCCTGGGCAAAGGCATCAGCCGGAAGACCCATCTTGGTCTGCAACTCGTCCTCGCCCACACCGAGCAGGCGTCCCGCCTCGGGATCGGGTGGGTTGGCGACCATCTCCTCGATGTTCGCGGAGGTTATGCCCTTCTCATCGGCGATGACCAAGGCGTACACCGTCCAGTTGATTACATCGGCCCATTGGCTGTCATTCTGCCGGTACATGGGACCGAGTGGTTCCTTGGAGATCGGCGTAGTGGGGAAGATGATCCATTCACCTTCCGCAATCTCGCCGTTCTGGACGGCCGAGTAGCGATGCCCGAAGAGCGCCGATCCATCCGTGGTCACCAGGTCGCACGAGCCTTGACGGAACAGTTCCATCGCCTCCGGGAAGTTCTCAACCGTCACGAGTTCGATCTCCGCGCCGACCACGCGAGCACCCTCCGTGATGTTCTTCTCGGTGGTGGTGCCGGCGTTGGTGCAGAGTCGGGCCCCGTCCACGTCTGCCAGAGTGGAGGCGTCGCTGAAGCCGAAGTCGGCCTTGCCCATGATCTGCTGGCCGTCGTAGAAAGTGGTGGGTCCGAAGTCCCCCCCAATCTCCGTGTCCCGGCTCTGAGTCCAAGTGGTATTGCGGAACAGTACGTCGATCTCACCGGCGGCCAGGACGTTGAAACGTTCGGCAGCTGTGGTACCGACGTACTCCACGGCGTTGGCATCGCCCAGAACCGCCGCCGCTACTGCGCGGCAGTAGTCAGCGTCGAGTCCCTTGAACGAGCCGTCGTCCTGGGGTTCGGCGAAGCCGATCGCGCTGGTTGATACGCCGCAGCGCAAGGAACCACGCGCTTGGACTGCGCCGAGGGTGCCCTCTTGGCTCTGGTCCACTTCGACTACCGGGGTGGTTGTTGCATCCGCGACGGCGGCTGTGGTCGTGGCCTCGGCCACCGTGGTAGTCGCCTCGGTGTCAGCGGCGGTGTCACCGTCGCCGCAGGCACCGGCAACCAGCGCGAGCGCCGCGAACAAGACTGCGATCCTTCTAGCCATGAAAAACCCTTTCTCCTTTGGCCCATCTCAAATAGAGATAGTGCATAGCGTTCAGATTAATCGGTAGTGCCTTACCGAGTGGTATTCCACACCAAACGGTTCGGCAGTTTCTGCCGGATTACTACCAGCGAATTCTAGACCTATCGAAGTCGTTGAGGTCAATGACAAGCGCCGACTCAGCAGACGGAAGACCATCGTTATCAACCTCTCCTTAGGGCACCCTCCTGGTGTCCCGGTGGTCTGGTCTTGGCTTCTCCCGCAGCCGGTGTGGTCGGAATTGCCGGTCGCGTCCGTTCACAGCAACCTCAGAATCCTAGCCCTTAGTCACATGGGGGTTGTCTGTGTCACCGTTAGGCTATATATTGGTAGTTAGCTACAGTACCAGCGGCCCGTCTCCGGTACCGACCGGACCGGGACGGGGATCAGATCGGCCGGAGCGATCTGCCTGAAGGATGACGGTGGGACGTGTTCCGAGGCCGAGGAGGTAGCGGTCGGGGTGGGCCCGTCAGAGGCATCCTAGTGGCCTTCTCTCGCGTTTCGCGCTGGTTGGGCCTGCCCGGCGGGATGGTCGGCTCCGTCCGGGAACATATGGCCTATTCCCGAGTCGGGACGCTAGCCCTGATTCTTCACACTTCCGGACACACCCTCACTTCAACTACATAATCGCGACCAGGCCGGGCATCGCCCCACAGATGAAGGTCGCTCCGGGCCGAGACGGGACTATCGAAACGGCCGTAGTCCCTGTTCGGAATCTCATACCCCACACCCCCCACGCCAACGTACCAACCCGCACGAAAACCGGGGCTAGGAGGGTACTGAGCAATCCACCAGCGGCATGCGAACCGCCGGCATAATCCCTGGTCGGCGGACGGCAGGCCCCAGCAATCGTCATTGGTCAGCACCCTCCTAGAGGTTCTTCTTGACCATTGAAGCGATACCGGTCGCGTCGAGGCCATGGTCCGAGAGTATCTGGCCCACCTGACCATGGGTTATGTGGACGGTGGGTACTCCGAGAACCACTACCGGGGTGGTGGTCGACTCGGAGATCCGGTCGCGGATCGACTGGCCGATCCCTCCTTCTCGAAGTCCATCCTCGACAGTCACCACCAAGCCGTGGCGAGCCGCGTCGGCGATCATGACCGGATCGAGCGGCTTCACCACCCGCGGGTCCCAGACCGTGCAGCTGACGCCGTCGCTGGTGAGCAGGTCGGCTGCCTCGATCGCGGTTGCGAACATCTTGCCGATACCGATCAGGCAAACGTCATCTCCCTCGCGTGCCCTTCGGGCTGAAAGGCCAGACCCGATCTCATCGCGACCCACCCTCGGCGCGGTTGTCTTGGGCCAGCGGATGGCCGTCGGGCCGTCGTTGATTTCGAGGGCGGTATCAATCATCACGGGGAGTTCCTCGTAGGAGGAGGGAGCGAAGATGGTCATACCCGGGATCTTCGATAGCAGTACCATGTCCAGCGTGCCGTGATGCGAAGCGCCGTCGTCACCTGTGATGCCCGCCCGGTCGACGCAGAAGACCACCGGGCAGCCGTGCAGGGCGGTATCGAGGTTGATCTGATCCAGGGCTCGGGTCAGGAAGGTGGAGTAGATGGCTACCACGGGGCGCATGCCCCCCATGGCCATTCCCGTGGCCATCGTCACGGCGTGCTGCTCGGCGATGCCCACATCGAAGGCTCGCCCGGGGAACCGGCTCATGAAGGGCAGCATCCCGGTCGAGTCAGGCATGGCGGCGGTAATGGTCACCAGTTCGGGATGATGCTCGCCGAGTCGAACGAGGTGCTCGGCGAAGGCGGCCGTGTAGCTTCCGTGCTTGATTGAGGACAGGTCGTGGAGGTTCTTGATCGAGTCCCTCTCGGCAGGCCGGTATCCCCGACCCTTCTGCGTGATCACATGCACCACGGTAGGTCCCTCGAAGAGCTTGACCTTGTGCAGTACCTTCTCCAGCTCAAGGATCTCGTGGCCGTTGTACGGACCCACATAGTGGATACCGAACTGCTCGAAAACTGCAGGCGGGTCCCACATCTGGCGGATGGCCATCTTGGTGGCATCGATACCGCGCCGGAGCATGTCGCCCACCCAGGGAATCGACTCTGCTATCTGTTCGATGCGTTCCTGCCTCCGCATATACACGGGGTTGGAGCGGATCTTGATAAGGCTCTCCGACAATCGTGACACCGTGGGAGCGTAGGAACGCCCGTTGTCGTTGAGAACGATGGTCACGTTGCTCTGGGAATGGCCTAGGTTGTTGAGGCCCTCCATCGCCATACCACCCGTGAGGGATCCATCGCCCACCACCGCCACGACCCGCCGGTCCTCTCCGCGGGTCTTGAAAGCGGTGGCCAGACCGTGCGCGTACGCCAGAGCGGTGGATGCGTGACTGTTCTCTATCCAGTCATGGGCTGACTCGATACGGCTCGGATAGCCGGACATCCCGCCAGGGCGTCGCAGGCTGTCGAAGAGTTGACGGCGACCGGTCAGCAACTTGTGGGGATAGGTCTGGTGACCCGTATCGAAAAGGATGACGTCGCGGGGTGACTCGAAAACGCGGTGCAGGCCGATGGTGAGTTCCACGATCCCTAGGTTCGAGCCGAGATGGCCGCCGTTACGGTTGACCGTCGACACTATGACCCGGCGGATCTCGGCTGCCAACCGGGAGAGTTCCCGGCGGTCCAGGCGTCTCAGGTCGAGTGGACTCTCGATCCGGTCCAGGAGCGGCGTATGAGGAGGGTTCATGTCGGTCATTCCGGTTGACGCATGGTCAGGCTGGCCCCACGTCAAGGCGCCAGTGGATTCTACTGTACGAGCTATCGGTTCCCATCAGGAAATGCCAGGCTGTCGAGGGTGTACTTGAGATCGAGACTGGCGGGCGCCGCTGGTCCGGAACGACACCGGGTCGCAGAACTGAGAGCCAATCAGCGAACCCTTATCCACGGGTTGTCAGCACCCTCGTGGCGCCGCGTTTCCAGGCGTTACACGGGGATCCGCTCCACACACCGCTCTGCGGTGCGTTCCGGCTTGTCTCAAGAACGGAGCACGTAGCAGATCAAGCGGTGAAGATCCCGGTGCGCCGGCTGCATGGATCACCCTTTCCGCTTCGTCAGCAGTCTGGGCCGAACGAACAACTCCAACTCGCCGGTATCCCAGCCGATGTCGGCCCAGCGGGTGCTCCTCACGATCAGGGAGGCCAGGGTTCCGGTAGGAACCCTCAGGTAGCTACCGGACATTCTCTCCAGGAAGCCTGACATGGTGGGTTCGTGCCCGACCACCAGCAAGCGCCGAGTGTCCTCAACCCGTCGGATCACGTGTAGCACGTAGGAGGGATCGGCGCCGTAGAGACCGGAGACCGTCACGATACGTGTCTTCCATCCACCGGCCGCGGCGGCTTCCTGCACGGTGCCGGCTGCCCGTACAGCCGGCGACGTCAGCACGAGATCCGGGACCAAGCCGTAGTCCGCCACGAACCTGCCCACTTCCCTCGCTGACCGGACTCCTCGTTTGTTGAGGGGCCGTTCTCGGTCGGCGCCGTACTCTGCACTCCAGTCGGACTTGGCGTGCCGGAGTAGCATCAGAGCCGGCATGTGCTAACGGACCCTCAGCGCCCGCGAGCGCTCGAGCGCTCGCTCCATCAGCGCCTGGTGAACGTTCACATCGTTGCGTTGTCTCCTGGGCTCGTAGGAGCCGTCGGGCTGAAGTACCCAGGCCAGGTGGTCGTCGGCCCGGCACAGGTCGAGTATCTCCTCGAGCCGCTTCTGCGCTTCCATGTCTTCAACCGGGAAGAGAGCCTCCACTCTGCGGTCGAGGTTCCTGGGCATCAGATCAGCCGAGCCGATGTAGTAACGGAGACCCCGCTCCGGTCGACCGAAGCGGAAAATGCGAGAGTGTTCGAGAAAGCGCCCCACGATCGAGCGGACCGTGATGTTCTCGCTCATTCCCGGTACGCCGGGACGCAAGCAGCAGGCCCCCCGTACGATTAGATCGATACGCGTCCCGGCCTGCGATGCGGCGTACAGAGCCTCGATGGTGGCGTCGTCCACCAGCCCGTTGACTTTTGCCACGACATGCCCGTCCCGGTGTTCGGCCTCCCGGCGGATCATCTCGATGATGAACGACCGGATCTCGGCCGGCGCGACCACCAGCTTGCGGTACGACTTCTGCTTGCTGTACCCGGTCAGTTGGTTGAACAGGTCACTCACGTCGGCGCCGATCTCAGGATCCTTGGTGAACAGCCCTACGTCCTCGTAGAGCCGAGCGGTCCGCTCGTTGTAGTTTCCGGTTCCTGTATGCACGTAGCGCGCCAGCTTTCCGTCCTCCTGGCGAACCACCAGACACAGCTTCGCATGGGTTTTGAGCCCCACGAGACCGTACACGACGTGAACCCCGGCCTCCTCCAAGGCTTGGGCTCGCTCGATGTTGCGCTGCTCCTCGAAACGAGCCTTGAGCTCCACCAGGGCGACCACCTGCTTGCCGAGTTCGGCAGCTGTCACCAGAGAGCGGGCGATGGCGCTGTCCGACGACGTCCGGTAGAGGGTCTGCTTGATTCCGAGCACATGAGGGTCGTGGGCCGCTTCGTGTACGAACTCGGCTGTTGAAGCAGCGAACGACTCGTACGGGTGGTGAACCAGCAGGTCCCCCCGGCTGATCATCTCGAAGAAATCGTACTTGCCGGTGATCCGTGCCGGTACCACCGGAGGGAAGGGTTTCCACCGGAGTTCCGGAAGGTCGAGATCGGCCAGCGTAGTCAGCGAACCTAGGCCGAGAAGGCCGGAGATCCGGTAGACATGGCGGTCCTCGATGTCCAGCTCACGCATCAACAGGTCGAGCACGTCCGGATCGATGTCGCGCTCCACCTCCAAGCGCATCACACGGCCCCGCCGGCGTCGGCCCAACTCCGACTTGAGCGCTTCTAGAAGGTCGCTGGTCTCGAATTCGGCAATCTGGTAATCGGTGTTTCGCGTCAGCCGGAACGGATGGCACTCGGTGACTTCCATTCCCGGGAACAACTCGTGCAGGTGAGCCGAGATCAACTGTTCGAGCGGCACGAACCACTTCCTCCCGGGCACCTCGATGAACCGGGGAAGGATGGGTGGAACCTTGACACGGGCGAATCGCTGGATCCCGGTTTCCGGTTCGCTGACCATTATCGCGAGGTTCATCGAAAGGTTGGAGATGTAGGGGAAAGGATGTGCCGGATCCACCGCCAGTGGCGTCAGCACCGGATAGACCTGCTCGTGGAAGACTTCGGTCAGATGTCGGCGGTCCTCGTTCCCCAGGTCCTCCCAGAGGAGGATCCGGATTCCCCGCCGTTCGAGCGCCGGAAGGACCTCCGCGCGGAAGACTCCACTCTGATGCTCGCAGATCTCCGAGACGTTCTTCCGGATGCGATGGAGGAGTTCCCCCGGTCCGATCCCGCGTTTCTGCAAGTCCTCGAAACCAGCTTCCAGACGTTCGTCGAGACCAGCCACCCGTACCTGATAGATCTCATCGATCAGTTCGCTGACGATGGCTATGTAGCGGACCCGTTCCAGGAGGGGTGTGGTGTCGCGCTCGGCTTGGGCAACCACTCGCCGCACGAATTCGAGCAGCGAGAGTTCGCGGATGAGGAACGGTCCCTCCCGGTCCGCGGTGTCCGTCGTCACTGTCGCCCACTCCCCACCTCAAGCGTCAGTCGATCCGCTTCACGCCTGATCGCGGCGACGGGTCGCTTGGCGAGACCGTCGAGAATCAAGTCGGCCATGACCTCCGTGATCGTGGGAAGGGCTTCCGATGGATCTTCGGAGTCGATCAATGCCTGGGCGGCAGTCATGATCATGTTGTTGATGAACCTCCCGGCCAGTCCCGGCGGCAATTGCTTGAGCTCCCCTTTGTCGACTCCTGCTCGGTATGCGTCCACGAACGCCCTGGCCAGGGTTTGGTGCGCGTTTGCCACCCGCTCCTGAGCAGGTTCGGACAGCTTGGGCACCTCTCGGTGAAGCAGAAGCCCGAGCGTGGGCTCGGCCGCAACGAACTCGACCACGCGAATCGCTAGGTCGCGCAGGCGCTCGGCGGGAGGAATATCGGCGGGGACTTCTTCGACCAGACGCTGCAGAACGGTTGGGAGGGTCTCCTCGACGAGCGAGGCCAGCAGGTCGTCCTTATCCGTGAAATAGTCGTAGAGAGTGGTGCGGCCCATTCCGACAGCCGCGGCTATGTCACCGAACGACGTGTCCTGGTAACCCCAGGTTGAGAAGAGTTCCTGGGCGGTGTCGAGAATGAGGGCCCGTGTGATGACCTTGTGCTCGGCGATACTGCCAGCCCGTATGCGTGGCATGGAGTGAAGGTTACTCAGCCCTTGGGAGCGATGGGAAGGACATCAGGCCGTTCACTTGAACCCATTGTTGCTTCACCGCCCTCTGGTCTTCGTCTTGGCGACCAAGTCTTTCTCCAGCGGGGTACGGAAGCGGGGTGTCACCCGCTTGGCCCCGATCCAAGCCTCAAGGGCGGATGCAAGCTCGGCCACCCGCTCCTCTCCACGCGATCCGATGTCCTCGAGTAGCCGGTAGGCGATGCTGCCGCCGGTGGTGTGCGCCCAGCCTCCCACCACCCGGCCGCACCACCAGACGGTCGGGCCGGCATTGCCGTTCCGGTCGAAGAGCGGACCCGAGCTATCCCCCAGATACCAGGCCCGGTCACGCCAGCCCATCACCGTGGAGTCGAGCGATGGCAGCAGGTTGGCCCATGGTTCCGGTTCCGGGGTCACCCCCTGGTCGTCCCGGAGCACGAAGGCCTTTCCGCCGCCGACTTCTACCTCCGCAATGTCCAGAGCTGAGAGTGCCTTCCGGACGTCTCTCAGTGGCCACCGGGTCCACCATCGGAGGTCTGCCTCGGTCCCCGGCCCGTATGTCCGCAGCCATAGCTCCAACAGCCGGGACCGGGCCTCGACCGGGTCGAGGTCGGGAATGCCGCCCTCGAGTCGGGATCCGGTGACGGACCACCGGTACTGGCCGCTGATCCAGGAACCTCTCGGGCGGGCCCGTACGATACGTCCTTCCGCGGCCAGCAGGAACAGCACCCTGGTCGAGATCCCGACCTTTCCTCCCCACTTCTTGCCCTTCCCGAATGCAAGGGTGAGGCGGAGTTCGGGGACCAACTCACGCAGCACCATGGCGGAGGCTTCTCCGCGGTCGGCGATGGCTGCCTCCGTTGCATCGGCGACCCGATCGACCCAGGTTTCCCCCCGGTCGGTTATGCCTTGGTCCTCCAGGTATCCGATCAGACGCCTCCGTTCCGCCGGCGCCCAACGTCGGGCACAGCCGTGGTGAAGGAGTGGGACCAACTCGGCCGGCACTGCGAAGAGGGTTCGTCGCATCCCAATCACCCGGAGCATCGAAGGTGGCTTGCCGTAGAGGGACTCTTCCACCTCCGGTATCGAAACCCCTGCAACTCGGGCCCACACTGCTAGGAACACGGTCGCGGGGTCGCTGGAGTGAAGCCCAACTTGCTGGCGAGCAGCCGCGGCCGGCGACGGGGCGGGATGGTCGGGATGGAGGTGATGCCGGGCGGCGAGCCTTCTGCGTCTTTCCTCGGAGGGGATACGGATCGTTGCCATTGGGGAGACCACTGTATCGGAGATCAGACTGCTTAACGGAAAGTCAACGCCAACCCAACTGATGTGGTCTGTAGGCAGGAAGCCGGCATATATCTGTGGATCACCTCGTAGCGCCGGAACCATGGCCCATTGCATGCCGGCCGACGGGCCCGCGGCCCGAATGTGACAACGGTGTGCCCGTTCCTGTGCGGGGGCTGGGTAGTGCTTGTCCCGGCCTTGCTCCCCTTACGGGGTGCCTGCTGGTCTTCGGTAAGGTGGTCGCCAATGAAGCGAGGATCACCATGATCTACGATGGCTCGCTGGGACCGCTCCCGGTTGGTTCCGGTGTGGCAATGGCAGGTGGAGATTGACTGCGACGGTAGTGGTTGGCGCCCAGTGGGGCGACGAAGGCAAGGGTCGGGTGACCGACCTCTTCGCGCGCCGGGCGGATTACGTAGTGCGATATCAGGGTGGGAACAACGCGGGACACACCATCGTGGTCGGCGATGAACGATTTGCCCTTTCACTGGTACCGTCCGGTGTGATGTACCCGGGCGTGGTTCCGGTGATTGCCTCCGGTGTGGTCATCGATCCTCAGGTACTTCTATCGGAGATCGAGATGCTCCGGAGCAGAGGTGTCGACCCCTCCCGCCTTCGGGTTTCCGGGAACGCTCATCTCATCATGCCGTACCACCGCAAGCTGGACATGGTCATGGAGCGTTATCTGGGTAAGAACCGTATCGGTACCACCAAGAGAGGCATCGGTCCCGCCTATACCGACAAGTACGCTCGCACCGGCATCCGGGTCCAAGACCTCTTCGACACCGACATCTTCCGCGACAAGCTGGAGGCTGTTCTGGCGGAGAAGAACAAGATCCTCACCCGCGTCTACAACCAGCTCCCGATGCGCTCCGAAGGAATCGTCGAGGAATACCGCAGGTTCGCAGACTCGCTGCTGCCGCTTGTGGAGGACACCTCCCAACTCATCTGGGAGGCGGTCCAAGCTGGCAGGACCGTGCTCTTCGAGGGGGCTCAGGGAACGCTGCTCGACATCGACCACGGTACCTACCCCTTCGTCACCTCCTCGAACCCCACTGCGGGCGGAGCAGCCATCGGGTCGGGGGTCGGCCCCAAGGTGATAGACAGAGTGGTCGGGGTTGCCAAGGCGTACATCTCCCGGGTCGGGAGCGGACCGTTCCCCACCGAACTGTTCGACCAGGTGGGTGATCGCATGGTCGATGTGGGACGGGAGTTCGGTACGGTCACCGGGCGGCGCCGCCGCTGCGGATGGCTGGATCTGGTGGCTCTGCGCTATGCCCGGCGCGTGAACTCGCTGACCGAGTTGTTCATCACCAAACTGGATGTCCTTTCCGGGTTCGATACCATACGGGTGGCCACCGGCTACAACTCGTCTGGGGAGACCTACACCGAGTTCCCCCGCCAGCAGAGGGTCCTATACAACTGCCTCCCGGTCTACACCGACCTGCCTGGCTGGCACGACGACATAACCGGTGCGAGGAAGTTCGGTGATCTCCCGCCCCAGGCCAGGCGTTACATCGAGTTCATAGAGGATCACGTCGGAATCCCTGTCAACTGGGTGTCGGTCGGCCCTGAACGTGCGCAAGTGGTGGCAAGATACCGCTGATGCACAACTTCTACTCCGATACACAGACCAAGCCCACCAAAGAGATGCTGGCAACCGTTTTGGACGCCGAGGTCGGTGATGAGCAGCGATTCGAGGACCCGACCACTGTCCGCCTGGAACGGCGCGTCGCTGACCTGCTCGGGAAGGAGGCGGCGGTCTTCCTACCTTCCGGCTCGATGTGCAACCAGATCTCCATCAAGGTCCACACCGATCCGAGTGACGAGGTCATCTGTGACCGCTCCAGCCACATCGTCGGGTTCGAGTCGGGCGGTCCGGCCGTGCTGTCCGGCGCCATGGTGTACCCGCTGGACGGAGATCGGGGCCGATTCTGTGGGGAGCAGGTCACGCAGGCGATCCGGCCGCTGACCCGTTCCGCGCCGCGTTCCCGGTTGGTGTCGATCGAGCAGACCTCGAACCTGGGGGGAGGTTCGATCTGGCCGGTGGAGTTGATAGACGAGGTTGCGGGCGTAGCCCATGGAGCGGGTCTCGCTACCCACATGGACGGGGCACGCCTTCTGAACGCGGTGATCGCCACCGGTGTACCGGCGGCGCGGTTCGCCCGCGACATGGACAGCGTTTGGATCGATCTGACCAAGGGTCTCGGAACTGCTGTCGGGGCGGTCCTAGCGGGCAGCGAGGAGTTCATAGAACGGGCCTGGCGTTGGAAGCAGCAGTGGGGAGGGGCGATGCGGCAGTCCGGGATCCTCGCTGCGATGGGTCTGTACGCGCTCGACCACCATGTGGACCGGCTGGCGGACGACCATGCCCGCGCCGCTCGCATCGGGAACGCCCTGTCCTCGATGTCGATGGTTGCCGAGGTATTGCCCGTCGAGACCAACATCGTCGCATTCAGGGTCAAACAAGCCGGTCCGAGCGGTCCCGAACTCATGGCATCGGCGGCGGAGGCCGGTGTTTCGATGTCCGGGCGGGGCCGGCGCTCCTGCCGGATCGTGACTCACCTCGATGTCGACGACCACGACGTGGATGCCCTTCTGGAGGTTTTGGCCTCCTTCCTCGACTGAGTGAAGCGCTATCCGCTAAACGGGGCCGACGGACACCGAGGCTTGCCATGGCACTGCGCCTCAGGTCCGGAGTTCTGCTCGATCTGGGAGTTAGCTCATGGAACCTGGGCGAACAGTGCGATTATGACCAGGATCGAGAGCACCATCGCGCCCAGCGCGATAGCCAGGCCGGCAATGGCAAGTCCTCGGCCGGGGCTGCCCGGAGCCTTGGCACGGGAGAAGCCTATGCCGGAGAACACGATGCCTAGGACCGACATGACGAAGTTGAGGATGGGAACCCAGAAGAAGACAACAGCGCAGAGCGCAAGGATGCATCCGGCGACGGCTAGGCCGTTCGACTGCTTGCCGGTGCCAGGAGTCTGCGCCGGTGGTTGCTGACTGGTCATAGGCTCCTCCCGTTACTGGCCGAGGAGAGGAGTTTACCCCGGCGTTTCGGATCCCGCCTCTCCGGCTCCCCGGGTTGGCAGCCGGTCTTCTATGGAAGGTGAATCGGGGGGCCTATACTGCTCGCTCCACCGAGTCCTCTGGATTACTGGCTCAGATCCGGGTAGTCTGGGCGGCGGCACGGGGGCGTGGTGAAGTCTGGAGTTCACGCCGGCCTGTCAAGCCGGAGGTCGCGGGTTCAAATCCCGTCGTCCCCGCCACAGACGACCAGGCAGTCCACAATTGGTCCTTCTAGTCGCGCGGCCAGGTAGCTCAGTCGGTAGAGCGCTGCTCTGAAAAAGCAGAGGTCCCCGGATCGACGCCGGGCCTGGCCACCATCCCGGGTATTGCGAAGACTCCATCCCCAGGGCTACCCTCCTGGTCCATGCCTCCTGTTATAACGGTCCATGACCTCGCCAAGCGTTACGGAACGGTCGTGGCGCTCGACGGGGTGAGCTTCACGGTCGACGAAGGCGAGGTGCTCGCGCTGCTCGGTCCCAACGGAGCGGGCAAGACCACCGCAGTGGAGATCCTCGAGGGTTACCGCCGGGCCGACCGGGGGGACATCCGAGTTCTCGGCTACGACCCGGCTACAGGCGGGAGGCAGTTCAGGGACCGCATCGGCATCGTCCTGCAGGAGTCGGGGACGGAGCAGGCGTTGAACGTGCGGGAGACCATCGACCTGTACGGCGCCCCGTACACACGCCGCCGACCGACGGGGGAGCTCATAACCCTTGTAGGGCTGGAAGAGAAGGCGGATGCCCGGACGAAGACACTGTCGGGGGGTCAGCGTCGGCGTCTCGATCTCGCCCTAGGGCTGGTGGGCGATCCCGATCTGATCTTTCTCGATGAGCCAACGACCGGCTTCGATCCTGCCGCCCGCCGCCAGTCCTGGAAGCTTGTGGAAGGCCTTGCGGACCTCGGGAAGACCATCCTGCTCACTACCCACTATCTCGACGAGGCCCAGAATCTTGCCGATCGAATCGTCGTGCTCAACGGTGGAAAGGTAGTTGCGGAAGGCTCGCCTGAGACGCTTGGCGACGCTCGCCCCGTGACGACCGTGCGTTTCAGCGTTCCCGACCCTGTCGATCTGCCCTCCGGGTTGGGCACGCCGGAGTTGGAGGGATCCGGTGTGACGTATCGCACGACCGATCCGACAGCACTCCTGTACACACTCACCGGTTGGGCGACTGGCCGCGGCATGGAGTTGGCTGGTCTCGAGGTTATCCGTCCGAGTTTGGAGGACATCTACCTGAAGATCGTGGGTGAGGAGGAGCCAGGATGACCGCCGCGAGAAGCAACCTGAGCCTGGTCCGGGTGCAAGTTCGCAGCACCAACCGGATGTTCTGGCGGACACCCATCGCCGCGTTCTTCACCCTCGCCCTTCCGGTCATCTTCCTCGTCCTGTTCAGCGTGATCTTCGGTAGCGAGGACATAGCCGGGGGATACAGTTTCTCGCAGTTCTTCGCCCCCGCGATGGCGGTGTTCGCGGCCGTGTCCTCCACTTTCACCAACCTGGCGGTCAGGACCGCTTTCGCCCGTGAACAGGGGATTCTCAAACGGGTACGCGGCACACCACTACCTCCGTGGATCTACATGGCGGGAATAATCGGCTCCGGAGTCTGGATCGCCCTCCTTTCGGTGGTGCTGATGTTCATCCTGGGCTGGGCCTTCTTCGGTTTCCAGATGGTTTGGGACGACATCGGTCTGGTGGTCTTGGTCTTCGTGGTGGGGATAGCCACCTTCTCGGCCCTCGGACTCGCCGTATGCTCGATTATCAAGAATGCGGATGCGGCCCCGGCTGTCGCCAACGGTGTCTTCCTCCCGATGGCCTTCATCTCGGGCATCTTCATCCCGCTTGACGAGGCCCCACGGTGGTTGGTGATTCTCGGGGACGTCTTTCCGCTGAAACACTTCGCCGAACCCTTCAGCGACGCGTTCAATCCCCTCCACACCGGACAGGTGCTCGGCTGGGAGAACATCGCGATCATGGGTGCCTGGCTGCTCTTCGGCGCGTTAATCGTTACCCGGTTCTTCAGTTGGGACCCCCGCGGCGCCAAGTAAGGGGGATCTGGCAGCCGGGAGCCCTCCTAGGCGGGTGCTGAACAATGACGATTGCTCGGGCCTGCCGCTCGCCGGCCCAGGCATTTTGCCGGCGGTTGGCAGGCCGCTGGTGGATTGCTCAGCACCCTCCTAGTGTCCCGAGTCTTTAGTTCGGTTGTGGTTGGAAGACGTGCAGTCATGCGACGGGTTGGTTGTGTCACAGGCCTGTTGCATGCTTGTAGGTAACCGCAAAGCGCCAACGGTCCGCTTTCGGTACCGACCGGACCGTGATTTGGTTCATGTTGTCGACCCAGCCCCTCGC
>JAPOQZ010000029.1 GCA_026710435.1 bacterium | reverse complement strand
TCCGGCGGGCCCTCCCCCAACCGCCACCTCCTCGGCGTCGAACGCGTCCCGCCGTACCCTCTGCGAGGGGCTGGGTGGGCAACATGAACCAAATCACGGTCCGGTCGGTACCGAAAGCGGACCGTTGGTGCTTTGCGGTTACCTACAAGCATGCAACAGGCCTGTGACACAACCAACCCGTCGCATGACTGCACGTCTTCCACACACAACCGAACTAAAGACTCGGGACACTTAGCCACAAGATGCAGACGTAACCCCCAGAAACAGCGGGAATAGGACGCGCAGTTGCCGTACTCTGCTCAGTCGGCGAACTCCGGACGGCGGGCGGTCTCGCGGCTTCGTCCGTACTCGACCGGAGTAGAGTCCACCAACCACAGGCTATCATGGAACGAGGGGGAAGCCTGACTGAGGTAGTTGATGATGGTAATCGTTCTGCTCAACTAGGCATAGCTTGACAGGGCGGCTAGAATCTCCGTTGACGCAGAGCATCAGATTTCGACGCGTAGGAGAGGCATGAGTGGTCTGACAGGGGGTGGCCTCCCCACGAGCACCAAGCGGACTCGACGTATCCGCATCCAGGTAGACGAGGTACGCCCACCGAGGTCGGCGCAGGACTTGGCGCGGGCCATCTTCACCCATGCGGACCGGAAGCGGACCCGACGTGGCGCTTGACCGGCAAGATCCTCCCTTCATTGTGGTCGTCACGAATCCCGGGGTCGACAAGGAGGTCATCAAACGCATCGAGAAGCTGCCAGATCGACACAATCTGACAGCCAACATCTGGCTCGTCCGCTCTCCGTTGCTCGTGAGAGACCTCTGCAACGAGTTAGGCATGGGCGATGACCCGGTTGGCACAGGGGTCGTGTTCCGGCTCAACGGAACCTATTGGGGTCGTGCTGATCAGAACACTTGGGACTGGATGAGTCGTGCCGTATAAGACGCCCGACGAGTTTTCGCAGCATGGCTTCGAAGGGGAAGTGAGGCGTCACTACTCCACCCGAGCCGATGTGCAAGAACTACTGAAGCCATTGTCCGACAAGCTAAACGAACACCTCGGGTATCACGAAGGCCACAGATTCACCCTAGCGTTGCTGGTGCCGCTCATCTGTGTGCTGGTAACAGCCACGGCCATACTCATCGCCGCCTTCGTCTAACCATCAGGTTCAGCGCCGTGGGACGGTGCATCGGATCCACGCCCCGGCCGGCGTCCTCAGCGACACCGAAGAACCGCAGTGTCCGGATGACCAGCACATTGCGGGGGACGGATTGGTGGGAAGGACTGTCCAGGAGAAACACCGCGGGGTAGCCCACCCGGTGACCGCACCACCACACGGCCGGGCCGCATCTTGACGCGGACTGCTTCGCCCAGGGCCGCATACGAGCGGTGAGCGACGGCGTCGGCGATGGCCTCGCTCACCACCGCACGGGGCAGACGATGAAGCTCGTGGCGCCAGACACCGACCACGGCCAGGTCGACACCCGGTTCACTCACTATCCAAAGGCCGTCGACGCTGAGAAAGGCAATCCGGGTACTGTCCAGCGACCACCGGAGAAGCCCGACCAACCTTTCAGCACCCGTCGAGACCCTTTGGTAATCGGAACCGTCGGCATCCATCACCCAAACCCCTCCACCGAACACCCGTGCGAACGCGATTGCCGGAGTGAAAGCAATCTCGGCACTCCCCGGTGGTTTTTCCGGATCCGCTCCGCCAGCGTCAGCCGCCGTGCTCCCGGTGGTCGCCTCCGGTCCGGCCAGGGTTGTCGGGGTCGCATCCCCGGAAGTCACCGTCACCGCCCCGTTCCCGGCCCGGGTGGTCGGGGTCGCATCTCGGGGCGTGACCGTTATGGCTCTATCTCGAGAGGGTCTGAAGGGCGTTCTCCGCTGCGACGAAGGTGCCGGTGACCTCGCCGGGAGCAGTGTCTCGCTGGAATCTCTTTACCTACCGCCGGTCTCTCGGCTGGTATGGGCGGTGGCGGCAGCCCTCAGGACACCGGGAAAATCCGAGGTGGATTCGTTCAACTCAACCGTCTGGAGAACCCTATTATGAGGTATCGATTGGCTCAACTTGGCTTTTGGGAGGGTTTTCCACGAGGATCATGATAAGATGGCAAAGGAGGCGAGCTTGAGTGTACTCTTGTCTTTCCGCGCGCAGAACGTGAGGTCCTTTCGGGATGAGGTTGAGTTGTCCCTCCTCGCGACAAGGATCGCCGACGAAGACGTTCGGCGCGATATCGAGATCGCCGGCACCGCGAAGCCGGTCCAAGTACTACCCACCGCAGGGATCTTCGGTGGCAACGCGTCCGGGAAGTCGCGGCTACTCCACGTCATGGCCGATATGCGCAGACTGGTGTTGACTTCCTTCCGGCGAGGTGATCGCACGACTCGGCTCGACCGACAGCCGTTCCTGCTGGACGAACGTTCGAGGTCCGCGCCATCCGAATTCCACATCGATATCGTTCTGAACGGGGTTCGCTGGCAATACGGTTTCGAGATCGGCGACGACAGCGTGCATGGCGAATATGCCTATTACCTACCTCGCGGACGTCGGGCGACAGTGTTCGAGAGAGAGGATTCCAACCTCAGATTCGGGCCTTCCTTCCGTGCAGGTGGCCGGGCATTGGCAACGTTGGTACGCGACAACTCGTTGTTGCTCTCGGTCGCCGGAGCCGCCGACGACAAGGCGCTCACTCCACTATTCCGCTGGTTCGTTGATAATCTTCGGCTCGCCGAGGAGTCGAGTCGACCCGCCCGCGCTATGTACACAGCAAAAATGCTGGAGAGTCCCGCCGACAGGAACAGGGTCCTCGCTTTGCTACGGGCCGCCGATCTGGGCATCACCGATGCCAGGGTTGCCTCCAGCGAACTCGACCCCGACGCCAGAGATCTGTTTAGCCGAGCGTTTCGGATTCTGGCCGGTAACGACGGCGAATCAGACAGCGACGAGCCCGCGCTTGTCGTCAACGAGACCGTTCGACTCACCCACGAAGGTGTATCCGCCTCTGTCGAGGTCGACCCGGAAGACGAGTCCAAAGGAACCTTGGTTTGGGTCGGACTCATTGGACCGGTTCTAGAAGCGCTCGACGGGGGTAGGGTGCTCCTCGCAGACGAACTCGACGCCAGCCTGCATCCTCACCTTGTTCAGCAACTCATCGAACTCTTCCAGAGCAACCGATCGAATTCACGGTGTGCGCAACTTGTCTTCAACGCTCACGATGTCAGTGTGCTAGGCGATAGCAAGCGCCGAGCTCTCGGGCGCGATCAGATCTGGTTCACCGAGAAGGGCCCCGGAGGTGCAACCAGCATGTACCCCCTGAGCGCCTTCGGCCCGCGCCACGACCAAGCGCTTGAGCGTCGTTACCTTCAAGGTCGCTACGGGGGCGTACCGGCCCTCAATAGTGGAGAATTCGAGCAAGCTGTCCAACGAGCCCCGGCGTCGACGCTCTCCCTCGGATGAAGCGCCCGAAAGGAGGGCGACCCACCCGCGGCCTGGGTAGGGAGGAGGTTCGCCGGATCGTTCGGGTCTATAGCGAGGGAACTGTAACCGAACCCGGTTACTTGAGACGTGTCGCCAGTGGCAACACAAGGGTGACCCTCACCTTTGGGCCAGGCGGTATGGTGCCGAAGTCACTTGTCGATCGGGCGCGTGCAGATATTCGGGAACGAAGACGAAGGAACGCGACGGAGAGAACCGAGTGGCGGTGTGAGCCACCGTCCCCCTTCGTGGAGTTCGTGGATCTGTCTGGCGAGTTCTGCCGAGTCGAGCCGGTGGGGTTTGCCCGTGAGGACGTGGGTGCAGAACTCGTGGGTCAGCTTTGCCGCCTGGTTCAGCAGCGGCTGTGCTTAGGCAAGGCTCTCGCTGTCGGTTTCGCCTACAAGTGTGAGCGCCGCACGGATGCGGGCCTGATTCCGTGAATCTGAACTCTTTGTAGTATCCGAGATGCTCGTTTAGGTCTTTGGAAGGGGCTCTCATTTCATGGCTGGGGAGGGACGGCACGTTGACCCGCGCATTTGAAGGTTTGCCTGACCGGGATTGGCCGGAGGTACTCCAGGCTCGGTCGGCGGTAGAGCACGAGTTCGGATCAGACCTCGATGCTCTAGTGTCGATGCGGGACCGCGCTCGTGATGAACTGGATGCCCTTGAGCTCGATGCTGAATCGCTGCGGGTTGACAGGCGGGTTGATCTCGTGGTGCTTGGGATTTACTCGCGAGCGCTCACCTACCTGGACTGTATTCGAGTCCTCGCGGAGCGGGGCTACGGCGAGGAGGCACTGGGTCTCGCCCGTTCCATGTACGAGAGCGAAGTGGACGCCTACCTTCTGTTCGCAAAACCGGACTTGTTGGACCGCTACTCCGACTTCGAGTTCTACCAGAGATGCTTGGCCGCCGCCCATATCGAAGCGGCCGGGAGGCTAGCCGGATCAGAGGTGGACGAGAGCCTGGAGCGTTGGCGCCAGGACCTGAGGGATCTTGCTCACCTTCGGAATCTGGGCCTTCCCCCCGATTTCGCCGATTCCGACCTCCGAAGAGCGGTTAGCGAGTTCTCACATAAGCGCTTTGGAAGCCGGTTTCGTGGGAGCTGGCGGTATGACATGAGCTGGAAGGGTGACATCCTGCCCGTGGTAGTAGAAGCTTATGAGAAGATCGCGGATCCACCGGATGGAACCGCGCAGGCGGGGCAGCTTGACGACCGGATTAGGCAGCGGGCAGACGAGCATGACCTCTTCTACCCCCTTATGAGCAGCGAGTTGCACGGCTCACCCAAGGCTGTAGCCGAACGGGTTCGGGACTATCCGGCGTTCCGACTCGGAGGTGACCCGCAGACGGTGCCCGGGACGGTGGCGATAGCGGTCGTCTGGTTCGTCCGGTTGCGAACCTTGGTGCAACACCTGGTAGGAGTCTCTGGTGGTGACGCCGGAGGAGGCCAGACAGGGAAACCCCACCCCGGCGTTGACCCATAGGAGGGTCGGACGTCGAGGAACCGTTTGTCCGATAACAAACATTTATGACAATCTGACCGAGGCGGTGTGGCAGACAACCGTGGGCTTCGTTCAGCAATGCGGCCTGATCGGAGTCGGTCAGGGCTCGACGGCCCTGGGTCGTCGAGGGGATGAGGGGCTATGAACCACCGAACGTACTCCACTCCCGTCCACCTGCCCGGTGCGGAGTGCCGCCCGCGGTTGCCACGACATGCTGGGGTGCCCTGCGGCAAGGGCGGCTGAGAGCGCCTCGTACCGTTGCCGGAGGGCGATGCCAGGGCCTCGGGGCCTGCTGCGAGTCCCTCTAAGTAAGGGTCGGTCATCCGGACCTCCCGAAGCTAGCCGGACATTGTGAGGGCGTGCGGATTGCTAGTTGGTGGTGTTCCAGCGGTTTCTCCAGTTGATGAGCTTGATGGCGAGGGCGAGTTGCGCTAGCCGGTGGTGGGTACGCCGGTCGGTGTTGCGGCGTAGTTGCCCATAGTTCGACAGCGAACGGACCGCCTCGCGATGAAATCGGCGAGATCTTCGCCCAGCAGCGTGTGGTTCGACGCACTCCGACGCTGCTTCACCTGACCGCTGCGCAACTGCGCAAAGAGTCCTTGCGCGAACCCACCGATACCGTCACTACCACACGAGCATCGGCCACCACGCGGTAGATCCGGTAGCGGCCGAGATCCCGAAGTCGGCCCAATGCCTGACGCGGAGCCGTCTCGCTCGCAACATTCAGATCGGCGCCATTCACGAAACCCCGGTCCGTCACTCCCGCAAGGATCACCCCACCGCCGGCGTTGGAGAAGGCCATGGCCGTCTCAGCGACATTGGAGAACGAACATCAGTCGGCAATCCCGAGGGACACCGGTCCCCGCACCCGAAACCACATTGCACCGGCCGCCGATCCCGTCGGGCAGCGTCCAGACAACCGGACCGTCCCACAGGCCGGGATCGGTAGAGAACCGGCAGGATGTACCGGTGGGTGCATGGTTCGATCGGGGTAGCTCCACATACACATATATATAGGGAACACATATACAAGGTGTGGGACTCCTCTGACGGGCCGGCCTCCCGGTCCTGCTCCTCCTCGTCGGGATGGCCGCCGCCGTCGGGCAGAGGTGTGACTCCAGTGACGGCGACGGCTGGGTCCACGAACCGGCCATCGACCTCCTCGCAGCCGAGGGGATCCTGGACCGGACCGGCTGCACAGGCGGTCTGTCGTGTCCCGGGGATCCGATACATCGCTGGGTGGTGGCCTTATGGCTGGTCAGAGCACCGGGCCACCAGCCGCTCGCCGAGGGCGCACCAAACCTGCCCGAGGGGAAGTTCATGGCCGTCGGCATCGGCGTCCGAACTCCTGCGGCCTCGGGACCGACGGGACCGTAGCCTGCCGGGACAGCCTCACGGTGTCCCCGCCGGGGGATGCACTGGTACGAGGGGTCAATGATCGGTGGCCGGTTGTGGCCCAGTTGGTCGGCACTTTCCGGTGTGCTCGACCGGCATGTTGTCAGTTGCCTTGCCGTGTCGAGTGCCCTCCGACCTGCCTGCGGTCACCGATTACCGGCTGGAAGGCCCGAGCTCACTGGATAATGAGGCACATCGCCGGCGGGATACGCCGCCGTGACCCCCGACAGATTCCCTCAGGTCGCAAAAAGTCTACGTTCAGACGCCGAATCGTGACCGGACCCCTTTCCCGAGAAACCAAGGCCCGCATATCCCGAACAGCCGCTACAGGCTGAGCAGAGCTACCGGCCACAAAGTGCGACAACAGACCGCTCAATGATGCTGCGAACCGTCCCGAAACGTCCTCTAGGTGGATTGGCTACAAGGCGTCCGGACCGTATGACGGCAGCGACCGAAGCCCGAAGTGGCTTGCTTTCGCGGCTTGGCATCGGTACCGTAACCCCCACATGGCTGATCAGGCCCGCCGCGAAAGTTGCGTACAGCACGCTTCACATAACATGCGCGTGGGTGGGCGGCGTGTTATATTGCAGGGCTAGCCGAGTGTTGGGTTTAAACGATCCTGCTCGGTGGCCGACTAAGCATACGAAGGAAGGAAGGGAGGGCAAATGCCCCTGATAGCAAGGCAGCGTTCGCGGTTGGCTGTGCTGGCCGTGCTGGCCTTGGTGGGTTCACTTCTTGCCGTTTCAGCGGTGCCAGCGGTCGCCGCAAAGGACGAGAAGCCCACTGCCACGGCTATGTACAAAGCTTGCGTAGCCGCTGCGACCGAGGATGCCGGATTCACCGATACGGTTGGCAATTTCGCGGAGGACGCGATCAATTGCTTGAGCCACTACGGGATAGCACAAGGAACCTCCACCGAGGAAATGGTCTTTTCGCCCAACGACTCGATCTTACGCTCTCAGATGGCTTCGTTCATGAAGCGGGCCGCTGGCGTGGCAGGAATCGAGTTGGATGATCCCGAGGATCAGGGGCTTGGTGATATCGGTAACTGGACGGACGACATCCAGGACGCCATAAACCAAGTGGTTGCCGCGGAAATCATGTCGGGAGACAGCAACGATATGTTCAACCCGACCGCCTCGGTGAGCCGAGCCGACATGGCCGTAATCCTTGACGCGTTCCTCATGGCGGCTGATGTCGATCTGGAGGATGACTTCAAGGTGAAGGATGCCGACATCGACACGCCGTTCGACGATATCAACGGTGTGCCCGTCTCGGCCTACCATGCGATCAACCGGCTCTACGAGTTTGGTGTCGCGGAGGGCAAGGGCGACGGTTCCACCTTCGATCCCGATTCGCTGGTGAGCCGTGCTCAGATGGCGGCATTCGTCACCAGAGCTCTGGACCACACCAATGCCCGTCCTGCAGGCGTCACCGTACAGGGGATGGCTATGGGCGATGCCGGTACATCCCATGACATCACGATATCGGTCCGTGACATGGACCATCAGCCGGTGCCCGACGCGCTGGTCGACGTGATTAGCACCACCAAACCGGATGAAGCGTTCGATGATGACGGCGCGTGCGTGATGAAGAACGTGACCGGTAACTGCGAAATCACCACCGGTGATGAGGCTACCGATCCGGATGGCAACACCGATGGCGTTACTGTCATGCTTCCCGATGCGGCTGGTACCCTGAAGGTGCTGGTGTGGACCGGTGAAGCCGGTGACAAGTTCGACATGGACGACACCGAGTTCGCACCGATCGAGATCGACGTCGCTCTGCCGGCGGACATGATCGAGGTCACCGACGACATGAAGAAGAACTCCAACTTCCTCAAGTTCGGCGACACCGTGACCTACACGCTGCAGGTGGTCAACTCAGACGATGAGCCAGTGGCGGAAAAGGATCTCGAGGTCACGATCCAAGCGGTCATCATGGACACGACTCCGCTTGCGACCGGTGATGATGGGACGGGGCAGCTTCGTCCGACTACCAGCACCAGTTCGAAGACCTACAAGACGGACGCTGCAGGCCGGATTGAGGTCCCCTTCACCCAAGACGATCCGGATGGGGATACGGACAATCGGGATCGTGTGACCCTGACCCTGACCCTGACCCGTACCGGTAACCCCGCTCTGGATAGCAGTGGCGTCAATGACCACGACATGGCCGAGGACTCGGTAACCACGGATAACATATTCCAGGCGATCTGGGCGGACGACGACGTGAAGGCCACGACCCTGACGCTCAGTCAAAGGGTCATGTATCACGAGACCAATGACGACGGGGTTGCCAATACGCTCATGGCCACCCTGGTCGACCAGTACGGTGATCCGGTCAGGAGCCAGAAGGTCGCGGTCTGGTCCGACGCTGCAAATCCGGCGACTGGTTCGTCAGAGGGTCTAGGCAGGGGAAGTGCCGTTACGGACGCTAGTCCCGCTGGGCCTGGTTCAGCAGCCGACCCGGCTGATCGGCGCACCACTAGCCGCAGGGGTGTAGCTACCAAGACCTACGACCGATCGGCGACAGACCCGGACACGGAGGTGCTTAACGCTCAGTACATAAGGATCGTCGGTTGTGAGGACGCTAAGGACGAGGGCGCCGACGAGACGTGCTTCGATACTGATGGCACCACCCCGCAAGCTAATGACGAACCCATCGACGCTGATGATACCGTCAATCACTACTGGGCAAAGAGGGTCGACGGTGACTCTGCGAGCGGAGCCGTTCTGGTAGCGGACAAGGACAACAACAGCATCGTGGTTACTGCCACCGTCGATGGTGTCACCGGACCGTGGCTGGTGACCTACAAGGCTGGCGATCAGTTCAGTGTTGGCGGAGCCGCCGCCACGATGGAGGCCTTCGAGAAGGCCCTCAAAGTGGCCGACCCGGATGCCACTCCCGCTGTTGTAGCCAGCATCGCGGCCGTGATCGGTGATGATGAGGACGACATAAATACGTTCGACTTCACAACCAGTTAGCCGTCTGCTCCCTTTTAGGAGCCTGAGAACACGGAGGGTCCCGGCATACGCCGGGACCCTCCCGCGTCCAGGGTCCGTTCACTACTTGCAACAGCATGCGCATCCGTCACCAAAGCGACCGACCCTATCCTTTCGAGCCAGTCTTCTCCGACTTGCCGGGCCCACCGCGATCCGTGGGTTTGCGGACGTCACCCACGGCGTCCTCCTCTCCCTTGCCATACATACGTCCCCCGCGAAACCTGAAGTGCCACGGTTTGGGCTACTACTCCGTTAGAGTGGTGACCAAACCACGGGCGAGGAGCGAGATGCTGATGTCGAGGCGTTCACCGTTGGCCGTACTGGCCCTGCTGTCTCTGGTTGGGTCTCTTATGGCCCTGCCGGGGCTGCCCGCGGCTGCTACAAACGGACAGGCGGACGAAGTACCGCTCTACACCGCATGTGTGCCCTCCGCCATAGAACCGGCCGGGTTCGAGGACGTCCCGGCGAGTAGCGTCGCCAGCGATGCCATCGACTGCATGGCCCATTACGGGATCATGCCGGGTACCTCCCCGACGATGTTCGAGCCAGGACTGGGGGTGACCCGCCAGGAGATGGCTCTGATCCTGATCCGTGCGGCTGGCCCCGCAGGAATGGATGTGCCGAACCCCCGCAACCAGGGCTTCAAGGACATCGTCGGGTTGCCCGCCGAGGTTAGATACTCGATCAATCAGCTGGCCCAACTGGGTATCACCAGGGGAGTCACCGCCTCGACCTACTCGCCCGACACGGTGGTCAACCGCCGCCAGATGGCCCAGTTCTTCACCGGCTTCCTAGCGTTGGCGCCGGTTGGCGAAGGGGGAGTAGCGGTCGAGTCGGTCGTGCCCGACGACAGGGTGTTCACCGACATCGAGGATCTCCCCCACGATCCCTACGACGCCATCCGGCTCATCTACGAGTTGGGCGTTACGAAGGGCACCACCCCCACCACGTACGGTCCCGAGGACCCTGTTACGCGGGGGCAGATGGCCATATTCCTCAGCCGACTGCTGGGTCACACCAACGCCCGCCCGGCCGGCATCACCATACAGGTGGAGGACACCTCGGTGACGGCTGGCGACACGGTCGACTTGGTGGTGTCGCTGCGGGACGAGAATCACGAACCGATGGTCGACGAGCCAATCGACCTCTTCTATGTGGCCGAGGGCGATACCGGCTTCGTCTCGAGCGGCAGGTGCAGCAGCAAAGCGATCATCGAGGCAGGCGACAGCCGGTGCGCTATAGATTCCGGCGAGGAGATCACCGATGCCGACGGGAACCTGTTCTACACGATGGAGATTCCCAAGAGCCTGACGCTGTACGCCTGGTCCGGCGATGGCAATGACCGGTTTGATATCGACAGTACCGACCACGTCACCTTGGAGTTCAGCGTTGCCAAGAGCCCGGACGGGTTCGTGCTCACCGACGATATGCCCAAGGGCGCGGTACGGCTCCCGTTCGGCGCGACCGTGACGTTCACGTTCCAGTTGGTGGATGAGGACGACAATCCGGTACGTGAGGAGGACGCCGAGATTCGCATACTGACCGTGGAGGAGAACGACGGCCGCCAAATCCGGGATCGGACCAGGACCTACTCGACCGACTCGTCAGGGCGGGTACAGCTCACCTTCCGGCTCACCGACCCGAATTCGAACAGCAACGACCCCCATGGAGAACTCAACCTAGAGGTGCTGAGGCATGACTACGGGAGGATGACGGACAAGAGTACGGTGGAGATCAACACCCCGAGCAACCGCTTGCGGTGGTCGGACGACGACTCCGATCCCACCACCGTGCTGCTCGAACAGACTTCGGTATACAGCACGGCTTCGAACACGGGTCGCAACCGGGTGACAGCGACCCTGATCGACCAGTACGGTGACCCGGTGCGCGGCAAGCGGATCCACTTCACATCCACCGACGAGGATGGCCTGCATCAGAAATCCGACGGCGATGCCCTGAACGCCCACCGTAAGACCACGAGCCGGCGGGGAGTGGCCACGGTCACCTACACCCGCAATTCGAGCGTCTCGCGGACAGAGGAGATTACCGCCCTAGCCGAAGGCTGCACCGCCTGCTTGGAGACGATCACGCACTATTGGGTCGATGACGACCCGGAAGACGTGATGATCGCGGATGGTACGGTGCTGCACTACGACGCCGATAACGAAACGTTGGTGATCGAGGACGGCACCGATCTCTACGCGATCGCATTCGACAGCGAGGACCAGTTCAACGACGGCCTCCCCGGCGACCCCGGCACGAAGGTGCCGGTCAGCTACCAGGCCTTCAAGGAGGCCTTGGCCGAGGCTGAGGCGGCCGGGACCCCATACAATATCGATGTCGACATAGACAGCAGCGATCCCGACGACGTGAACCGCTTCACGCTGTAACACCCCCGACGCCACCCCACCAACGGTGCGGGGAGCCCGAGGTTCCCCGCATCCCCCTTCCCCGAACCCTTAGGTTGAGGGTGCCGCTCACTTGGGCTGTGGACTACCATGTCGCCAAGCACGAGGAGAGTAGGGACTACTGTGAATTTCCGGGTGTTCACGTCTGTGTCGGTCGCTGGTCCTCGATCGGCGGTCAGCCTCCCCGGCGGAATGGCGGGCCGGCGTCAGTGGCGGATACGGCTGGATGTCCTGGTGCTTTCGGCCTCTCTTTTTCTGGTCCCCGCCGCACCGGTCCTGGGCGTCGACGGTGTTCCGGACCACCCGGCCCGTCTCTCGGCTTGCGTGGGCCCTGCTCTCGAGCCGGCGGGTTTCCGCGACACGGAGGGCAGCTTTGCCGAGTTCGCGTCCGACTGCCTAGCCCACTACGGGATCACCTTTGGGACCAGCCCGGAGATGTTCTCGCCGGGGCAGTCAGTGACCCGCCTGCAGGTGGCCCTGTTCCTGGCGCGGGCGGCCCGTCCGGCCGGGATCGAACTGCCGGAGGCATCCGATCAGGGGTTCACCGACCTCGACTTCGGGTCCGGCGCCGTCAACCAACTAGCCGAACTCGGAATAGTCGAAGGAACCTCGTCGACCACGTTCGACCCGTATGGCCCGGTTACCCGCAGCAAGATCGCGCTGTGGCTGGTCCGCTTCCTCAGCGCTGCTCCCACCGGCCCGGGAGGTGCTGATGTCGATGAGGTCGAACCGGACGACAACCACTTCACGGATCTGTCCTCGGTTGACTTCAAGACCCGCACTGCCGTCCGCAAGATCTACGAGATGGGGGTGACCAGTGGGACGTCGGCTTTCACCTTCTCGCCCACCAAGGCGGTGACCCGGGGACAGATGGCCGTGTTCATCATCCGCATGCTGGCCCACACCCATGCCCGACCGGTCGGGTTGATCATCCAGGCCGCCGAGCCGGCCCTCTCCGGGGACTCCGATGTCACCGTGTCGGTCTCCTACCGGGACGGCAACCATCGACCCCGGGCGGCCCGGCTGGTGGACGTATTCGCGTCCACCAACCCCGAAATGGCCTTTGACGACGCCGGCCGTTGTACCGGCCATGTCTTCTCGCCCGTAGGGCTCGGGCGGGCCTGCGTGGTGGATAGCTCCGACAGCGTCACGAGCCCCTCCGGGTACCTGCGGATCGATCTGGACATTGCACCAGACACGGGCGCGCTGCGGATCTGGGCCTGGCGAGGTCCCTACGGGGCCGTGTACGACAACGGTGCCGGCACGGCGACGGTCTTCGATGTCAGGACCCTCGCCATCCCCACCGCCCTGGAAGTGACCGACGATATGCGACCCACTGCCCGCAAGCTCCGTTTCGACGACACGGTGACGTTCACCTTCCGGTTGGTCGACGCTGATGGCGCCCCGGTACCCAAGCCGGGCGTGAAGTTCAGCGTCGGTGTGGAGAGGTCACGGAACGGGCGTAGCTCCGGGTCCGGCACCATCACGGAGGAGACCGGTCCGGACGGCTCAGTAGAGATGGAGTTCCGCCACGCAGATCCGAATCCCGAGCCCGAGGACACGGGTGACATCGCCCGGCTGGACCTCGATCTCGTGGACACCGGCACGCTGGAAGTGAGGGACCTGACCACCCTCGGGATACTGACAAACGACGGCAACAGCGGGGACAGGCTGCTCGACTGGTCTGACGAGAAGGGAGTGATCACTTCCCTCACGCTGTCGGTGCCAGAAGAATACGTGGTTGCCACATCGGAGGGCACCGGTGCGAAAAACAAGGTGCGGGCCGACCTCACCGATCAGTACGGGTCCGGAGCGGCCGGGGGCGAGGCTATCACCTTCACTTCGACTGATCCCAACGTGGCGCCGAACAATGTCGAGCGCACCACCAACTCGGGCGGTGTAACCACGTTCGGTTACCGCCGGGACGCCGATTCTGGCGCCACCGAGTTGATCACTGCCCGGTTCGGGAATCTGGTGGCCAGCGCCCGTCAGTACTGGGCCGCCCTTATCCCAGCAAATGCCGATGGTTCGGGAAAGGTTGTAGTGATCGATCCCGCCAACAATCGGACCGTGTTAGTGGCAGACGCCAATGTCTGGCTCGTAGAGTACACCACCGCTGATCACCTCATGATCGGTGACGAACGTGTTCGCCTCGCCACCTTTGAGGATGCCCTCACCGTAGGCGACACCCTCGCCTACCAGATCACCCCCACCAACACCCCCAACACCTACACGCTCACCACCCCGAACCTCGCGTAAGGGATTAGAGTCCTGACCTGCGGAGCATCCACGGGTGTAGGACTTGTCGGCCACTGAACCGTCCACGGCGACACCAGGGACTGCACACAGTTGCCTACGGCAGTTCAATAGGCATCGTCAACATCCGTTCGGTGTCTGGTAGCGTTCACTAATCACATCGCCCTGATCCGGATGTCAGAGCAAGAATGCCTCCGCCAGTAGCTTCCTTTGGGCTAGCGCAAGTGATCGTCGGGGGCCTGTGCTGCAGACCCCCGCACTTCTCTCGGTGAAGGCGGGAGGGTGGCTTGAGTGCGTGCGGCGATGCCTGAATGCCCGGATGCCGAAATAGCCCTGGCGGCCCGTCGAACCGAGATTGTGTTCTGAGCCCAGGGTCGCCTCGGACCGTTCAACGACCTCTCCGTCGCCCTACACGGACCATCGCCCGTTATCCTGGGGGCAGAACGAGAAAAAGGTGGGAGGACTGATGTTCCCGTCGAGGATTATGGTCTGGTCGGCGGTGGCCGTGCTTTCGGTCTTGCTGGGGCTCTCGATGGTTCCTGCCGCCGCCTGGAACGGGGAAGCCGACGAGCCTGCCCTCTACTCGGCCTGCGTGGGCCCGGCGTTGGAGGATGCCGGGTTCTCGGACATCCGCACGTATCCCGCCGAAACCAGGCAGGCAATAAACTGCCTGGCCCATTACGGGATTACTTACGGGACCCACGCCGGTTCCTTTTCCTCAGACGCTCCGGTGCTCCGATCACACATGGCTCTGTTCCTGGTCCGGGCGGCCGGTCCGGCAGGGATTGACGTGCCGAGACCTACCGGCCGGGCCGCTGCGGGTTTCACGGATGTAGAAGGGCTGTCCGACGAGACCCGGGACGCCATTAACCAACTGCTCCAGATGGGCATCGCTGTCGGCAAGACCCATTCAGCGTTCGCTCCCCACGATACGGTCACCCGCCGTCAGATGGTCCTCTTCCTGTACCGGTTCCTCGACTTGGCCCCGGTCGGTCCTGGAGGGGTCGATGTCGACGATGTGTTTCCCGATGACACGCATTTCGAGGACCTAGGGGACGTGCCGATCAGGGTCTACGACATGGTGCGAACTCTATTCGAGATGGGGGTGGTCGAGGGCACCTCTAATTCCACCTTCAGCCCGGACAGGCCTCTGACCCGAGCCCAGATGGCGCTGCTTATCAGCCGGATGCTCGGCCACACCAACGCTCGGCCCGCCGGCGTTACGATCCAGACGGACGGGATCGTGGTGGACGCATCTGCCGACGCCGAGGTGGTGATCTCGGCGCGGGACCGGTGGCATCGGCCCTTAGTCGACGCCTTGGTGGACGTGTTCGAGTCGGCCGAGCCCTACTCCCGCTCGACCGATCTGTTCGACTCCCGAGGCCGGTGCGAGGAGACGGAGGTACGTGCCCTGCTCGGCGCCGATCCCTGCGAGATCGATCAGAGCGACGAGACCACGGATGCGGACGGGAACCTGGTGTACGAGTTGTTTGTCGACGAGGACCTGACCCTTTGGGCATGGAGCGGGGACCTGCGGGATCGCTTCGACGTCGACAGCACCGAGTATGTCTCGATCGAGTTCACCGTTGTGCCGCCGCCGGACGCCTTCAAGGTGACCGACGATATGCGACCCCATGCTCTGCAAATGCCGTACGGGAGGTCGGTCACCTTCACGTTCCAGCTGGTTGACGAGGATGGGAAGCAGGTACGCCGCGAGGACGAGCAGATCGAGATCACAACAGAGGAGAGGAGCGGGGGGAGGCTAGCCCGTAGGCAGACTAGGTCCCATTACACGGACTCAGCGGGGCGGGTCACCCTCAGGTACCGTATAGACCGTCCCCGCTACGGCGACCGCGACGGGGACAGCCTCCTGGATGTCATCGTGCTGGAATCGTCCGGGCTGGACGTGATCGACGAGACCACCGTGGGCGTCCTTGACACGGACGTGTCGCTGGTGTGGTCCAGCGAGGACGACGAGGCCACGACTCTGGTGCTGACCCAGACGGTCTCCTACCACACCGCTGTGACTTCGGGTTCCGGCGGGCGTAACCGGGTGTTCGCCACCCTTCTCGACCAGTACGGCGACCCGGTGCGGGGCGAACTGATCCACTTCAAGTCCGGCGACGATGAGGGCTTGGGTACGGATGCGTCGGACCCGAACATGGCCAAGGAGGCCTTCCGGAAGACCACCAATAGCCGGGGAGAGGCGACGGTCGCCTACTTCCGCGACTCCGCGGAGCCGGATATCGAGCTCATAGATGCCCTTGTCGAAGATATCCCAGGAGTGACCGTAGAGACGACAGAGCATTACTGGGTGCGTCCCGCCCCGGCCGGTGAGACCACTGGCGAGCTCAAGCACCACGACGCCAGAAGGAACACCCTCGTGATCAAGCCGGACACCGGAGGACCCTACGTGATCACCTACGACTCCGAGGATCAGTTCAACAACGGCACCGACACCGAGAATTACGCCACCTTCCGCGAGGAAGTGATGGAGGGCAACACCCTAACGGTGGTGGTATCTGGCCACAGAGCGAGCGATACGAACCGCTTCACCAGGAATCCCTTCTAGCGGGCCCAGCCACCGGATCCGAAGACCAGAATCGACCGGCACTCTCCAAGACCCTGATGGGGGAGCTCTCCTGATGAGCGTGTCTTCAACGATCAGCGAAACTTACTCATACCGGGTGTGCCCCACTTGTTGGGCGGTCGATAGGGTTACATCGTCAACGCCGCGACCAGCTCTCGGCACCAGGGGCCGTTCCGCTCGCGGTCACCATCGGCCTGCACCCTCCAAAGCCCGATACGTGCCCGAACACCCCGCCCGCTCCCGGCTGATAGTCCGAGTGCACCTATCCAACTCTCAGCGATCTCTTGGTCGAAGCAGCCTACGGACAGCAGTGTCTTGGCAACGTCATCACTCGCCACCCTCGCGACCGTACTCTTGGACCGGAGCGGCTTCGCCACCCGCAAGCAGTCCCGCCCCGCAGTCGCCCCCGTCTACGAAAGCAACAATCCGACAGCCCCCAGTTGGTAGATTGGTGCCTAACTAAGACTGTCCACACTGCGGGGCGAGTCCAATCTCGTGGAAGGCCGGGACTCTGGCCATACGGAGGCTCTTTGCCCTGACTTGAGGTATAACTCCGTAGCCAAGACCATCCCCTGACGGACCTCGGGCCCCGGGAGCCACCCCCCGGGGCCCGAGCGTTTGTTGATCTGCCATCAAGCGTTGCTGCGTGGTTCGCCTGTTTCAACAGTGGGCAGGCAGCCCAACCGTCGACAACACGGAGAGCCGCAACCACCCACTAGGAGGGTGCTGAAAAGTGACGATTGCTCGGGCCTGCCGCCCGCCAGCCCAGGCATTCTGCCGGCGGTTGGCAGGCCGCTGGTGGATTGCTCAGCACCCTCCTAGGGCCGTCAGCACACCCCCACCGACGACGACTAAGACGAGGCCACTGACCACGATCACGCTCAGCGGAGAAGAGATCGCTCCATTGGCGTTCGATGTGTTGCTGTCTTGAAGACCTTGATGTGGTGGTGGTGAAGGCGAACGCTGGTATGCCTCCGACGGCATCCACCTTGTCGGGAAGTGAGCGGTCGAGATGATCGGGTCTGGCCTTCCAGTACTACCGATCCGATCGTGTCCTGATGAGCCAAGGCCATCCCCTGACTGACCTCGGGCCCCGGGATTCCCCGGAGCCCGAGCGTTTGTCTGCTGGTTGGGAGCCCGTCACTGGCCGACACGGGCTCATGGTTCCCGACGACGTGAACCGCTCTTCGCTATAACGCCGCCGAACCAATCACGTTACCCATTGGTACGGGGAATCTCGAGGTTCCCCGAACCCCCGAGGCAGATCCGTGCGCGCCGGCGTCGGCATTCTGTGCCGTAGGTTCGTGACGGAGCTCCACGGTGCCCTTCCCTTGTCTGGACAGCACTGCCATCGGGTCTCTTGGTCAAATCGCAGTATCTCAACAACACCCGTGCGGTGTTACAGTCTACGTACGGAGTTTGATGTCATCGGATCTCGTCAAGCGCTTGAAGGAGAAGGACGTGGCGTCTACCACTGTTGCGACCGGGACGCCGGCGCCTGCCGACGTGTCCACCATGGAGTCCGCACTGCGAACCTTGTCGGAGGACCAGTTGCAGCATCTCCATGAGCAGATCTCGAGAGTGGTCGTAATGCTGGCGCCACATCGGCGCGAACTCGGCCTTATGGGTCAAGCACTGAGACGTTGGGCAGCTACGCGGCCACCCTCTCCCTACGAACACATGATAGAAGCATTTTCGGAGCAGGCACACGATATCCGGTGCAGCTGGGAACAGGTGGGCCTCTATCTTCAGAGAGCCATGGACGACTTGGAGACGAGACCGGCCGACGGCGCTCATGAGTGAGAACCTACCGCACTAAGACGCCGATGCATCGCCCGATCCAGACGCGGCCTCGCCGCTGGCGGCTCCGACGGACGCACCAGTCGAACTTCGGGAAGTAGAGAGATTCCTCCAGCGTATAGTCTCCACATCATCGTCGTGGTCTGGTCCCCTTACCCCCGCCGGACGACTTCGCGGCGTACGAGCAAGCTCAGCCCGGCACGTCTGAACGCATCCTCAGGATGGCTGAGCGGCAGCAACTCGTTCAGGTATTGGAGTTGATACTTGCTTTCGGGCTAATCGCATTCGGTATAGCCGGTTCGATCTGGGGGCCACGCATGGGAAGCAACACTCTGGCTGTTGGAGCGCTGCCGCTGGCAGCAGGCTTGGCGGTAGCTGCGATCACTACTGCTCGACGGTTCCAACGTCGACCTCCATCGGGCTAGGAGGGTGCTGAGCAATCCACCAGCGGCCTGCCAACCGCCGGCATAATTCCTGGGCCGGCGGGCGGCAGGCCCGAGCAATCGTCATTGTTCAGTACCCTCCTAGGGCTCTGGCCCGTGGAGCATCCACGGGTATAGGAGTTCTTGGCCGCTGAACCTACCAAGGCGACTCCCGGGACTACGCACATTGCCACGGCAGTTCGATCAGGCATCGTCAACATCCGTTTGGTCACCAAGCCGTTGTTGTTGGTGACCTGGTAACCCCCGAAAACGCGAAAACTGCCCCGCCGTGCCTCTGTTGGCGATCAGTGGAATTCCCCGAAGTCGATCATCGACTTCCCCACTCCGTGTGTGTTGGTGTGTCTAGCCGGCGCCTCCTTGCCAGGTCCCCCAACTCAGGCGGGATGCGTCCCGTCAGCTCGTTGGAGGGCATGTGTAGTTGCCGTAACTCGGCGAGACCCCCGAATTCCGGCGGGATCGGTCCGGTCATCTCGGAGTTGTGGATCACGAGATAGGTGAGGGAGGCCAGGTTCCCCATCTCGGGCGGGAGCATGCCCGTGAACCTGTTTCCCCCGAGTTCCAGGAAGGTCAACTTCGAGAGCCGACCGAGTTCGGGAGGTAGGGGACCGGTCAGCCAGTTGGTGTGAAGGACGAGCGATGTGAGGTTGGCCAGTTGGCCCAGGCCGGCGGGGATCTCACCGCTCAGCAGATTGCTGTGGAGGTTCAGGAAGGTCAACTTCGTGAGCCGACCGAACCGGAGGGTACGGGCCCGGTCAGCTGGTTTTCTCTCGAGGCTGAGTGTCGAGATTGGTCAACTCCGTGAGAGCCGGCGAGGAGCGGACCGGAGAGGCCGGCGCCTTCCGGAGTCACGGCCACTACCCCGTCTCGCCTCACCGATACCCTCTGCCAGTCGGCGAAGGGAGTGGTGGATCCCCACGCGTCCGGGTTGTCCGGGGCGTCGAGCATGCCGGGGTCGTCAAGTCCGGTGTAGAAGGCACAGAGGGCTTCGCAGTCGTTTCGTAAGGCTTCCCGGTCGGCGGGGATCACGGTCTCGGAGTCGCAAGGAGACTCGGCTCGCGCAGGGGCGGCGCAGAGGAGGGAAGCGGCTGCCACCACCCCGAGCAACCACCATTTGACCGGAGCGGGTGTCAGCGAGCATCGTGTTGACACGGGCAACTTTCCAGAGTGCGGATCGGGTTGAGCCTAGTGAGAGGGTGGCTTCGGCGGAGGGGCCCGACCGATCGGGACCCGCCGCAGGTCCGCCGGTGCATCCCGACTTCCTGAACCGTTCGTGCTCTGTACGGTGCCGACGACCGGAGTCCCGAGTTCCTTGGTTCGCTGTGTTACCCCACCGCGGTAGCCCCAGCGATGCGGCATCGCCGGCCGCTCACGGCGCCCACCGGGACCGAGCTTTCGTAGCGAGGGGGTTGTCCGTGTCGCAGTCCCGTCGCATACTGGTAAGTAGCCGTAAACACCACCGGTCCGTATACGGTATTGATCGGACCGGGGCGGGGATCATGTTGCGGGAGCCGTTGGGTGGGCAGCTGTTGTACCTGGCCGCCCATGTCACACCCCGATGATAATTTCATTAGGGTGATTCCTATCGAAGGGAGGATGTCATGCAGGCAGAGGCCATAGCTGTTCGGTCCCGCAAGGACGAGGTGCTGGGGTTCTTCCAGAAGCGCGAGAAGGACGGAAGGTCACCATTCGGAGACGTAGTCGAGTTGTTCGAATCCATGAAGGAGAAGGGCTCCGATGTGGAGGACATAGATGTGGGTGTGGCGGTGGGCCGCTTGGTCTGTGAAGGCAAACTGCGATACGCCCTCGACGGCATCCGTGTAACTCATCGGTGAGCGGTCGGGAGGACCGACTTCGCCGCTCGAGTGTTGGTGATCCGAGAGAATCGTTTCAGCGGGATCGCGACCGAATCCTCTATTCTGCTGAGTTCCGTCGCCTCAGCGGTGTAACCCAAGTGGCGTCGGCGGGCGAGGGGGATGTCTTCCACAACCGCCTGACGCATTCCTTGAAGGTCGCATAGGTGGACCGTCGGCTCGTCGAGCGGTTGCTGATCGCGGAGGGATCGCAGTGGAACGTGGCTTCCGTCTCTTCGGCCAAGGACAGAGGGCGCCGCGAGCGGCTACGAGACTCAACAAAAAATCCGTGGCCCTCGTCAACATCCTCAACGCAGAGGTGAACTACCTCACCAAGCACTCGGGCCACTCTCAAGGCATCGAGAAAATGTCCCCGGAAGAGCGGAAACTCACAAGCCGTGGGCCTTCCGATACGTAGGACCAACTAACTGAGTCAGGCCGGCGCCGGCTCAGGCTGCTACGCACCAAGTGACGGGCGGTCGGGTCCCGGTACAGCCGCCGGTTGCCGTGATGGCGATCACCGAGAGTCCCTATGGTCGATCATCCAGATTTCCCACATCAGATGTGCTGGTGGGTATGGTTGCAAAGTCCCCTTTCGGTGGCTGTTTGCAGGCTTGGGGTGGGTGGGACACTATCGACGTTGTGAGGTGAGGATCTGCAGTACCTCTTCTCGAAGGGTCCGGGCGGTTGCCAGTGCCATTTCCCTGTTACTAGTTAGGACTGCCGGCAGCTCCCGCTGCAACGCGATACTTACAAGGGTTTCCGTATCCACCCGGATCGGACCCGTTCGCCAGGCATCATCAAGCTTGCAGAACAGATCAGCCAAGACGCAGTAGGCGGCGTCGCCCGATGCCCAGCAGTAGTCGCGGCACCAGATGCTGATTTGGCCCAACTTGGCGGGAGGGAGAGCTTCGAATCCTTCGTCAGCTAGCTGCTGCAGTAACGATTCCACGGCCTACCGGCTTGATATCGAGATCCTCGTACGTGGCCATGGGTAGGTATCTAACGCCCGAGGCTGTCATTTCCGGACCCGCCAACTCGCTGCGATCCACGAGCGTGACCGCGCCTGCGATCGTGGCGCCAGTCTCACGGACCACATCGACAGCCTCGAGAATGGATCCTCCGGTTGTGACCACATCGTCGACTAGGAGCACTCTGTCCCCCGAACCGATGCGCGCCCCTTCTATCCGCCGTCCGGTTCCATGTTCCTTCGGCTGCTTGCGGATGAAGAACCATCGAGAATCTGAAGCTGCTGCGATCCCGACGGCTAGGGCGTCAGCGCCCATTGTCGGGCCACCTACAGCGTCGAAATCGATACCGGCGTCCTCCACTGCTTCCATGATCGCTTCGGCCGCCGTGTAAAGGTCCTTCCAGCGGCAAAGGCCCTTCTTTCCGTCGACGAAGTCAGTGGACAGCGCCCCCGACGACAGTCGAATCGGCGTTTCATGAGTACCCAGCGCCTTGTCGCGCAGGATTCTTAGCAGCTTCCGTCGGAGGAGCGACGGCACAACGACCTCCTGTCTTTCATCCATGTAATTTACGGGCACTATATCGTTTCTCTTGATCAGGGAGGTGCATTCGAGCCTTGCCGTAGCGAACTTCGCAGCAGGGGCCGTCAATGCTAGTCCCCGAGGATCCACGCGGTATCCCTCACGCCGACAAACATCGTGCGCCTTGGTTGATCCTGTGGGTCTCCGGTTAGACGATCGATCCTTGGCGACGCCACACCCCTAACAGCCCCAGCCGCAGGGACGGTGGCCCATCTCGATCGGCCGCTGCTATTCCACTTGCTGGATCGAGAACCGTTCACCAGGAAACCGTTCGTAGCCGGTCCCGTAAGCGGCAAGCATCGTAGGTCCCGATCCCCTCGAGCATCCTCCGGGCACGATCTTCGTAGCTGTCCGTACGCCGGAGGCGTCTCGTGCCCGGGGAGCAGTTCGACCACAGCGCTGTCTCGAAGTACTACCCACTGTCCGCGGTGGGATCCCAGGAGACTTGGAAGGTAGTCAGAACAGAAGACCTGGTGGTTCGTTCGAGCCTGTGTCCGGGCTTCTTCGCGGGTGATACGCATCCGGCCCTCTCCCTCCCGCTGTGCACCAACGGCGCATCATCGCCCAATTCTAATATTCTCAGACACAGCCACAGCAACATGCCACATCGACCACACCACGGCGACTGGGCCGGGCTCCACCCGACGGGTGAAGGTCGCACTGGGACGAGACGGGACTATCGAGACGGCCGTAGTCCCTGCTCATAAGCTCATGTCCCACACCGCGATCGCCCCAGTGCAAACCCCCGCATGAAGAATCGGGGCTAGTGGCGGGACGCACCAGAGAAGCGCTGATCCCTACCGGCTGATGTCGGGGAAGGGTGATGAGCCGGCTCAGGCTGCTACGCCCAAGGTGACGGGCGGCCAGGTCCCGGTACAGCCGTCGGTTGCCGATCATCCCAGTGCCCGGACAACCCATCCACTCCCGAAGTGTTCCGAACCCGGATGTTGCGGCGGCCGCAAGGACTTAACCCCCCATCCCACGCCTTCGCGCAGGGCCGGGTTGTATCTGTCACAGGCTCGCTGCACAATGGTAGAAGTCGCATGCACCGGCGGTTCGTTTCCGACGTCGAGCAGAACCGTGGCAGGGTTCGTATTATCCGGAGCGGGCCCGGACAGGGGAAAGAAGGTCGCCTCCGTGACCCTTGGAGGTAGCGGCGGGGGCGGGAACCCAAGTGGAGAGGCACGTTCGGGCGGTGTTCTCGTGCGCGGGGCTGTTCGGGGAGTGGGGGTGTAGCCCGCTTCGCTGTAACGAACTTCCGACTCGGGACACTAGGAGGCTGCTGAGCAATCCACCAGCGGCCTGCCAACCGCCGGCATTATTCCTGGGCTGGCGGGCGGCAGGCCCGAGCAATCGTCATTGTTCAGCACGCTCCTAGGAGAATCGACCATCCGAGACGGCGAGGACTCGTTGTCACAGCTAGATTCCATATTGGAGACGTGGGGAGCCGGAAGTGGTGGAGAACGCGAAAAAAGTGCTTAGGATGACGCTAGACGGAACGGGATCGGGCGGGATGTGCCCGTTGCCTAACGAAAACAACGGAGGGAGTCGGATGTGCCCGAGTTTCTGACAGCGGACGTGGTGGCAGCACTATTGGCCCATTTTCCCGAGGACCGGTTCAAGTCCACCTCAACGGAACTACAAGCAGGGTTTCGTGAGGTAGCGAGCGAGTTTCCAGAGCTTCTTGGCCAGGTCTCTCTTGGGAAGGTCGGCGCATACGTATCGTCGCCCACTATCGAAGCCGCCCTCGACAGCCTCGCTGCGTCAGGGTTCTACAGCAGATACAACAAGGACTTGGTCACATACGATCTGAACAAGAGTACGCTGCTGGACTACTACAACAGGTTTCTAAGCAGGCGATTCGACGAGGCAGCAGTATCTGTTGATACGATCAAAAAGGCAGCAGAAGTACTCAATGGAGCACTTCTCGCCATTCATCGATCGTCGAAACTTGAGCGTTTACTCGTAACCAACTAGTGACGCCAATTTGGACGCGCAAGCTCTCCGAACTCGGTGAGGTTCTGTTCCGGCGGGATGGTCCGTGGCCCGAGCAGAAGATAGTTCATGACTCGGTTTGGGGTACCAGGACCTTCGAAGGCTGGGAGGTCGCAATCATGGACCTCCCCTTGCTCCAGCGTCTGCGGAACATCCACCAGACGTCATTGGCCTACCTGACCTTCCCCACCGCGCTGCACACACGCTTCGATCACTCCTTGGGTTGTATGCAGCGGTACCAAGGAACTCGTCTCTCAGGTACTCGGCCGCGCAAGGGGCGACCCTTTGCACGACGACCTGAGCGCGGCGGCCCTCCTACACGACATCGGTCACGGGCCGTTCTCTCATCTGAGCGAGGAGGCATACTCTGCAAAACGAGGGCTCTTCGCCGACCTGACCTACGCCGCGGAACAGGAAGCCTTGTATCCCAACGGTTCGCCTCACGAAGTAATCGGAGCTCTACTACTCGACACCGGGCCTGCGGGTCGGTTCTTCGAGGAATTGAACCAGCACTACAGAATGGATCTAGACCCGACGCGGATCGGAAACGTCATCGCCGGAAATGGGATCAAGGAATCCTTCGAAGGCGCCATGATCGTGAATGGCCCGTTCGATGCTGACAAGAGGCGGTAACACACAAGCCGAAGCCGTGGGCCTTCCGATACGTAGGACCAACCGAGCAAGGCCGACACCGAACTCACGCTGCTACAGCCCAGGTGACGGGCGGCCAAGTCCCGGTACAGCCGTCGGTTGCCGATCATCCCAGAGCACGGGTAGGTCATCCGGTTCGCAGTGTCCCGATCCCCGAATCAGCTCTCTACTTCATACCGACGCAAGTCCTCTAGTGCGTTCGGCCGCCACGCGTTGTGAGCATCGGCCGCAACCTTCGACACTCGGGCGCGAATGGTTAACACAGAGGACAAGCCTTGCGCCAGCCGCCCCTACGGCAATCCACAACAGGAAGTGAAACTGAAGGGCGAAGGCAGGGAAGACTCCTAGCGCCTCGGCAATACAATCAACCACCTATCCCATCTGCCTAATCATCGTCTTGCCGATCCGCGCAGCCTGGGCGAGACGGTCAAGGTCCCAATCGAGTAGGTCCATAATCTGCTCGCGGCTAGCACCGGATGCCATCCGCGCTACGCAGACAAGGACGAAGGCATCCTTGTCGGCACGGGTAGTTGGCCGAACCCTTTCAAGCGAGTTCGGTTCAGCGAGAACAGCGGGACCGAACGTGCGAAATGGGGCAGCGAAGGTTTCGTGCCAGGTCACGGCCGCGCGTTCCGAGGATGGGACTATCCCTGTGGTACGACGACGAGCCATCGGGTGGGGTCCTTCCTGTGGCTGACGCCTTCCCATGCTACTGGATAGTGACCCTATTGGGGACAAGGGTACAGGTACCTAAGGCGCGTTAGTAAGACCGCCCGGGGGCGGGACCCGCCGGAGGCGACCGGTCGGGCGATTGTCGCGGTCTCGACCCCGGGGCCGGTGGTGGTCGGGGGGGTTTCGGGTATCGTCGACGCAGTTCACTAGCCCGATGGGGTGTGTTGGCGATCAATTGGTTCCCCGTTTACCTCTCCTAGTCTTGGAAAGGGTCCACACGAACGGCCTCGACCCGGTGTGGGCGCTGCCGAACCGGGTCTACCTTGGAACCTCGAGAGGTTCCTCGGAGCCATGTCGACTCCCTGACCGGCGGTCTGAAATGGGATCACTCCTCCGGGTATGACACCGGCCTTTCGGCTCTTGGCAAGCCGTTTTCGGAGGCCAAGCAGAGGCTTGAAGTGTTGGGTCCCGATTGTCTGGAGCGTTCGGAGGTGTTGATTCGCGCTATTTGCCCGTACACAACTGGCTAGTCGCCGAAAGTGGCCATACTATTAGCCAAGAGCGGGAAAACCGGGGAGGACTGCATGGCTGCGTTCTTGCGTTTGCGGGCGCGGTTTACGTTGCCGGGTGTGGTGATACTGGTTGGCGCTCTGCTGGCCGGATCCGCTCTCCCCGTGGCCGCGAGGAACGGCGAGCAGGACGAGCTTCCCCTCTACTCGGCCTGCGTGGGATCGGCGCTGGAATCGGCTGGATTCCGGGACATCAGCAGCTATTCCGATGACACAGAGGATGCCATCAACTGCCTGGCCCACTACGGGATCACGATCGGGACCGCTCGGGGGTACTTCTCGCCCCGGGACGGGATAAGCAGGGCGCAGATGGCCCTCTTCCTGATCCGGGCGGCCGGACCGGTCGGGATCGAGTTGCCGGAGCCCTCCGATCAGGGCTTCCGTGACATTGGCAGGTATCCCCGATACTTCCGGGACGCGATCAACCAGCTCGCCGAACTTCGGATAACCAACGGCAAGACCGCCTCCACCTTCGACCCGATGGGGTTGGTGACCCGGCGGCAGATGGTCAAGTTCATCGCCCGTTTCCTGGATCTGGCCCCGGCGGGCGTGGGTGGGGCGGACATCGACGACGTGGACCCCGACGGCGACGTCTTCGACGATATCGACGACCTGCCCCTTTCCTACTACCGGGACATCCGGGTCCTGTACGAGATGGGGATCACCCACGGTGCAACGGACGACCGCTTCCATCCCGACCGCGAATTGACCAGATCCCAGATGGCGCTGTTCGTCACCCGGATGCTCGCCCACACCAACGCCCGGCCTGCCGGGCTGACCCTCCAAGCCGAGGACGAGGTGGTCACGGAAGGCTACACGGTCGAGGTCGTCGCTTCGTTTCGGGACCGCTTCCACCGGCCGGTCGCGGATGCTCCGGTGGACCTCTTCTCCGCTCCACGCCGGGAGGACCACTTCACGAACAGCGGCCGGTGCAAGGACGAGAGTCTGACTCCCGAGTTTGGCGACGACCTCTGCGAGATCGACCTCGACGACGAGACCACCGACGGGGACGGCAACCTGGTCTACGACCTTCAGGTGGACGAGAGCCTGATCCTGTGGGCGTGGACAGGGAACCTGAGGGAGGACTTCGACGAGGATCGAACCGACTACGTCTCGCTCCACTTCATCACCACCAAACCGCCCGTCGCCATCGAGGTCAGCAACGACCTGCATCCTGCAGCCAAGAAGGTGCGGTTCGGGCAGCGTGTCGACTTCACCTTCCAACTGGTGGACAGGGACGGGGATCCTGTTTATGAGGAGGATGTCGATATCACCGTGGTGAGCGAGGAGACGCTCGAAGGTCGGGTGACCAATCGCCGCACCCGAACCTACGGCACCGATTCCTCGGGCCGGGTGGAGCTCACCTTCCCGCTAAGCCGTTTCCGTCCGGTGAACGACGACGACGAGGGTCTCCTGGAGTTCACCGTCGATGACGCGGCCGGCTACGACGTGATCGACGTGAACGGCAAACCGATCCCCAACGGCATGGTCCAACTTGCGTGGAGCGACGGGGACGATGTGGCGACCACGTTGGTGCTGGAACAGTCCGCGAGGTACCGGTATGCCACCACCGGAAGCCGGGGACGTAACTCCGTGACCGCCACCCTGGTGGACCAGTACGGCGACCCGGTGCGCGGTGTGAAGATACACTTCATCTCGCAGGGCCCGAACGGCTTGGGCCAGGACGCGCCGGACATGGCCAAGCCCAACCATCGGCCGACCACCAACCGCCGCGGCCAGGCTACGGTCCGCTACAGCTGGAACTCGAACGACGACGGAACCGAGCGCATCTCGGCCTTCACAGAGGGCCTCGATCGCCAGGTATCGACGGATCGCGACGATCCGCTGGAGCATTACTGGGTGGACGACGCGCCGACCGGCCGAGCCCTCACCTCGTACACGGTGAAGGTCCACAACCGGGACCGCAACACGCTAGTGATCGAGGGAACAGAAGGCACGTTCATAGTCGTCTACGACCGGTACGACCAGTTCAACCTCGGGAACAGCACCGAGCGCTATGACCGGTTCCGGGAAGACCTCGAAGAAGGCGACACCATGGACCTGGATCTCCAGTCCCACGATCCCGACGATACGAACATCTTCACCCGCCGGCCATAGCCCCGTGCAAGTTTGTCCCTTCCGGTCCGCTTGACGTCGTAGACGTACCGTTGGTGCTTTCGGTTACATATCATTGTGCAACACGAGTGTGACAGCTTCGGCCCTTTGGCGTTGGTGTACCGAGCGGTCGGTGCATGTGGATGCAGCGATGCCCGGACCGTCGCGTTGCCCGCAGACCCCTGGCACGGTCAACCAGGTACGCAGGAGACGCAGGTCCTTGTCCGGTCACGGCGGGGGCGGCATCGCGGGATGTTGCGTGCTCAGCGCCGTTCTGCCGTAACATGTCACTGTGAGCTAACACACGGGTGTTAGTCGCCACCGGCTCGGCGGACACCGGAACGACGAAGGAGCATAGATGTTGGAGGCAGCAGGATTGCGCAACCGCTGGACATTTTCGGCAAGCGCCCTCTTGCTGGCGGGCTCCCTGCTGTTCGGATCTGTGCCGCCTGCGGGCGGTGTGGACGGGGTCGTCGACCATAGGGCCGGGCAATCGGCGTGCGTAGCCGCGGCGGCTGAGTCAGCCGGATTCGAGGACATGGTGGGCAACTTCGCGGAGGAAGCTGCAAACTGCCTGGCCCACTACGGGATCACCTACGGCAAGACGCCGGAGAGGTTCTCCCCCCGCGACATCATCCCCCGCTGGCAGATGGCCCTGTTCCTGCAGCGGGCGGCCGTTCCCGCCGGGATAGTGCTACCCGGGCCCGCAGATCAGGGCTACACCGATCTGGGCTCGTTCGCTTCCCACATCCAGGCGGGGATCAACCAGATGGCTGCAAGCGGCATAATGCCCGGGACCACCGACACCACCTATAGGCCGTCTGAACCGGTGACCCGCAAGGAGATGGCCCTGCTGCTGGCCAGGTTCCTGGCGGCGGCCGCCACCGGACCGGGAGGTACGGACATAGATACCGTCCGGCCTGACGACAGCAACTTCAAGGACCTGAGCCAGGTCTCCTTCACCGCCAACCAAGCAATCCGGCGGCTCTACGAGATGGGCGTGACCCAGGGCACCACTGCTACCACCTTCTCCCCGGAGGGCTGGGTGACCAGGGGCCAGATGGCGGTGTTCATTACCCGTATGCTGGCCCACACCAACGCCCGGCCGGTGGGCGTATCGGCGCAGGTGACCGAGGATCTGGTGTTCCGTGACTCCCCGGTGGAAATCGCGATATCGCTGCGCGACACGCGTCACCAGCCTCTCGTCAACCGGTCGGTGGACCTCTTCACTACTGACCATCCGACCATGGTCTTCAGTGACAAGGGCACATGCACGGCGGAAGCTCGTCCGGCGGTGGGAGCGCGCGAGTGCGTCATCGACGGTACGGATCCCGCTACCGACATGTCAGGCAACCTAAGGGCAGGTGTGGGGGGCGAAGACGCCGAGAGGCTGAGGGTCTGGATGTGGACGGGCAACCGCGACGAGGTCTTCAACGAGGACACTACCCAGTACGCCACGATCGACATTGCCACCCTCGCCTCGCCCACTGCTCTAATGGTGACCGACAGCCTCCCATCCAGTGCCGTGAAGGTGCCCTTCGGAGAAGCAGTGACGTTCACTTTCCAGCTGGTCGACAACGACGGCCTCCCGGTGCCGAGAGAGGGCGTACGGTTCGTTCTGGAAGTCCAGGAGTCCCGGACCTCTGGGACGCAGTTGGAACGCACTACCCTCACCAAGACCACCGGGCCGGACGGTTCCGCCCGCCAGACCTTCCTCCATGTCGATCCGTTCGCTGAACCGGGTGATGTCGCCTTCCTGGATCTGGACGTGCGGACCAGTGGAGGCCTCGCGGTCCGGGACGGGACTGCCGTCGGGATCGTCGACGACGACGGTTCGCGTGACGACGCCACCCTCGAGTGGTCCGACGATCGGGCCGAGCCCACCACGCTGGAGCTCGCGGTCGTGCGGGAGTACATTGTTGCCTCGTCCGCGGGAAGCGGTGCAGCGGCCACCGTGCATGCCACACTCAGCGACCAGTACGGTGGTCCGGTGCGGGGCGAGCAGGTGGTGTTCTCGTCCAACGACAGCCGGGGGGTCCCCAACGGGGTTCGCCGTACCACCAACTCGAGAGGGGTGGCCGGCCTCAACTACCAGCGGGACTCCGCCGAGAGCTTTGCCGAGCGGATCACTGGCTCGTTCGACAGGATAAGGGACACCACTCGCCAGTACTGGGTCATGCGGGTATCGGGAGCTGCCGACGGCTCGGGCACCGTCCGGGTGGTCGACACCGACGACGACACGACGATATTGGTGACCAATGACGAGAGGGTCCTCCTCATCGAGTACGACTCCAACGACGCGTTCAAGATCGGCCCATCGCCCGTCAGCTATTCGGACTTCGAGGACGATCTCACCGTCGGCGATACCTTAAGATACGCGATTACCAATCAACGGTCCGCGACGGTCAACAGTTTCACCCTCGGCAACCGTTGAGATCCCCTGCCGAGGGGGTCGAGTCAAGCCGAGTTTGATCCCCGGCAGAAAGGGCAACCCACCCACTATGCGTGGAGATCGCTGATCGTGACCACGCAGGCTCGCTCAGGTGACGGCGCGGGCCGGCTACGAATACGACGGGGCTCCTGACATGTCCGTGTTATAAGCAATGATGCTGTCCCCCAAGCGCGGGCGACAGGAAGAGGATTCCGGTTCCGCTAGCCCCGATTGTTCATGCCGGGGTTTGTAATGGGCGAACGGGGTGTGGGACATGAGCCTCTGACCAGGGATCGGGGCTGTTTCGATAGTCCCGTCTCGGCCCGGCGGGAGGTTCCTTTGTTCGCGTACCGGCAGCTGGGCGATTGTTGTTATGCCTTGTAAGGTCTAGGAAGATTCCCGGACGTTTAAGCGACTAGCCGGAGTTAACTTCTGGTAGCTTTAAGCTGGATGGCCTTGCGCCTGGGTAATTGGATGATTCCACGGGTCGAGAGGCATGACCGCTGCAACGGTGGGCGGTCCCCCGGTGTGCGGAGATCGGGAAACCCCGACTCGGGCGCCGGCTGCGAGGATCGCCCCCTCAACGATGTTGGATCCGTGCGACGAGAAGCAGAAAGGAGCGAGGACCTGCTCTACGATCAGACCCGAAGCCGATACGACGCTCGCGAATGGTCACGGTGGGAGATGTGGGCCATGTCCCACGGTCACTCCCCGCTTCCCGCAGATCCCGCGTCTATCTCCGAATACATCATGGGACTGCTGATGCTCGGTGCTCCCGCAACCGGTGCGCGTACGGTGCTGGCGTCCATCAGATGGCGGCATCAGAAGATGGGTGGGAGGCTGCTCCCGGCTGACGATCGGATCCCGGCGACCCTCGCCAGGCTCCCGGACGGCGAACGGATCACCGCCGACGACGCGGCCGACCTCGTCGCTGCCACCAGCGAGGGAAGGGTCTATCGCGTCGGGATGGGAACCCGCAGGGAGAAGCACTCCCGGACCCGCCTGCGGGCCACCCTCGACGTTGTGATCATCGGCCTGGGTTGGGAGACCCTGGCCACCGCCACCGAGATCGCCGGGCTCGAATGGTCAAACGTGGACCTTCCCGGATCCAGGGTGAGGTACGAGGATCGGGGGGGCTGGTGTCCCGTCTCGAAGGGTCTGTCCCGGCGTCTCGACCTGCTGTCCGAGCTCCGCGGAACCGCCGCTTCGGTAGTGGGGCTGTCACCGGCTTCGATACGGCGCCGGGTCAAGGAGGCTGCCGACTACGCCGGTTACGGCACGGGATGGTCGTTGCGGCATGTCCGCACCAGTGCGGTATGGGCGATAGCCGCTCGGGGTGGGTCCCTGGCGGACCTGACCAGCCCCGGCGGATCCCTGTACGGGATGCGAGAGGCAGGAACCGGCCGGGCCCTGGTCGCTCACATCGAGAACTCGCCCATCCCGCTCGATTGACCCGCCGGCCCTCCGTCCGGCTCCGGGGTTTGCCGACCGGGTAGAAGGTCTCCGCGGTGCAACCATCGGGATGGCGCGGATAGTGGCAGGGGGTAACCGAGAATCGGACACAGTAATTGACATGTGCGGCCGAGGTCCGCCTATCCGCGCACCGTCTTATTGCAATCAGGGGGCATTGCACTACGCTCTTTCCCGATGGACCGGTTGCTTGCCGGCCGGGTCCGTGAGGTTTGGATTCCGGGTTGATTGGACCGCGATGGGCTGGACAAGGGCAGGATTTCCGGAGCGGCTAGCGGCGGCTCTGCTGGGAGTTCTCCTCGTCGCTTCGACCATGGCGGTGCTCCCGACCCCGGTCCGGGCCCTCGACGGCCGGCCCGACCATCTGGCCGGATACTCGGCATGCATCGGGGATGCCAACAACTCGACCGGGTTCCGGGACGTGGTCGGTCACTTCGCGGAACAGGGTATCAACTGCCTGGCCTATTACGGGATCACGGTGGGCAAGACTCCGGACCACTTCGCTCCCGACCAGCCGATAACCCGCTGGCAGATGGCCATGTTCCTGGTGCGTGCCGCCGGCCCGGCCGGGATCAACGTCCCGGCGCCGTCCGATCGGGGTTTCGCGGACATCGGCCACCACTCGTCCCACATCCAGGACGCGGTCAACCAGTTGGCCGCGATGGGGATCACGAGGGGCACGTCGCCCACCACGTTCCATCCCGACTCCCCCATGGACCGGCGCCAGATGGCACTCTTCCTGTACCGGTTCCTCCTGCTGGCCCCCACCGGGCCGGGTGGGGCCGACGCCTCCCAGGTGACTCCGGACGACGACGTGTTCGAAGATCTGGGCGGCCAGCCCGACTACGTGGTCACCGCCGTGCGGGTCATATACGAGATGGGTGTGACGGTGGGGGTGACCGCCTCGACGTTCTCGCCGTACACGCTGCTGACCAGGGCACAGATGGCGCTGTTCGTGACCCGGGTGCTGGCCCACACCCACGCCCGCCCGGCAGGGGTGACCATCCAGAGCACCGCGGCGGTGATCTCCGCAGGGGACACGCTGGAAGTGCAGATCTCGGCCCGCGACCAGAGTTTCCGTCCCCGGGCCGGGGGACTGGTCGACGTCTTTTCCACCTCGCCCGACGACCCCTTCGTCTACTTCGACAGCGATGGAAGCTGCCTGCGGGGCGCCGAGGTGGCCTTCGGCGGTCGGGCGTGCGCTATCGACCGGTCCGACCAGCGCCTCGACGAGTTCGGCAACCTGGAAGTCGTCCTCGAACCCCCCGACAACGTCCGGTTGTGGGCCTGGACCGGTTCCCTGGGCAACGAGTTCCGGCTGGGCACCACCCCGTCGACCACGATCGACGTCCAGGTGCTGAAACCGGTGTCGGCGGTGCGGGTCACCGACGACATGGCGATCACGGCCGAAGCGATGAAGCTGGGGGACCCGATCAGCTTCGTGTTCCAGCTGATCGACGAGGACGGCAGGCCGGTCGCCGAAGCCGGACACAGGGTGCAGGTCTCCACTACCTACGAGACGAACGGGGTCAGCGACCTGACCACCACCAAGACGCACCGGACCGATGTCGGGGGCCGGGTGGCCGTCTCGTTCCCGGCCGCGGACCCCGACCGGGCCGCCGCCGACGACGAGATCACGCTGGACATCGACGTCCGGGTGCAGCCGCTCGCGGTGGTGGACAGGACCACCCTCGGGGTCGTGGCGGGTGACGACACCCGGGACGTGCCGGTCGTCTGGTCCGAGCAGGCCCCGGTGGCCACCACCCTCCGGTTGCGGCAGGCGGTCGCCTACCACGAACTGACGGAGGCGGGACCGGGTCCCGTCAACGTGGTGAGGGCGCTCCTCACCGACCAGTACGGCGACGCGGTGGCAGGTGCCGGGATCGAGTTCCGCTCCGATCAAGGTTCGGGGCTCGGAGCGGCGCCGGTGGTCAGGGACACTGACGCCCGGGGCGCCGCCTCACTGCGCTACATCTGGAACGGTACCGTGGCCGCCCCCGAACTCATCTCCGCCGAGACCGCCGGCGGGATCGTCACGGCCCGACCCGTCAACCACTACTGGGCTGCTTCCCAGGGTAAGGGACGTTCCGCGCTGGGAGTGCCGATCCTGCTGCAGGACGTGGGAGAGAACGTCATCCTCCACGATGCCGGCAACCCCAAACTGGTTCGCTACGACGACAATGATCGTTTCTCGATCCGTGGCGCCTCCGTCCGTATCGAGTCCTTCGAGGAGGCCCTCTACTCCGGCGCCTACGCCCGGATCAGCTACGGCCGTTACTCGCACGACCCGGAGGACTCCAACACGTTCGACCTGACCAACACCCGGGAGTTCGACGACGCCTGATCCCCCTTCTGGGGTCCCGATCCCCGGATTAGCTGGCGATATCCGTCTGATGGAGACCGGATCCGCGGTTTCGCGTGGTGGATACACACCCTCCTGGGGGGTGAGCATCGCACTCAGGGTCGACACCACCGAAGTCGACGAGATAGAGCCTCGCCGGTCAAAACGATTACTCCATCAGCAGTTCAGCAAACGAGTTATACATTCGTGGATCAAAATATAACTCATCGGGGGATGGCGCTGTGGCCTCTCGCTTCTTGGGACCTGACCCGCTGGAAGAACGAATAGAAGAGACGTTCGCTCTTCTGGAGCGGGGCCGGGCTCCTAACCGTGTTGAAGTATCCCGGGTCGATATCAAGGAGGAGCCTGGACGCCGGGGCCAGGGGGGACGTGTTCTGCCGGGGAGCCGGGAGAACGAAAAGGCGGCCAGCTACCTGGCCGGTGAGATGGCGTGTATGGCCAACACGGCGGGCGGAGGGGCCATTATCGTGGGGATTGCCGACGACGGAACCCGGATCGGTACCAGCTTGGAACCGGGATGGCTCCGCTATCGGATCTGGGAGTTGACCGAGGGGAAGCTCACCGTAGCGGTAAGGGTCGCGGAGCTAGATGGCTGCCGCCTCCTGGTGCTCTCCACCCACGAGGCCGTCGAACCTATTCGCCACCGGGGACGGATCCGGTGGCGGGTGGCCGACAACTGCGTGGAGGTCGATCCCACGACATGGTACAGCCGGCGGCTGCACAGCTTGGGACACGACTGGTCGGCGCAACCATCCGGGCACACCTTCGCCGACGCCAGTCCCATCGCGGTTGAGATCGCTCGCCGCTACCTGAGGCGAAGCAACCAGCGGGATGCCGGCGACCTGGCCGATGCCGGCGACGAGGACCTCATCAGGCGCCTGAACCTGGTGGACGGCAGCGGGCGGCTCACCAATGCGGGGTCGTTGCTCCTCGTCGATACTCCCGACATCGGCATCGACTACATCCGTCGCGATGCGCCGGGAGGAGACAGCACCAACCGTGTTCGTGGTCGAGGGCCGCTGTTGGGCCAGATCGCCGATGTGGAGAAGGCCGCAGCGGATGCCAACCGGACCCTGCACGTTCCCCTCGGTTTCGTCGTTCGCAGGACACGCTCCATCCCGACCCTGGTGATACGGGAAGCGATCGTGAACGGTGTCGTCCACCGGGATTGGCACTCTCCGCAGCCCACCACCGTCGAGCACATCGGCGACCAGATGACGGTTACTTCGCCCGGCGGGTTCATAGGAGGGGTCAGCGTCACGAACATCATCACCCACCCGGCGGTACCCAGATACCGGTCCCTGGCCGAAGCGATGGCGGCGTTGCGGCTCGCCGAGCGGGAGGGTATCGGAGTGGACCGCATGATACGGGACATGTTGGCCATCGGCCGGCCTGCGCCGGAGTTCCACGAGATCCCGGGACCGTACGTGCGGGTCGGCCTGGTCGGCGGCGAACCCGATCACGAGATGATCAGCTTCCTGGACGCGACAGAACCCAGAGCGTCGGAAGACGACGTGGACCTGCTCCTGATCGTGGAGCACCTCATCAGCACCGGCTGGGTCGACGCACGCTCGGTAGCGCCTGTGCTGCAGCGGTCCTCGATGGAATCGGGCGCCGCGCTGAACCGTGTCGAGGCAGTTACGAGTAGCGGATCGCCGATCATCGCTCGGGTGCACGGCGTCCCGGCGGATCACCCGCCCGCCTACCGCCTCTCCGATCACTCCCGCAACGTCCTGGCCCACCGCCTTCGACCGAACCGGACACCCGACCGTCGCAAGTCGGTCATCCTCGACTGGGCCCGGTCAAGAGGTCGGGTATCCTCAACTGAAGTCGCCGACCTGTGCAGTCTCACCGTGGTCTACGCAGGCAAACTCCTCGCTTCCCTCGCAGGCAACGGGCTGCTCGCCGGTAGCCGACCGCAGCGGATCGGACGCGGGTTCCACTACCTTCCCCTACACCCCGACGCAGACTGAACCGGCTACCCCCGTCCGGCCGACACATCCGAGGTCGGACCATTTGCAGCCTCTGCTGACTTCTCAGCCGCGGTGCTATTGGGTTCGACAGCACCCTCCTAGCTGCGGATGTAGCCCTTCCGGCGGCCGCCAAGCCATGGGGATCAGCACTTTCACCACTAGGCCGCTAGGGTTACTTCCCAAACCTAGCAGACGGGAAGTAACATGGGAAGTGACGTGTTGACACCGTTCGGGGCGGCAGTTCCATCAGTACCGTTGGCAAAGTCGCCGCTTAGCTTCGTGGTTGCTCAAGTCAGGTTCCCGATGATCGCCTCGATCAGCAAGGAAGACTTTATCGGCCCTTTCCAGGAGCGGATTCGTGGTACCTACAGCGACCTACGAAGAGAGAAGGAGACGCAGGTTCTCGTGGGGCCGGCCGGGGTGCAACTCGAACAATCGGGCGAGGTGTGGCGTTTCACCGACGACAGAGGCGGCTGGGAAGTGGCACTCGCGTCCGAGTTCCTCGCGCTGGCAACGAACAGGTATACGAGCAGGGCAGACTTCGCGGGTCGGCTCGGAGTCTTACTCGAAGCACTCGGTGCGTGGCTGAATCCAAAGAAGGTTCGGCGCCTCGGCGTTCGGTACATCGACCGGATCGGCGCGGAGCATCTAGGTGACATCCGCCGTCTGGTGCGGGCCGAAGTGCTTGGCCCTGTCGCCCTTGACACCGAAGCACCTGTCGAACTTGAGCACAGCCTTGCCGAGTACCAGTACCGGTTCGCCGACAATTCGCGTCTCCGAGCGCGGTGGGGCTTGCTGCCTGCGGGTGCGACCTTTGATCCTGCTGTCGATCCCGTCGACAGATCTTCGTGGGTTCTGGATCTCGACGCGTCGCATGGAGAGCGGGCTTTCGAACCAACTGCCATCCAAGAACAGGTGCGGGTGTTCACCGACCGCATATACCGCTACTTTCGGTGGGCGATCACCGAAGACTTTCTGGATACTTTCGGAGCAGGATCCTGATGTCCCTGGCTGAACCGGTTGCTTCTGCGGTGTTTGGTACGGAACACGACCGTGAGTACAGGCTGCTGGGCTCAACGCTCAGCCAGGGCTACGAACCCGGCACGAGCCATCGACTTGGTGTCCCCGCGCGTTATCACATCATAAAGAAGGCGGAAACCACGTCCTGGATCATCACCAGACGAGCTGTCGGCAGGACGGTATCGGCAATGGTAAAGCATCTAAGAGACCACATCAGTGCGCAGACGAGGCTCACACGGCAGGAGATTGCAAGCTCGATCGGAGTTGACCGCAGATCGCTGTCAGGGTTCGTATCCGGTCAAATCCGTCCTACTCCTGAGCGACTCGAGATGTTGCGGATTCTTGCCACAACGGCAGAGTGGGCTGCCGGGGAGTTCGGTGAGCATGCCCGGGAGGTGCTACGTGGAGAGAGTCCCGAAACCTCTCCGCTCCGGTTGATCGCTGAAGGAAGAACGGATATCCGGCACGCTCTACACGCAGCAGCAGCACGGAGCGGCTTGGTAGAGACGACCGGCCTCAAGATACGAAACAGAGACTCGCGGGAACCTTTGTACAGAACAGCTGCATCCGTATGGGCTAGCCAGCAGGATACGCCCATCGGTCGTGGGAGGGCTCGTGACCGAGCCGTGTACGAACAGGACCTGTCGAAGGCAGTGCTAACCAACCGGACGCCAAGCCAACCACGACGCCGGCGGATCTGATGGAAGGTGGTTCAGCTTTCCTCCCGGCCCATGGACCCCTGAACCAAGGCGACATTCTGATAGCTCCCGTTGCACGCGTGGCCGCTTCAAACCTGTTCGTTCCGGACAAGTGGGATCGACTGGACCAGACAGAACACGAGGTCGATCGTTCCCCGCTTGGGGAGGACAGTATTCATGTGCTCTCGGGACGCGCGCTCGTGATGGTTACCTCTCACGACTGTCATCACGACAAGGAGTGGAACACGGAGCGCAGCCGCCTCATCAGGAGCGGAATGGACCCGCAGGAAGCGGAAGCTATTGCCGAGGAAGACCCGACCCTGGATCGGACATTCCAGGCCAGCCCTCTCGTTCCCCTCGACGACCTCGAACGCGATAGCCGCGGCAACTACCGAGCCGGACGCCTGGTGGGATTCTTCCCTCTACCTGCATCACCCGACGGCTCCTTTCCTGAATGCGTAGTCGACCTCACTTATCGATGTACCATCGACAGGGAAGCAGTCACGACTCGACGCTGGTGCCTCTCGCCGGTGGAGCGGAACCGCCTACGGTACGCGATCGCCAGGTTCGACTCGTTCCGAACGTTCGAGCTAGCCGAAGAAATCGAAGCCGCCATCGGGAAGTCGATCTCCGGCGTACGCATAGAGACCGGACCGGGCTTCACAATCGAGTTGGTCCTTGACGACGCCTCGATCCTTAGACTTGTCCGTCCCCCGGCCGAACCAGATCCGTCCGGCCGAACAACGATGTGAAGTAATGAGGGCGATCACTGAAAGTCCTCGGAGTCGACCAACGAGTTTCCCCTTCCCGTAGGCGCCGGTCTCGTAGCTTCGGGTCGACCGTTGAGAGTACGACCACACGGCGCGGTGCCAGGTCCAGGGCGAGAGTCAGGTAGTGGAACCCTTGGCGGGCTGGGATGTCGCTGATGGCGCCTCTGCCTCATCCGGCGCCGAGCCCGGGAGTTACCACCCGGCAGGTCGGGCATCGATGGGCAGTGCCAGCGGTGTGGCGACACGCGGCTTGTGGGCTCAGGAGAACTCCAGGTTGTTGCCATGCCTGCGTCCGAAGTGAATGAACCCGGTTGCTCCCTTCCCGTACTTCGAGAACGCGTTGACATAGGCCGTGAAGTAGCAGTTGGTCACGTAGTCCGGCGGTGGCACATCCAGGGAGCTTCGATAGTCGAGATCGTCGAGGAGGCCGTCGGCCTCGACGTCGAACGTGACCGATCTCGCATCTGGCGGCACCATCCGTTCAGGCGTTTCGAGGTGACCGTCATAGCTGGAGTCAAAGCAGGACACGGATACGGTGTAGCCGGTTACGGGTGCTCCGTCGGTCCATTCGGGGGGAGTCCAGTTGACGGTCACCTTCCCGCCGGTGCCCTCAACGGTGACACCTTGTGGGGCCTCGGGCGGCAGCCGGACGCATGGCGGGCTGTCCCCGCCGACCGGCCAACCCAGTATCTCGCGTTCGTAGCACGCCAGGGAGTCGCCGACGAAGTCGAGGTCAAGCAACGATCCCAGACCTTCCTGCGGTCGAGCACCCTCGATGTTCTGGTCACCGATCAGATCGTGTTGGGCCTTCCCCCGGTCGTGAACCACGGTTACCGAGTCGCCTTGGTTCGGCACCGCGCCCACATGTGATCCGTGTCCGCAGAGCAGCGTCTGGTGAATGTCGACACCGCGGACGAGGGCGCGGCAAACTCGGGTGTGTCCCAGTCTTAGAACCGAGTGACCCAACTCATGCAGTTCAGTGCCGAGATCCTGGGTCGGGACGCCGGCTGTTGCCGAACCCCCGGACACGGCCGCATTCTGTCCGGCGTGGGGTCCGTAGAAGAGCACCAGCGGCGGCAGCCCACCCGCATGGGATCTGCACTCCGATGTGTAACGACGCCACGACGGAAGACCCTCGTCAGAGCTCCCGCTGCCGGGTCCGTCTGGCCACAGGCCTTCGGGTGAGATCACGCTACCCTCGACGAAGTCGATGGAGAAGAGGCCGGAGGACTCCCACTCCCATCTCGAGCTCAGGCTGTCGTTGAGTCTCGCCACCTGACGCTGCAGGTCTTTGGTCGTGTACCGGTCGCCGGGCGCGCAGATCACCACCGCCACCGTCCAAGCACCCGTCATGGGGCGTAGCGACCTGCCGGTAGTAATCGACTCCGGCGGGAACGGGGGAAGGCCACGACCGGCCAGGTTATGCCACATACCCACCAGATAGACAGCCATCTGTGACCGTAGAACCGTCTCGCTGCTTCGCCCCTCGCCGGTGTTCGGGATGACCCGAAGATCGAGCAGACACTCGACGGCCTTCTCGAGTTCCGAGTCCAGATGAGGGCAGCTGTGGCCGGCCCTCTCGTCCATCCTCAACAGGAACCGCGATATCTGAGATACCTGGAGCCTGTCCCCGGGGGCGTACCTCGTTGCGGTCCTGCCGTACGCGATCTCGAGGTTGTACAGGCAGACGATCCCATCGGCATACAAGCGGACCAGGAACGACGCCATCTGGCCCCTGGTCAATCCAAGACCGGGTCCATAGTTCTGGTCGCCGTATCCGACCGCCAGCCCCAGTGCTCTCATACAGAGGATGTACTCCGAGGCGAAGTCGTACGAGCCCACATCGTTGAACTGCGTCACCCCCGAGTAATCGCACAACCGCTCCGATGTGGACGACTGGGCTACCACGCCGGACCCGCCCGGCCCGGCAACGCCCGACGGAGGCCCATCCTCCAGAGCCGACACCGCCGAGAGAGGAAACGACCAGGACATCACCAGCGACAACAGGACGGCAACCATCGTGGTCGGCCTTCGCCCCGAGGATGCGCTCACAATCGGCTCCCCGCCCACGGCGTGACCAACGACTGTGACCGACGGTACTGCTGAGCCATAGGCGGCGATGCTAGCTACGCTCCGACGACCGAAACGAAACGAAACCGACCCGCAAACCACCCAAGGGTGCCCGGAACCGTCTCTCCGAAACGGTCGCCGACCTGCGCGAACCCACCGGATACAGTCTCATCCCGGGGCGGCTGCCATCCGTGTCGAGTTCCGCCAGACGCCACCGACCTCACGCACGCGGCCCTCGACTGATCCCGGTTGCACATCGATGGGACCTGTTCCCGGCCGGTGCGAACTCGACAGGCGGAGAAGCGCAGGTAACTCAGGTTGTCCTCTCAGGGACTCGACCACCGTCGAACCAGTGTCCTGATTCGGGGATCCGCCGAAGTTTCCCGAACCACCCGACCGCACCGGCCGTCGCATCAAGACCGCGAAAACCGCTGTGCGGGTCGCCTCTAGCGGGAACCCACCCCCGGCCGCCGCCTCCTCGGCGCCGAAACGCGTCCCGCCATCCCCTAGCGGGGTCTTGCGGTCGGCTGATCCCAGCCCGGCCCGGTCGGTACCCAAACACGGACCGCTTGGTGCTTTGCGGTTACCCACCAGTATGCGACGGGCCTATGACAAGAGCTCCCTCCTGTCACGACACCGGCACTCCAAACGTAACCGAAACAGCGACTCGGGACACGAGACGCGCCATGCCGGCGGTTACTCGGGTAGGCGTGCGCGGTTCAGAACATCGCCGCTGTCGATCAGCAGGATTTACCTCATCGCGCGCTGGGGAGGGGCAGGTGTGGATCTTGCCCAGCCTGTGAGAAGGGTTCGGTCTTGGCGGTAGGAGGGTGATTAGAGCAGTCCGAGCACTCCGGTCAGGGATGTGACCATGTGTGCTCGCGTGACCGGATTGCCGGGCCGGTAGCGGGGCGGATGGGTCTTGCATCCGCTGGTCACACCATCAGTTGGTGATGGCGACGGTGGAGAACAACTCGCGACGGGTGAGCCTAGAACTCCCCGTCAGGTTCCGGTTTGCGTTACCCTCCCAGCATGTTTGACCGGCCGCCATGCCACACCTGCCTTTGGTGGCAACACGCGCCGATCCCCGACATCGAGGCCGGCTTGGGCTGGTGTCGGCGGTACCCACCGCAGCCCGAATGGCCCCTGACCGCCGCCCGTGACTGGTGCGGCGAACACGAACCGCTGCCACGCCCCGTCCGGCTGCCCGGTCAGACAGTGCTCAAACTATGAACCAGGGAGTTCGATCGCGGCTGTAGCGCCGGACCACCATCGCGATGGGCTCGATGGGTTGTGGTCGCTGTCCGGCTACGGGGACGCCATCGGTGTAGGCACAACCTTTAGGGACTCCTGGCCGGAATGCGGCCCCGGTCGCTGGATCCGGAGATGCTACGGGGACGGACACGCTTAGCCGGTGACGGTCGGCACGGAGGAACGCTTCGGAGTGCAACGGTGAGCACTACCGGCGGGGGATGGTGCCTCCTTCGCGACACCAGGCTTGACCGAAGTCTTCTACCCCGGGTATGGGCCTTATGTACGTATCCGGTGCAACAACCACCCCGCCGTATCGCTGATCCAGGTAGTCAAGGCCGGCTCCACCAAGCCGGGTAGCCATCACTCCATGACTCGGGATTGTTGCCGGACGGAGTGTTCGGAGGATGATGGCGCCCTGTGTTTGCCGTGTGTCGAAGCGTTCACGTCCAGACCGGATCGGTGACCGGGAAGGAGACGGCTGATGACCGCCGCCCTCCGGCCCGGCGGCGATGTCTGTGGTTGCGGCCACCTACCGATATGCAGCAGGGGAGTTGCCGGTGCAACCCTCCCGTTCCTTTGTGGGGTCCCGACAGGGCGTTGGCCCCGCCGCCTGGACGATGCCAGGCACCGTTAGCTACCCGCCTTGCTCGAGGTTGTCGAGCGCCCTTTCGATCCTGGCGGCCGAGAAGCTGGATGTGGTGGAGCCCACGCGGTCACCGTTGCGGTCGAGCAGCCAGTAATGGGAGTTGTAGGGGCGGCCGTAGTGTCTGTAGACACCGTCGGTTCCGTCCAGCAGGTTGTCGAACGTCAGCCCGAAACCGTTCACGAAGGGTCGTGCCCTGTCGATGCGGCCCCTGAGACCGGCCGGGTTGATGCCTATCACTTTGACCCTGTCTGCGTTATCTCGAGCGAACTGCTCGACTTTGGGGGCGTGCCCCCGGCAGATGGGTCACCAGTCGGCCCAGAACCACAGGAGCACCGCCCGGTCGCCCGGGATCAGCGAACGCAGGTTGACCGTCTCGCCGGTGCTGATGTCGGTCAGCTCCACATCGGGCACGTCGTCGCTGATCTCCACCGGTTCCGGGGTCATCTCCTCGTCCTTCTGCTTGAGGAGCGCCGTGTGAAGGAACCTGGCCATCTGGCCTCTCCTCACCGGAGCATCGGGGCAGTAGCTGAGCGGGTCCGCTTTGCACCCGGACGTGATCCCGGCGGCAGCCAGGTTGTCGATGTTGGCGGCGTGCCTGTTGCCGGCGGTGTCGACGAATCCGGCCGCCGCGGCAGTCGGGAGATCGAAGGCCCTCACGAGGAAGGTCGCCATCTGGCCTCTCGTCACCGAGGCCTGGGGGCAGTAGCGCAGCGGGCCGGTCTTGCATCCCGCCGTTATCTCGCGGATGGCGAGTTGCTCGGCGAGCGGCGACCACCATTCGGACGCGTCGACGTCGTCGAAACGGGAGGTGCCGTCCGAGGTCATGTCGCCGCCGAGAACCCGGATCAGCCATACGGCCATGACCCATCGCTTGACGGGCTCGTCCGGGCAGAACATGCCCTCCCCGCATCCGGTGCGGTCCAGGACCCCGAGGGCGGCGAGGGCGTCGATGGCCTCCGCGTGGGTGGTGCCCTCCACGTCGGTGAAGTCGGACTCGGCACCGGCGGGGACGGGAACGATTAGAGCGGTCACCAGCGCCACGGCTGCGAGAGCCGCCCACCGGCGCCCGCGCCGTCCCCGTCGAACAGTGAAGAAACTGCCGGATGTTGCCATGACGGTCACGCTCCCATCGTCGACGAGCCAACCCTGATCCTAGGAGGGTGCGGAGCAATCCACCAGCGGCCCGCCGATCGCCGGCATGACTCCTGGGTCGGGGGGTGGCAAGCCCCAGCAATCGTCATCGTTCGACACCCTCCTCGTGTCCCGACTCTCAAAACTGGCCGATTGACTCCTTACCCACTGCCTGACCACCGGCCCGGGCGCCCCGAGAACGCGAAAAACGCCGGACCTGTCGCCTCCGGCGGGTCCCACCCCCTGCCGCCGCCTCCTCGGCGCCGAAACGCGTCCCGCCATACCCCTGCCCGGGGGTCGTACGGTCGGCTTGATCCCAGCCCGGCCCGGTCGGTACCCAAACACGGACCGCTTGGTGCTTTGCGGTTACCTACAGTATGCGACGGGCCTGTGACAGAACCATATCTCCTGCAATAACACCGGCACCCCAAACGTAACGGAAGCAAAGACTCGGCACACTAGGGAGCGTTCCCCCACCCCTTACCTTATTGGGTAGTCGTTCTCTATCGCCGGGTCCGTAGTTGACCGACCACGATCAAACCAGCCCGCCGGTGGTCTCGACCTCGGCCGCTCCTAGTCGACATGGTCACTCTCGGTCGGCTTGGTGCCGGTCTCGCGGGGGGAGTCGGTATGCCGGGCTCGACTCAGAACAGGCCTGCCACCAGGCTCTCGATGACGGCCTCGTCGTAGGGCTGGGCGACTTCGGTCACCCGGTTGCCGAACCGGTCGAGGAGCATGAAGTCCGAGGTGCTCTGCATGCCGTAGTGGTCCCATATGTCCCAGGTGTCGATCCAGAGCAGGGTGAAGGTCACGCCTGTGAGGGCGACGTACTCCTGGGTGTCCTCGAAGGTGCCCAGCCCGCCGACACCTACCACCTCGAGCCGGTGGGCGTTGCTCCGAGCGAACTGCTCGAAGGCCGGGCCCTCGGCCCGGCACGTCTCTCACAAGGGCGACCAGAACCAGAACAGCAGCGGCTTGTCCCCCTTCACCACCGTCCGCAGGTTGACTGTGTCACCCGTGTACACGTCGATCATGTCGTAGTCGGGCACGTCGTCGGAGATCGCCACGACGGTCTCTGACTGGGTGGTGGTTGTGGGGGCCTGGGTGGTCGAGGCCTCCACCCGGGTAGTGGTAGGTTCGGCCTCGTTTCCTGCCGGCTCCTCGGGCGCGACTGTGGTGGTTGGGGAATTGTCGGGCCCCGCACTCACGCTTGTGGAGGCCGGCGTGCTGTCCGGCACCGTCGAGGAAGTGGCTCCAACGGTCGGTTCCTCCAGAGCGGATGTGGAGGCCACGGCGCTCGTCTCCGTGGTGAGCTGCGAGAGGGTAGTAACGGACGCGGATGGGGCGGCGGTCGTGGCCTCGGTGGAGGAAACAGGCGCCGTTGCGGCGGTTGCAGGGGCCGTGGTCTCGGGAAGGTCCGTGCCCGTTGTGCTGCTGGAGGAACCGCAGGCAGCGAGCAATAGGGCGGCCGCCACCGCCAGACCTGCACATCTGCGGGTGAACCGGTTGGCCCGGTGATCGGGGAGGGTTGTTTCGATTCTCCCCAGCGCCGGTGTCCGTCGCCTCACTGCCGGGTCATCCGGCTGCCCGAAGGTAAGGGGGAGAAGGCGGCCGACCCGGAGCTGGTCCCGATGGCGACCGTTCCGGTCATCGAAGAGTCCGGTCTCCCCCGCACTCAGAGTCATCCTGCCGACATGTTGCGGGTGCAGGCGCCGACCACCGGTCAGCAAAACGGGAGTTCCATCAGGCTGAAGTCGTGGCTGGTGTCCATCAATCCCGCCGGCACGCATCCGACGAACCGGTTCCCGCCGTGGAAACGTACGTAGTTGAGGTCGGGAAGGTCGCCGAGGGAGGCGGGAATTCGACCCTCCAGCCAGTTGTTGGCCACATCCAGGAGAGTGAGAAGGGTCAGGTTGCCCAGCTGGTCTGGGATCTCACCGGTGAGGTGGTTGTTATCGAGGTAAAGGTTGACCAGGTCGGACAGCCTTCCCAGCTCCGGGGGAATGGAGCCCGACAAGCGGTTGTAGGAGAGGATCAGGGCCCGGAGGTTCGCCAGGTTGCCCAACTCGGGAGGTATCGGACCGTCCAACCCGTTCCGGGCGAGGGACATCCAGGTAAGGGACGTCAGGGTTCCCACCTCGGCAGGTATCGCCCCGGTCAGCCTGTTGTCGCGCAGGGACAACAATTCCAGGTCGGCAAGGTTCCCGAATCCCGATGGGATGGCTCCGCTCAGTTTGTTGCCGCCGAGGGCCAGGTACTCCAGCAGGGTGAGCTCGGTCAGCCCGGAGGGGATGGGGCCGTCGAGCAGGTTGTCGGAGAGGTCGAGCACCTTGAGTTGCCGGAGAGAGTTCAGTCGGGGAGGTATCGGCCCGGTCAAGCTGTTCTTGGGCAGTTTCAAGGACTCGAGTTGGGAGAGATACGCCAGCAGGGGTGGGATCGGACCCGCCAGCCCATTGGCTTCCAGGACCAGGTGAGTGACACGATCGTCGTCGTCGGTCGTGACACCGCCCCAGCCCTCCAATGGACCCGGCGTCAGCCAGTTCTTGTTGCTGGTCCAGTTGGGGCCGTCCGTCGTGTGGTAGAGGACTGCGAGGATGGCCCGATCGGATGTGCGGATGGCTCGGTGCAGGAAGGTGGCCATCTGGCCGCGGGTCACGGGTTTGCTCGGGCAATAGCTGAGCGGTTCGGTCTTGCACGCCGACGTGATCCCGGCGGCGGCCAGCGCGTCGATGGCGGCTTCGTGGGTGTCTCCGGCTGTGTCGACGAAACCGGCGGGAGGCGCTTCTTCTATTCTCAGGGCCCGCACCAGGAACGTTGCCATCATTCCCCTCGTCACGGGTCGATCGGGACAGTATCTCAACGGCGCCTCCTCGCATCCGGATGTGATCTCCTGCCGGGCTATGCGCTCGGCGTAGGGCGACCACCACTCGTCGGCGGACACATCGTCGAAGCGTGACTCGCCGGTGTCCCTGGGCGTGTAGCCGAGTGCCCGAACCAACCAGACGGCCATCACCCACCGGTCAATCGGATCCTCGGGACAGAACCGCCCGGTGTCGCACTCGGTTCCCTCGAAGTAGCCCCAGCCGGCCAGGGCATCGACCGCCGGCCGGTGAACCCCCGCATCCGCCGAATCCGCGAAACCGGCATCCTGCGCGCCTGCCCGTGAGGGTGCCGGCGCGGTGGCCATAACCGCCACGGCCAGAAGGAGGATCGGCCACGACACGCGGCGGGACACAGACGGCGGGGCCAGACGGCCGAGGAGGTGCTGGGTGTACATGAGAAGAGTTCCGTTCGCATTCAGGAGTCCGTCACGACCCTAACAGCGGTATCGAAACGGATGCTCGAGAACCCGTGGCGCATCCGAGGACCGCGATCGCGACGGCCGGCAAGCCCGGCGGGCTCAGGTACGCATGAGGCGTGCCCCGAGGCCGCCGAGGCTGGACCGACGGGATGCGAGCCCACCCGGATCAGGTTGCGTATAGGGTTCTGCATCATGAGACCGGTGCTCACCTCCGAGCAGTCCCGCCACCAGGACGCCCTGGCCGATGTGGACCCCCGGACCCTGCTGGACCGGGCCGGCCTGGCGGTGGCGCTGCAGGCGGTGGCGCTGGGAGCCGGCTACGGGTCCAGGGTGGCGGTCCTGGCCGGTCCCGGCAACAACGGGGGCGACGGGTACGTGGCCGCCCGCTACCTGGCCGGGCGGGGAGTCTCCGTGTGCGCCTACCCGCTGACCGATCCGAGGTCCGGTCCGGCCCGGTGGGCCCACGGCTTGGCCGCACGGGCGGGGATGGCCGTCCGGGCCTGGGACGATCCCCGGCCGGCCGACCTGGTGATCGACGCCCTCTTCGGAGCCGGCTTCCGGGGCACGCTGCCCGACCTGTCGGCCTGGCGGGAGGTCCCGTCGTGCCTGGCCGTGGACGTGCCCTCGGGCCTCGACGCCAGCACCGGCGACCCCACCGCAGGCCTGCTGGTCGCCGACGCCACCGTCACCTTCCACGGCTACCGGGTGGGGCACCTGGTCGGTTCCGGACCGGACCTCTGCGGAAAGGTCACCGTGGCGGACATCGGGCTGCCCGACGTGGAGCCCGAGATGTGGCTGTGCGACGAGGAGGACGCGCCTCTCCCCGTGCGTGCCCGGACCGCCCACAAGTGGTCGGCCGGGTCGGTGCTGGTGGTCGGGGGCTCCGACGGGCTGGACGGGGCGGCCACCCTCACCGCCCGGGCGGCGTTGCGGGCCGGGGCGGGGGCGGTGATGATCGCCTGCCCCCCGACGGTGGAGGAGAAGGTGCGGTCCCCGGAGATCATGACCAGGGCGATCGGGACGAGCCGGACCTTCACCGTCTCCGACCTTCCGGAGGTGTTGGAACTCGCCGGACGTTTCGACGTGGTCGTCGTCGGGCCGGGCCTCGGGACCGCTTCGGGCCTGGGCGGCTTCGTGAGCGGCTTCCTGCAGGGGTGGGACGGCCCGGTGGTGGCCGACGCCGATGCTCTCAACGCTCTGGACGGCCCCCGCCGTCTCGCCAGGGAAGGCGAGACGGTCATCACCCCCCACACCGGGGAGTTCCTCCGGCTCGCCGGGCGTACCGCCACCTACCGTGAGGCCGCCCGGCTCTCCGGCTATACCGGTGTCACGGTGCTGCTCAAGGGCGGTCCCACCTTCGTGATGGGAAGCGAGCGGTGGCTGGTGAACTCCGGAGGTCCCGAACTGGCCACCATCGGGACCGGCGACGTCCTGGCCGGCATGATCGGGGCCTTCCGGGCCGCCGGCCTCGACGGACCCTCGGCGGCCCGATCGGCGGCCTACTGGCACGGCCGGGCAGCCACCGACCTGCATCGCACCCGCACGGTGACCGCCGACCGCCTCGTCGAGCAGGTCGCCGTTACCACGCGGCGCCGACCTTCGGGATCCGGGAGCAACCCCGGGCTGTAACGTCCTTTGTCCCGATTCTCGGAATCGCCGATTGACTCCTCAACCACGGTCGGACCACAGGCACCGGAGTCCCGAGAACGCGAAAAACGCCGGGCCTGTCGCCTCCGGCGGGTCCCACCCCCTGCCGCCGCCTCCTCGGCGCCGAAACGCGTCCCGCCATGCCCCTACCGGGGTCGTACGGTCTGCATGATCCCAGCCCGGCCCGGTCGGTACCCAAACACGGACCGCTTGGTGCTTTGCGGTTATCCACCAGTATGCGACGGGCCTATGACAGAACCATCTCTCCTGTCACAACACCGGCTCTCCAGAGGTACCGAAACAAGGATCCAGGACAGTCGCGTTCCTCCCCGACGTCCGTCAACACCCTCGAGAGGTGCCCGATGAACAGGGCGTTAGGTGGTGCGTTCACGGCGCTGCACAACCTCATCCTCGATCCCGGCAGCCATGGCGAGGTTGACAGCACCCTCCCAGACCCGGGTTCCGGACTCGACGGCATGGCTTTTTCCCGCCCGGGAACAGCAACGAAGCTGGCCACTGCGTTTACGAGTGCGGCTCCGCCGGCGAGGACCGATGTAACGGAGACCGGTACGGGAACTTCGATGGTCATGCAGCCGGTTCGGCGGCCTCCTCCACCAAGGCCTGAAGATCTTCGATCGAGGACCGCGGTCAGGCGATGCGGGTCATGCGCTTGATGTCGATGCTCCGGATGTGGGACTCCACGGCGGCGAGGCCGTCGGCGATGTGGGGTTCCGCCAAGTGGGCGTCCAGGTCGGCTTCGCTCCGCCACAGCGCCACGAAGTAGAAGAGGCCGGGATCGTCACCCACGACATGCAGCCGGTAGGCGATGCATCCTGCCTCCTCGAGCGTGGGTGCCACCATGGCCGCCAGGGCGTCGCGGACCACCGCCTCCGAACCGGGGACAGCCCTGACCCGGGCGACGGCCGTGAGAACCTCGCTCATGGGATCGACTCTACCTCTCCCCCGCGTGGAGATCCCGGGAGCGTGGGCTTGACTGCTGCTCAGGCGATGCGGGTCATCCGCGTGTCGCAGCTGTCCTCCACATGTCCCTCGAGCACGGTGCCGACGTTGCGGATGTGCGGTGACGAGAGGTGCCTGTCCAGGTCTTCGGCCGTCTGCCATTGCTCGACGAAGTAGAAGAGGCCCGGGTCGCCGTTCACCGCGTGGAGGCGGTACTCGATGCAGCCGTCCTCCTCGAGGGTCGGTGGGACGAGCGCCGCCAGGGCGTCGCGGACCACATCCTCCGAGCCCTTGCGGGCCCGGATACGGGCAATGAGGGTGAGGGTCTCTGTCATAGCGTTCGACTCTAGTGCCCGCACGGTTACCGGCGGTTCCCGGTGCTCTTACTTCCGAGCGGTTCAGCGCATGGGTGGCGGACAGACCTCACTCCCCCGCACGACGAGTTCGCGAAAACCGTCCCGGAGTGGACTATGGCTATCCCTTGCGGGCCCTCCCCCCGCCGCCACCACCTGGGACCGGACGGACGAACCGGCGAGCGGGTTCGTGGGCCCGGTGTCCTGCGGTCCGCCCGGAACTCCGCCGACGACTCCCTGCTCAGAGGCACCGTGGCCGCAGTGCGTCGACTCGGAATCATATTCTTAGTTCGTCAAGCCGTGCCTAATCTGCTTAGTTAGTAATAAACACTGTATTAGTATGACGCACTATGGTAGCTACACAAGAGGGTACCCGGGACGTTCGGACCTGTGACGGCATCTCGAGTATCGAACTGTTCGACATGTTCCCCAACGAGATAGCCGCCGTATCCTGGTTCGAGAATGTCCGCCGGCCACGCAGTGTGGGCCTCTTGTCCGCGCTGCGGGACCATCGGCCGAATCGCCGCTGTAGCGTCGGGCAAGCCCATGCCGTAGCGCTGCGGCTCGTGCCGGAAGTACTTCTCGGTGCGTGCCGGGACCGTCTTGGGAAGCACCCACCACACAATGGAGCTTCAAGCATCGACGCCATAACGTCCGCGACCTCGACACAACTTGATCAGAGGCTGCACTGGCCAAGGGTACGGAAGGTCGGTAGCTTCGCTACACCGTCATGACGGCTACCAGCAGGCTTGTGGACCACGACCCCCTGCGTCTTGAGGTTCGCGCTCTTGCCAGCCCAGTAGGGAGTGCCCTAGCGTACAATCTCCCCAAGGGAGAAAGGAGACAGTGTTGGCGACATATGCTATTCACCTCTCGGGCGACGCCATTGAGGAACAGGCCGAGCTTCTCCGTAAGGCTTTCCCCGAGCTACAGCACTTTCGGGTGTCGGAGCGTTTCTACCTTGTGCGAAGCGACACTTTGTCTAGTGACGTAGCCAAAGAACTCGGGTTATCTGACACAGAAGGCCAACCCGGCGCCGTGTTCAAGCTCAACAGGGCATACTCCGGTTGGGACAAGCGCACTATGTGGGAGTGGATGGCTCTGGGAGAGCGCTCGGAGTGAGCGAAGGCGATGAGAGGGCGTTCCCCGCAGCGAATGTCAGTCCGGCCGTTGATTGGATGGGGCCCCGTGAGTTGGAGAACCGCATCACCAAGCTCGAAACGACTGTGAACATTATGCGCTGGATCGTAGGTGCCCTGCTTGCGGGAGTGGTGAGTATCGCTGGCTGGGCTGTGATCGGGCTCTGCGGGGGTAAGTGTGCCGACCACGACCGTGAATAGACTTGAACGCTCCCAGTTGCCCTGATCGATCAATGTGTGGATAACCTGGACGCTCTGTCGGCTGGGCTCGCAACTCTTAGCTCTGAGACACACATGTGCGAGCATCGGACAGAGGTCGCCACAACGGTAAAGACTACTGCGGGCCTCTTGCGCAGTTACGTGGAAAAACACGCGACCGTGGGGTGCCGTCGGGTACCGCCAGAAACTACACAACAGAAGAGCGCATAGCTATACGCGCAAGAATTCGAGAAGAGCTACGAAGCCGCGAGAACGATCTCAGGGCTCTCGCATTCGTCGGACCAGACGAGCGGAGCAGGTGCCTGAACCCCGGTCGACTGAAGACTTGGTGCGGGCGATCTTCGCTCAAGCCGACTAGCGGAAGGTTGTTCACAAGCGGGAGTCATCCTTGCGGGGAAGAACAACGGGACCGTAGCCAGCGCTCCGTCTCTCGGTAGCTTCTTCGGGTACCCACCCCTCCTGACAGTGTGAGCAGTCACAACCGCGCCTCGGAAATGGCCGGCTACATCGTCGTCCCAACCGGCGGGACTCCCCAGAGTCGTCAAGCTAATCCTATGATTTCCACGTCGGTCCGGAATCCGGGAATGATCGCCGTTTCCGGAACTGCGGCGATGTTTGTGCTACGACACCTTCCAATATGCAGGATGGCTGTGACAACCGCAACCCCGGCGTTACCCGGTGAACCGACTTTGTCCGTTCCCGGCCTGGGGGTCGGTCAGGCGATGCGGGTCATCCGCTGGATGTCGATCCCCTCGATGCTGTCATCCACCCCGGCGATGGCCTCCCGGACATGGTCGGAGGCCAGGTGGATGTCCAGGTCCTCCTCGCTGCGCCACAACTCGACGAAGTAGAAGAGGCCCGGGTCGTTGTTGACCACATGCAGCTTGTACTCGATGCACCCCTCCTCCTGGAGAGTGGGCGGGACGATGGTCGCCAGCGCCTCGCGGACGGTGTCCTCCGCTCCCGGGGTGGCCCTGATCCAGGCTACGACTGTAAGTAGATCGCTCATCCGCCGGAGTGTAACCGGGGAGTGAAGGGCGGGACCGTCGGCCGGAGACCACCCTCGCCGGGTGCGTGGGCGGTTCCACCGGTCCGGGGTTCTTCTTGGGCGACCGGGGTCGGGTTGCTAGGTTCAGGCGGTCGGACCGAGGAGTTGGATGACGGTGGCGAAGTACGGGCTGACGCTCTCCAACCGCAGCGTCCTGCTGGGCATGTCTACCGTCGAGGAGATGGTCGACCTGGCGGTCGCGGCGGACTCGGCCACGGTGTGGGACTCCGTCTGGTTGGGTGACTCGATCTTCGCCAAGCCGCGCCTCGACGCCCTCGTGGCCCTAGGCGCGCTGGCGTCCCGCACCGAGCGGGTCGGTCTCGGGGTGGGGTGCATGGCCAGCATGCCCCTGCGAGATGCGCTCCTGCTGGCCTACCAGTGGCTGAGCTTCGACTACGTCTCCGGGGGGCGTTCCATCTTCGTGGCCTGCCAGGGCCAGCGGGAGGCCGGCGGTGGGAAGTTCGCCGAGGAGTTCGACGCCTTCGGGATCGACCCGGCCACGAGGAGCCGCCGCATGGAGGAGGCGATCGAGATCCTCCGGCTCGTCTCGGAGACCGAGAACGCCTCCTACGAAGGAACCTACAACCGGTTCGAGGACGTGACCGTGCTTCCCCGGCCCGTCCGCCTGCCCCTTCCGATCTGGGTGACCGCCAACCCGAATCCCGCCTATCCGAAGCTGGCCGAGCGGGCACTGAGACGGGTGGCCCGGCTCGGTGACGGCTGGATGACAACCGCCAACACTCCGGAGAGCCTCGCCGCCAACCTGGCCGCTATCCGCCGCTACGGGGTCGAGGAAGGCAGGCCCCTGGCGGACGGCTTCGAGGCCTGCCTGTACTACAACGTCCACGTCACCGACGACCGGGAGCGGGGAATGGAGGAGGTCGCCTCGTACCTGAGGGACTACTACGGGGTCGACTACGACCGGGCGTTCCTGGAGAGGTGGGTGGCGATCGGCGATCCCGACCGGTGCATCGGCCTGATCCGCGACTTCGTGCAAGCCGGAGCCACCACCGTCACGCTCAGGCTGGTGGGCTACGAAGAAGCGGAGCAGTTCCGGCGGGTGACCGAACACGTGCTTCCGGCGCTGGTGGGATGAGCGTCCCGTGATCGAGCGCTTCGACCATGCCGTGATCGGGGTTCCCGACCTCGGGGGAGCGATGGAGGCCTTCGGGCGCCTCGGATTCGACGTGGCGGAAGGAGGGCGCCACCCGTCCCTCGGGACCCGCAACGCCATCGTCCGTTTCGGCCTCGACTACCTGGAACTCCTCACGGTCGAGCACCCTGACACCGCCCGGTCCCGCGGTGCCTTCGGGTCGGACCTGCTGGACTTCCTCGAAAGGGACTCGGGGTTGGTGGGGTTCGTCCTGGCCGGGTCCGGACTGGACGAGGAGGCGGACGCGCTCCGGGCGCTGGACGTCGGGGTGGAAGGGCCGTTCGAGATGGACCGAATCCATGCCCGGGGAGGGCGGCTGGAGTGGCGCCTCGTGCTGCCCGGCGCCTCGCCGTGGCGCAGACCATGGCCGTACCTGATCGACTGGATCACCACCGCGAGCGACCTGCTCGAATGGGATCCGCCCGGCGACCACGCGTGCGGGGTCACCGGAGTGGCGGGCATCGAACTGGCAGTGGATGACCTGCCCGGAGCAGCCGCCCTCTACGAGCAGGGCCTCGGCCTGCGGCCGGGGGAGGGACACCGGTGGCCGCAGGCGCGCAGCCGCCACTACCCGATCTCCGGGTTCCGTCTGGGGATCCACCGGCCGACCGGCGCCGGAGCGGTGGCGACCGAGTTGGACCGGAGGGGACCAGGACCTCTCCTCCTGCTGCTGTCCTCCGGCGACCTCGCCGGAGCCGCCCGGACGCTGTCCCGGAACCGGGTCCGCTACGAGGAGTCGTCCGAGGGTATCGACATCGACCCGGACGCCGCGGCCGGAGCCCGGCTGAGAATCGTCCCTACCTAGCCCCGACTTTTCCATGCGGGGGTTTGCACTAGGCGAGCAGAGTGCGGGATATAAGCTTCTGACCAGGGACTACGGCCATTTCTACAATCCCGTCTCGGCCCGGCGGGACCTTCACCCGTCGGGTGAAGCCAGGCCCAGTCACGATCATGTGGTTGATGTGTCCTGCCTTTTCGGTCGCTCCACAGACCGGCCACGGGAGCTGCGTTATCACGCGACTCCGCGTAGCGTGAGGGCGCCCTAGCTAGGCGGCCACCGGCCGGCCCCCCTTGTATACGGCGGAGATGCGCCGCGTGTTGCGTATGTCATCCAGCGGGTCGGCTTCGAGGATCACCAGGTCGGCCAGCTTGCGCTTCTCGACTGTTCCCAGGTCGTTGCTCTGCCCGAGCAACTCCGCGGCCCGGCTGGTGGCTGCCACGATGGCGTCCATCGGATTGAACCCGCAGCCCTCCACCAGGAGGCGCAACTCCTCGTGCATGCTGTGGCCCGGGACGACGAACGGGTTGGTGAGGTCGGTACCGGCTGTCACCTTCACACCGCTTCTCTGTGCCCGTCCGATGAACGCCATCTGGTTGCGCAACTCGACCGGGGCCGCCTCCCAGTCCGTCTCGCTGTAGTCGAACGGGTAGGCGTACTGGCTCCACTGCTCGGCGACCGCGGCCGGCATCTCGTCCAGTCCGGCCGGGTTCGAGGCTTCCGGCGTGTTGCCGGCCAGGATGCTCTGCGAGAGGGTGAGGGTGGGAGTGATGAAGGTGCCCCGCTCGGCCATCAGGGCTATCAACCCGTTGGCCAGGTCGGAGGCCGGGTCGATGAAGCGCCACGGCTGGAAGCCGACCAGGGGATCCAGGATGCGCCCCGGCAGCCCCGCCAGATCCTCCCGGTGCTCCTCGGGCACCAGCTCACGGCCGATCCGCACGTGTTCGAGGGCATCGACACCCACCTTCACCGCCTCCTCGACGGTCACCACGTGACCCACATGGGCCGCCACCCGAACCCCTCGCCTGTGGGCTTCGGAGACCACCGCCCGTAGCACCGGGAGCCGGGTCCACACGTAGATCTTGATGAAGTCCATCCCGGCGTCGATCAGGCGGGCCGTCTCCTCCCGGGCCGTTGCCTCGTCGTCGATGATGGCCAGCCACCGCCACGGTGCAGGAGGGTCGGCGGGACCGTCCAGGATCGTCCCCGCGCCGAAGAAGCGGGGCCAGCTGTCGCGGCCCTGCTTGAAAGCGTGGAACACCTCGACGGGATCGAAGTTGCCGGTGTCCCGGACCGTCGTCACCCCGTGACTGAGCAGGGTGGTCATGAACAGATCGGCCAGCGAGCCCGGATCCTCCACCTGCAGGAAGGAGTTGTCGGCCAGCACCCCGACGTGGACATGGCAGTCGATCAGGCCCGGCATCACCGTGGAGCCGGAGATGTCCACCACCTCGGCGCCGGAGGGTACCTCCATGTCACCCCGCCGGAACACCGCATCGATCCGTTCCCCGTCGATCAGCACGACCGCGTCGTCGATGGGTTCCCTCCCGGTGCCGTCGATAACGTTTCCTCCAACCAGCGCCGTAGCAGACATGGGGTCCGCTCCTTTCTTTGAATTGGGCTCCGCCCGGAATCTAGTTTGATCGTGGTCGGTCTGCGTTGCGGGCGGCGTGCTCTGGAACGCCATCGACGCCTCTGGCTGTGTCCTGCCTTCTCGACGTACCCTGCGGGTACGGCGTCGTCGGCGAGTCCTTGCCATAGACGCCGCTTGCGGCGCGATATCCCACCGCCGCCCTACAGACCAACCACGGGACCCGTGGTGCCGTGGCGACTGCGCGTACCGTGAACGCGCCCTAGTCAGATCCCGGCGGGGAAGGCCGTCCCTCCGGAGATCAGGGCTCGACGGAGGGGTTGACCATCGAGTCCGGATGCCGCATATTGACCATGAGGAAACATCGGCCCGGTCCGGACCGGGGCGATCATCAACGGGGTCGCATCCGGTCGGGGCGACGCTTCGGGCGACGAACCGGCGGAGGGCCCCAGCTAGCCGGCACGAACGATCCGGCTCCGAGCGCGGCTGCCTGCGCCCGGAGCCTGCACACGGGAACGGTGGCGGCGGGTGGGAGGGGAACCCGAAACGGGTAAGCCCGTGCCGCTCCCCTGGCCTCTCCTAGCCGGCGGGTGTGGCTAGCCGGCCGGTCGCCTTCCCAACCGCAATAGCCGGCCTGTCCCGGGCTCTGCTCCGGCTAGTCAGTTCTGGTCGACGATCATCCGGCGGACGTGTGCCTCCATCATCGTCTGCATCGCCTCGATCTCGTCGCCGCCCTTGCCCTCGAAGAGGTTCCCGTGGCCCTCCTCGCCGTGTTCCGTCATCGCGGCGAGCAGTCCGTCGGCCGTCTCCCCCTCCGTCGTCCAGTCGCAGCCCTCACATGCCGGCTTCATCTGTTGCCCCCTCCCCAGGACAAGTAGGCCCGTTGCGGCATAGGAGGCGCCGGAGACGGTCGGAGAACCCTCGTTCCAGGAGGGTGCTGAACGATGACGATTGCTCGGGCCTGCCGCTCGGCGACCCAGGCATTTTGCCGCCGATTGGCAAGCCGCCGGTGGATTGCTCAACACCCTCCTAGGCTCTTCCCGGGGCCCGTGCGCCGGTTCCGGCCCGTACGATGCCGGTGGCGGGCGGGATGCCTCCGCCCGCGGCGGAGATTCTGCCGATCGGGACTCGGTAGCATCCGCGGTCAGCTAGCCGGAGACGAGGGTGGACATGCTTGATTGGTTGCTGGCCGGAGGCACCGTGCTGGACGGGACCGGAGACCCCGGATTCCGGGCCGACGTCGGCCTCGTGGGGGACTCGATCGCCGCTGTCGGCATCCTCGACGGCCGGGCCGCCCAACGCACCGTGGACGTGAGCGGCTCCGTCGTCTGCCCCGGCTTCATAGATGTCCATTCCCACTCCGAGTTCTCGCTGCTCAGAGGGGTCGACGTCGATGCCCGGCTCCGGCAGGGGATCACCACCGATCTGCTGTCGCCGGACGGTTTCGCCTACGCCCCCCTCTCCCCGGGGCGCCGGGCCGAGATGGAGGCCTACCTGGAGGTGTTCAACGGGGCCGCCGACCCGTCATGGGAGTGGTCGACGACCGGCGAATACCTGGACATGTTCGACCGCAGGGTGGGGATCAACGTGGTTCCCCAGGTGGGTTTCAACGCGGTGCGGGCCGAGGCGGTCGGCTGGGAGCCCCGTCCCGCCACGCCCGCCGAGATCGACCACATGTGTGACCTGGCCCGCCAGGGCATGGAGGAGGGAGCCTCGGGGATCCAGGTCGGTCTCGACTACTTCCCGTCGGGTCATGCGACCACCGGGGAGTTGATCGCCGTCGCCGGTGCGGTAGCCGAGTACGGAGGGGTGTACAGCACCCACGTCCGGGGGATCCGGGGCGACACCGAAGGCGGCGTGAAAGAAGCACTGAGGGTGGGCCGGGAGGCGGGGGTGGCGGTCCACATCTCGCATCTGTTCGGAACCGACCAGCTCTACGAGTTGCTCACCGACGCCCGGGTCGGGGGTCTCGACGTGACCTTCGACGCCTACCCGTACATGGCTGCCAGCAGCCACCTGGCGTTCTGCCTCCCCAAATGGGTCGACCAGGGTCCGCCCGGACGGATCCTGGAGTTGCTGGACGACCCGTCGGTGCGCTCCCGGATTGCCCCCGACATCGAGGAGTTCTTCGAGGCGTACGTGGCGACACCCGCCAACGCGTTCTTCTCCTCGGTGCCGCCCGGTCCCCACCAGCACCTCGAGGGGCGCCCGCTGACCGACGCGGTCGGATCGGTGGCGGACGACCTGGCCGGAGCCGTCTGCACCCTGCTGGTCGACTGCCGCATGCGTGTTCTGATGGTGTACCGCTGGTTCGACGAGCCGAAGCTGCGCCGCGCCATGACCCATCCCCTGGGCATGGTCGGCTCCGACGGGCTGTTCCGGGGCGCCTACCCCCATCCGAGAGGCTTCGGCGCCCACGCCCGCGTCCTGGCACATCTGGTGCGGGAGAAGGGCTGGCTGGAGCTTCCCGACGCGGTCCGCCGGATGACCTCTATGTCCGCCGCCCGCTACGGACTCGCCGACAGGGGCGTCATCCGGGCCGGTGCCGCAGCCGACCTGGCCGTCTTCGACCCGGACCGCATCCAGGACCGGGCCACCTTCGAGAACCCCCGCACCAACGCGGCCGGCGTGGACTACGTGTTCGTCAACGGACACGCCGCCATCGAAGCCGGCCGCCTGGCCGACACCACCGCGGGCCGGGTCCTACGGAGGATCGGTAACTGACTGAGCCGGCCGAGCCTCCTGCCGAGGGGGTCGCGGAAAGACCGAGTGCCTTCGGGGACGTGCAGAGCGGCTCGACGTCGGCACGCCAAGGTTCTTGTCGCTTTTCACCCTGCCTTCTTCCATTGTTCCGAACTGCAAGGTACTACTGCGATGGCCTGCCAGCCGCGGGTTTCTGCCCTTCAAGCCATGTCCGGAGTACGGCGAGACATCCCAATGCGCGTTCCAGGCTGGCCGATCGACTTCTCGCACGTTGTGGTTCCCAGTGGGCGAGGCTGAACTCGCGAATGATCGCAACGTATTCCGGGCCCACCACCCGCCTGCTACCGGGCCTAGGAGGTAGACCTTCCCTTATGTCCTTCTTCCTCGACCCTCGGCAGAGTCCAATCAGGAACTGCTTCGGATCGTTCAGTTGGTCAACCCGGCTGGGAAGTCGGCGGCTTACGCCGAAGTAGTCGCTAAATGCACCGTGGTCGGCTAATAGCCAAGCCTCGGTGGCTCGGACCGCCAATCGAAAGCACATCCCTCCGCTGGCATCGCCCCCCCAGCAATCTCAATCTCAGGTCGGGTATGCAGAGTTCGCTGTAGTCCCTGTCCAAATCGCGGATCACCAACCCGCCAGACTCGGGTCAGACCGGGAAGTTTCTTGTCGAGATTCCCCTTCCCGTGGGCAGTTAGGGTCCGATGGGGTTTTAACCCGACGGAGTGGAGCAGTTTCTCGGCTACGGGTTCGTCGCTGGGTCCTTCAACCGCGTACCGAACATATTGCATCAGAGGAGGGTCAGTTGGTGCACGGAAGGCGGAGCCGTCTCGGGCCCGAGAATCTCAGCAAGGCTCATGCCAGCGCCTAGGAGAGAGTCGACATCCGAAATCCGTGAGGCGGCTGTTCCCGTAGTTCCTTCATCACCCGGCTTCAGCACCAGCACTTCGTCCAACCCGAGACCGGGATCGTTCAACAACTCGGTGGAGTGTGTGGAGAGGATGATCTGCGACTTACCGTGCCGCGCGGCCCTGCTGAGCACCGTTGGGAGGCGCCGGACAATCTCCGTATGCAAAGATAGTTCCGGTTCCTCAAGCAGGATCACGCGGCCGGCCTTCCCCGATCCTTCTTGCAGCAGCCACAACAAACCAATCAGCCGGAGCGTTCCGTCCGAGAAGTCCTGCTCGTCTTGCCTCGCTCCCTCTATGCGCCAGTGTCTGTAACGGGCCTGAAGGTGGGGTCTCCCCGCCTCGTCGCGTTCGAGGGAGAGGTTCTCGAGTTGAGGCACGACGGAGCGGAGAGCGGTGTTGATGCGGTTGAGGCGAGCGGTTCGGGTTCTCTCCGGTGTCTTGGCAATTCGTACGAGGAAGTCGCTTCCGAACGATCCTCCATTTGGTCCCTGAGCTAGCTCAGGGTCACGGATCAACTGGGGTACCAGATGGAGATAGCGGACCGCCGCGAGGAATTCCACGACAGGTCGGAATTCCCGGTTGGAATTCACCTGTTCCATTGAAGTTTGGGTCAGGCGTTCTTTGTCAGCCTTGTCGTCTACATCCGGACGGTCGAGGATCGTGTGCTGGTCCTTCTTGACGAGTTCCCGGCGGATTATGGGGCGATGGGCCTCTCGTCGCTCACGAGTGAAGTGGAGCTGGTAGGTCCATGTGGGACCGCTCCTTCCGGTCCTCAGATCTAGTTCGATACCCACCCAACCGTGGTTGAAGTTCCGCGCGGCCAGGCATCTGACCCTTGCGACTCCACCCCTTATCTTCAGAGCCTGTTGTAGACCTCCGCCCACCGTCGCTACGTCCCGGAGGAACATGAGGGCATCCAGGAGGTTGGACTTGCCCGACGCATTGGGCCCGACGACGAAGAGACGATCACCGACGGCAATGTCGACCGTCTTGAAGTTGCGCCAGTTCATCAGCGAAAGATGCTCTATGCGCACTGTCCCTCCTCCCTACGATGACCTGGGCGAATCCCGAGAGCGAGCTGGAGACTCCCGGTTCTGGCACCTGCGATAGCGTCCCTGGTCTCGACCGCTTACACGCCCGCTACCCCCGCCTGAGGTTACTGTACGTTGAGCCGTGGTCTGGTTCCCCGGTCTCTCCGGTAGCATGGAGATTGCAGGCTCTACGCGGCTAATGGGGGTTTGCGGCCTCGTATTCGTTTGGTACGGGCAGTATACCGGGTTATTCCACAGTGGAGTAGGAGCCTTAGCCGGTAGTTGTCCAGTTACGGAAACCGTGTCCTAGTGTCCTGTATCGGGAATTCGCTGGAGATAGCCTCCTCCGCCTGGCACGCACCGGTTCCGGGGAGCCGAGACCGCGAAAACCGTCGAGGCGGTCTCCTCCGGCGGGCCCTCCCCCACCCGCCACCTCCTCGGCGTCGAACGCGTCCCGCCGTACCCTCCACGAGGGGCTGGGTGGGCAACATG
>JAPOQZ010000030.1 GCA_026710435.1 bacterium | reverse complement strand
CCACCCCCGCCACCCCCGGCCCCCCGATCCCCCCCCCCCCCCCCCCCCCCCCCCCCCCCCCCCGCCCCACCCGCCGATCCCACGCCTCCCCACCTCCCCTTGGATCACCAGTTCCCGAAGAAACCCACCCCCCTCACCATCACACCACCTTCGTCGCACACCCACCCTCCTTCCCTGATCTCCAGCCACTGAACCGCCGCACTCCCGGGGATCCCGCTCCGAGGCGGACGGCGAACCCACACGAACTCCCAGGTCAGAACCCCGGACCACACTAGGATGGCCCCGGCAGCCTGCGTTCTTCTAGACACCGGCTTCACCCGGCCGGCGGAGCCTCCCCGGAACCCCCGCCACCGGCCCCATCCCCGGTTACCCACCGGACCTCCCAGCCGCTCCAAGCCCTCCCACGCCTCCCCGGTCAGCCGCCGCGTCGTGGTCGGAGGCACTAGAAGACCCCCGGTTGCGGGGCCGAAGGAGTGGAGGACAGCCGGTAGCGGCTGGCGGGATGCTGGCTGTGGGACCGTCTAGGGCAGGAGACCAGACGGCGACAGCGGTAAACGGGAGGGCGGGTACCTCTGTCGCCGGGCGAACGCCCGGAGGGTCGGAAACCAGCTTCCCCGAGTCGCTGCCGGCCGGGTAAAACCCCAGGTCAGGGACCGGAGTACGCGGGGGAGTACGCGGCAGAGTACGCGGTGCCGCCGGGCGGCCTTCGGTGTGGACCTGTGTCGCCGCTCCGGCCCGGGGGTGCCGGTGACCATTGTTGATGAAGACGGGCCCAACGTCTCGACCTGAGTTCGCTTGTTCGCCGTCCTGTGGGCACTGGCCCGTTTTGTGGGTGGGCCCTTCTTGGGGGTAGCGGGGTTGTCCCTGGGGGCTGGGCATCGTCGGCGTGGGGCCGTGCAATGTCGGCGTGTCCGTCGACGTCTTGCCTCGCTGCGCCGGTCGGCCTGGGTTGGGCCCGGCGGGGTGCGACTCGTGGAGTGCCAGGCCCTGCCTCGACAGGTCACCGTCGGGGGGCCAGACGGTGTAGCCGACATGGGCGAAAGGGAGGAGGGGGGCCACAGAGGACGTAAACCCGGTGGTTCTGGCGCGGGCGCGGGGTTCTCCCAGGTCAGGGACCGGAGTACGCGTCGGAGTACGCGGGAGTACGCGGCGGTTGGGTAGAAACCTGGTGTTGCTTCGCGCGGAGGGAGGGCATCATGGCATCGCAGGCGGCGGCGCTGGTCAAAGAGGCCACAGATCTCGTGGGTTTGATCGGCGAGGTCACCGAAGTTAGGGGGACCGGCGCCGCCGCTAAAGCGCTCTGCCCGTTCCACGCCGACAGGGACACCCCCTCGCTGTCGGTCAGCGCCGACAAGGGAGTCTGGCATTGCTTCGGTTGCGGCCTCGGGGGCGACGCCCTCGATTTCGTGCAGCAGTCCCAGGCAGTCGGGTTCCGGGAGTCGTTGGACATTCTGGCCCGGCGGGCCGGTATGGACCTGGGCCCGTCGTCGGTTCGGCGAACCAGGCCGCAGCGGCTCGACAGAATACGCTGGCAGACGTCTGAGTTCTGCCACCAGCTGCTCCGAAGCGACCCGTCGGCGGCGAGGCGGGGGATGCACCGTTCGGTGGCGAGGGATCTCCGTACGGGTCGGGCCAGGCCCGGTCTGTGATCGCCCGGGAGGGCAGTGCCCTGGTCCTGGCAGACTGCCCGCCAACAGGGGGCCTACCACCGGGCCGGGGCTGAACGGAGCGGTTGCGCCCTGCACCCCGAAGCTGACCCCGGCCCATCTCCAGACCCGTGCGGCACCTCGCCCAGGTGATCGACCTCAGCCCCTGGGGATGCTCCGCTACGTCGAAGCCGGCAGGGAGGCCTCAACGGCGGGAGCAGCCTTCGGAGGGGTGAACGGTGGCGTTGCGGGCCTGTCTGCTGGTTCTGGTTGTGGGCATGGCGGCCTGTGGCTCCGCTCCGCCACCCGAGCTGATTCGGCTCTCACCAGGCCCATGACGACGGGACGGTGCCGGAATCGACATCATCCTCCCGTCCTTGCCCAGACGGCGGGCGAACCGCCGTGTGGGACCCCCTTTTGGAACTAGGCGTGGTCCTCGAGGTGCGGTTCCCCACAATTCCCACACAGGAACCGACGCCGGCGCCATACCGACGTCGTGTGCCGACCGCTCACGTCCAGGCGGTCAACGGAATCAACCAGCACCCTCCTCACGCCCATGCCCGGCAAGCGCAGACAACCGACTTAACATGAGATACCAAGGCCTTCCTGGACCGGCAACTTGTTACATCACCGACTCCAGTGAGGTCTCACGCCCAAACCAAGGATTACAACGCACCCAGCGCAACAGATCGCGCGGGGCCTTCAGGCTACGCTTCGGGCGATGGTGACGTGGCAGATCGACTTGAGGTCTAGGGGGGTGGGATTGCCATCAAGCTGGGTCCAGTTGAGGTTGCTTGCATGATGGGAACTGTCGTGAGCGGGGTGTATCTCGATTACAACGGGTCTGCTCCCCTTGACCCCAGGGTTCTTGACGAGATGATGCCGGTCCTTTCCGGGGGAGTGGGGAACGCGTCGTCGGTACATGCCTACGGGCGGTTCCAAGCTGCCATGGTTGGCGAGGCGCGCGATCGGGTCGCGGCTCTGGTTGGGGGTAGGGCTGGTGGGGTGGTGTTCACGGCTGGGGCGACCGAGGCGAACAACCTCGCGCTGCGGGGAGTCGCGGAAGCAGCCGAGAGCAGCCGGTCGCGGGTGTTGGTGTCGGCGGTTGAGCATGCGTCAGTTCTCGAGCCGGCACGCTGGCTAGCTGGCCAGGGTCTCGCCAAAGTTGAGGTGATCCCGGTCACGGGTGGTGGTTTCGTGGAACCCGACGTAGTGGAGGAGATGATAGGTCCGGATGTGCTGTTGGTCTCTGTCGTGGCGGCCAACAGCGAAACGGGGGTGTTGAACCCGGTAGCTGAGATCGCTGAACGGGTTCATGCGTATGGTGGTCTCTTTCATTGCGACATCACCCAGTTGGTGGGACGTCTGGGTTTCGAACTGGGTACTGTCGAGGCTGATCTGGTATCTTTGAGCGGGCACAAGATCTGCGGACCAGGTGGGGTAGGTGCTCTAGTCGGGACCCGCGATGGCCTGAAACGTCTGCTGCCCGTCATCCATGGCGGTGGCCACGAACGGGGACTACGGTCTGGCTCGATCAACGTTGCTGGTGTGGTAGGGCTCGGGGCTGCTGCACGTATCGTCTCCGAGGAGCGCGACCAGGAAGCTATGCGCGTTGGACAGCTCCGGGACCGATTGGTCCGAGATCTCAAGGAACATATTCCAGATGTGTATGAGAACGGGGACACGACTCGCCGCGTGCCGAACACGACAAACATACGGTTTGCGGGTGCTGACGCGGATGCTGTGTTGGTGAACATGGATCCTGTGTCCGTGTCGACGGGTAGTGCTTGCAGTTCTGGTTCGGTCGAGCCGTCTGGGGTGCTGTTGGCTATGGGACTGGACCGTGACGCCGCTTTCGAGTCCATCAGGTTCAGCCTGGGCCGGTTCACCACCCCCGAGGACATTGATGTAGCGGTTGAGAGGACTGTCACAGCCGTGTCGTATGTTCGGAGGATGACCTACGGAGATGATCTCGATGCGACTCGCTGACGCGGCTCTACCCATGTTCGCTCGTCATGAGACATTTCATCCGCGCTACGGCTGGTTCCGCAAGGCGTACGCCTCGGCGGCAAGGGATCCCAGTGTGTTCAGTCGTCGCGACGCGCCTGTGGTGATCGGCGTGGGTAAGAACATGGTCCGGTCGATCCGTTTCTGGGGCCTGGCGGCCAAGCTGTTGGTCGAGGATCCGAAGTCACCAAACCGGCGTTCGCCCAGGATCGTACCTACTCGTCTGGGTCATGGGTTGTTTGGAGACGACGGATGGGATCCGTTTATGGAGGATCCGGGAACGTTATGGTTCTTGCACTGGCTGCTCTTGGCACCGCCGTCTAGGTTGCCGGTCTGGTGGTTAGCGTTCAACAGCTTCGACGCTGTCGAGTTCGGCGACAGCGATCTTGATCTAGCTGTTGAAACCCAGCTCGAGGCCGTGTCGTCTTGGAAGATGCCGCATCCTAGATCTCGTCAGAAAGATGTGCGGGCATTGTTGCGTACCTATGGCCCCCCCGTACGGTCAGCCCGTACGAGCATCGACGACATCTTGGACTGCCCGCTGCGGGAACTGAACCTGATCGAAGTTTCTGCAGCTACCGGACGGTACCGATTCACGCTCGGCCCAAAGTCCAGCCTACCGTCGGCGGTTGTCGGTTATGCGGCGCTTGACTACGTTGCGCGGACGGGCACTAGTGGTAACACAGTGACGTTGAGCCGGCTGGCGTTCGAGTCGGGCGCGCCCGGGCGGGTGTTCAAGCTCACAGAGGCCGAGCTACAGCAGGCTTTGGAACCTGTTTTGGACGGATCCGACGCTGTTGGCCTCGTCACACCGACCGGCGCCACGCAGCTGTCGTGGCGTGGTGATCCGACTCGGATCGCGATCGAAGTGTTGAATGGTTACTACCGAGTCGTACCACCAGATGTGCGGGCAGGTCATCACGGCGATCAACCCATGGATGACGATGTCTTGGAGGAGATTGGCCTCGGACGCAACCCTAGCGAACCGATGCGCAAACTCTACGGCCGTAGCCCAGTGGCGATGGGTGGATGATGCCTGCCGTAGCCGAAAGTGTTGCTGTAGTGGGGCGGTTCGCCCGGTCAGCCAACCTTGAGCGCGACTCGACTCGTACGGAGCCACTTGATGGATACGTCGTGACTGCGCGTGCCCTCGACGTAGTAGAACGAATGGCTGTTACCGCCGCCTCTGGTCCGGCTGGTGGGGCTTGGTCACTTACCGGTCCCTACGGATCAGGGAAGTCATCGCTCGCGCTCCTTATCGACGCAGCGTTCGGGAACACTCCTCCTAGTACTCGTCACCTAGCGCTGGATCTCGTTAGCAAGACGTCCCCAACAGTGGGGAATCTGGTGCGAGAAGCCCATCGACGTTACGCAACTAGCAGTTCAGGGTTTTCTAGTGGGCTAGTAACCGCGGAGCGGGAACCGCTCAGTCACACCATCCTTCGGGCACTCCACGCAGCCGTCGTTCGTAGATACGGCAAGGTCCCCTCAAGCGGAGCTTTCGCCGCCGCTGATGCTCTCCGCGGAGCGTTGGAAGATGTCGCTGATAACGACCCACGGCGGTCCGGACCGTCACCCGTAGCACTGATCGAGATTGCCAGATGCCTAGCTGAAGAGTCCCCGCTGCTGCTGATCATCGACGAGTTCGGTAAGAACCTAGAAGCGTTCCGGGACGGCGTTGACGCGGATCCATACCTACTCCAACAGTTGGCAGAGGCCGGCCAAAGCTCTGCTGGCCTTCCTATCTTCGTGCTGACGCTCCAGCACCTCTCTTTCGAGGACTACCTCGGAGGTGCTGACATACCGCAGCGTCGGGAGTGGGCCAAGGTTCAGGGTCGCTTCGAGGACATCGCCTATGTTGAGTCCCCAGCACAAACCCGCGCCCTTATCCGAACTGTTTTCGAGATCAAGGATCCAGAGCTGAGAGAACAAATCGGTCGATGGGCTGAACAGTATCCGGAAGTAATGCGGTCAATTGGCGTTAGTGACCTAGCGACACCGGAAGGGATTGCTGCCTGCTACCCCCTGCATCCTCTGTCCGCTCTCGTGCTTCCTGAGTTGTGCAGCCGCTACGGGCAACACGAAAGGACACTCTTTTCTTTCCTCGCAGGACCTGACCCGGCAGGTGCTTCATCATTCCTTGCCTCCCAGGAGTGGAAGGCTGGGGCTCATCTACCGTCGGTTGGGCTCGCGAGGGTCTATGACTACTTTGTTTCAAGCGGTGTTGGTGCACAGCACTCAAGCCGTTGGACTGAAGTAGCCGTCCGGATCCGCGATTCCCATGGTCTCTCTCCAGCAGAAGACCGCCTTGTCAAGGCAATCGCGGTACTCAACTTGGTCTCTACGGGCGGAACAATCAGGGCATCGCGACCTGTTCTCTCGCTTACTGACAATGGAGTAGACCAGACCCTGGCCCGACTCGAGGCTGCGGGCATCGTCACCTACCGAGACTTCGCGGATGAGTATCGCATCTGGCAGGGAACCGATTTGGACATCCGCCGTCGTCTCGACACCGCTCGCCGCCAGGTGGAGCGACCGCCACTCGTAGAGATCCTATCCGACATCGATACGCCCTCGGCGGTAGTTGCAGCCCGCCACAGTGCCGAGAACCAGACACTGCGAGTCTTCAAACGGAGGTACGCGTCCGGAACCGAAGTTGCCAAACCACCGGGCCCAGACTCCGACCACGACGGCGAGGTACTGCTCATTGTCGACACCCCCTCAGAAGTGCCCACCCTCGCACACTCTATGGCGCACTTCGCACGACCGGTCGTCGCCGCGATCCCGAGAGACCTCACAGCCCTCGAGGCCGCTGCAAGAGAGGTTGCTGCCGTCAACCTCGCGCTACAAGACTCAGCCGTCACCGACGATTGGGTAGCCCGCCGGGAACTAGGCGAAAGGCTCGCCCAAACACGTGCCATCCTCGACCGAGCACTATCGGAGACCTTTGACGCTGACAACTGCCGATGGCTACTTCTGAAGGGGGACCAGACCGACACCGAACTGACCAAGGGTCGGGGTTCAGCGCCGCTTTCGCAGGCCGCGGACCACGCCTACTCGTCTACTCCCGTTGTCCGCAACGAGATGCTCAACCGAACCTCTCTGACGTCCCAGGGAGCCAAGGCACGCCGCATCGTCCTCGAAGCGATGATCAACAACGGAGACAGCACCGACCTCGGTCTGTCTGGTTATGGCCCCGAAGTGGCCATGTACGAGGCGTTCCTCAAACACAGCGGTCTACACAGCTTCGATGATCGCAATCACACCATGACATTCAGAAGCCCAAGCGAGGGGTCCCTTAGACCCGCTTGGGACATGCTCGTTGACGAGTTCAGACGTGCGAAGACACGTCGCATCAACCTGCGCGACATCTACGCGATTCTGCAATCGCCTCCAATCGGTATGAAAACCGCAGTCGTGCCTGTCTTCCTCACAGCCGGTCTCTTGGCCTACTCCGACGAAATCGCTATCTATGAACACGGCACATTCAAGCCACTCCTCACATCTGAACTGTCACAGCGGATGGTTCGCAACCCAGCCCATTTCGACATCAAACACTTCGCAAACACATCTGGAGCACGCCGACAAATCATCGACGAACTCGCTGCTCATCTCGGCGTCAAGCCGAGGTTTCGGAAACACCGGGTGGGTAACGTTCTCGCGATCGTCGGTGATCTAGTCACCCGGATCAGAGGCCTCGACAACTACACCCACCGAACCCAGAACCTAACGTCGGCGACCCGCGCCGCAAGAGATGTGCTAGTAGAAGCGGTCGAGCCGGACCACCTCTTGTTCACCAGCCTGCCCGAAGTCCTCGGTTTCGTACCGGTCCCAGCCGACGCTGACACCTACCGACATTCCCACGCCTATGCCAAGGCCGTTGCCGAGGTGATGGAAGAACTCGAATCCGCCTACTCCAGCCTCCTCAACCAACTCCATGAGAAACTCCTGACAGCGGCCGCCGAAACGTCTCGGCTTGCGATCTCCGGCCAGGCTGCAGCCTTGGCTGACGAGGTCCTGGATCCCAGCGTTCGCGCATTCGTGCTCACACTCGCTAATCCCCACCTAGAGTCCGACACCGACTGGATCAAGACGGTCGCCACCGTAGTTACACAAAAAGCACCGGCCGAGTGGCGCGACGACGACCTCCGACGGTTCGAGCATGAACTCCCCCACCAGGTGGCAGCCTTCCGCCGGCTCGTCGCCCTTCACGCCCAGCACCGCGCCCACGGAGGAGGGCCGTTCGACGCGTTCCGTGTCACGTTCACCCGCCACGACGGTAGAGAAGACGTCCGCCTCGTTAGCGTCGACTATGACGAACGCGATCGGTTCGATGACGCTCTCGACGGGTTCATCGAGCGGCTGACGGAGTTCACGGGCTCACCCCAGCGAACACAACACGCCCTACTCGCCCTTCTCGGCGAGCGGCTACTACCCTCCCGCCGAAGCAATAATGAGACACCAGCGAATGATGCCCCCGACCGATGGGTCCAACATGGATGAAACTATCCGCCACATCTGTGGTATCTCCGGAGGTAAGGACTCCAGCGCCCTTGCCGTCTATATGCGTGACAAGGTTCCGGATATGGAGTACTTCTTTTGCGACACGGGCGCTGAACTCCCCGAAACGTACGAATTCCTCACCCGCCTAGAGGTAATCCTCGCGAAACCCATAGTGCGGCTCAACGCCCAACGAGGATTCGACCATTGGTTCGAAGTCTTCCGCGGCACCCTTCCATCCCCCCAAATGCGATGGTGCACAAAAATCATGAAAATCAAACCGATCGAGGATTGGATCGGGGAGGCACCCGCCATCTCGTACGTAGCCATCCGAGCGGACGAGTCTAACCGCAAGGGATATGTATCCACCAAACCCAACATCAAAACCCGCTTTCCGTTCGTCGACGATAAAGTCGATTATCGTCAAGTTTTGACCATCCTCGACGATGCCGGAATCGGCCTGCCTTCCTACTACGAATGGCGAACCCGATCCGGCTGCTACTTCTGCTTCTTCCAACGAAAGGCTGAATGGATCGGCCTTGCCGAACGGCACCCCGAGCTCTTTGAGCGGGCCGTCGCCATCGAACAGAAGGTCCTCACCGACGCCGGAGTCAACGGCGACGCCAACTTCGGAGACCGCGCCATGCGAGGACGCCAATACACGTGGTCCGGCGGCGAAACCCTCGTTGAACTCCGATCACGAAGCGACCAAATCCTCGAACGCCACGAAGCAGCCATAGCCCGAGCCAAACAAACCCGTACCGACGTGCCCCTCGTTGAGTCCCTAGCCGAAGCCCTAGACGAAGATGACGACAGCATACCCTGCTCTGTATGCTCGCTCTAGGAGAGGCCGGTCGGTATGCTTGGTGCGCTTAGCCTCTCGATAATCGAATGCCTGACGAACGATCAAAGCGAGTAGCATTAGCCAATCTAGTCGCTACGAGAAGTGGCCGCCGATACTTAGGCGATCCGATCCACGCGAGTCCATGGGGTGTAGCACCCTGCCCTCTGGCTCCGCGTGCTTATCGGGACCAGTATGCACAAAGATCAGTACCTTACACCTTCCGAGATATTGGTTCTGTAACTGTGGCCGACCTTGGTCCCGATCTCTGGAACCGGTTATCAATCAATAGGGTAGACGGGACGGAGTTGCTGAGGTGGCTTACTGGACTAGAGTTTCCCCATGGCCTGGAAGGGATACCGGCTGGTTTGCCTCTTTCGTGGGTCATAAGGCTACCTCTTAGGACTAGAACACGCAATTGTTTAGTCCGCTATCTGAGCGATATAGAACCCAGTCGTGTGTCATCAGGCGTAACCATTGACGAACTTATGGAAATACGGGCTCTAGGTCGCTTGTCTCTCATTGACCTTCTTTGTGTTCTGGAGAGCGCCGAAGCTGTACAGCCAAGTGCTGCACGTCATACGTACGAAGTCACCCGACTCGACAATGCTCCTCTGACGACCGGAGAAGTCCAACGTGGCCCGCGTAGTGGGACCGTCGATTCGCGGATGTCGGACTCGCAGACTGCTGGGTCATCCGAGTATTCGACCTTTGACTGGCAGAATGCCAACGGCGCCCTTCGGAAGCTGCTCACCGTGTCGGCCGAGTTTCACGGAGCGCGCACACTTGCCAACGCACTAGAGTCCGATCTGGGAGCATTGATGTCGGCATTGGGATTGGAAGACCGTTTCGATCAGGTGCCTATCGCGAGGCTCGTGTCGGGGGCAACAATGGCCACAGAGGTGCTTGATTCCTTACAGAAGTTCTTAGCATTCCTAACGCCAGTCGAGCGGCATGTGTTCGATTCTCGTGTAGCTGCTCGGGATCCGTTGACCTTAGAGGAGGTGGGACAGCAGGTTAGCCTTACACGAGAACGAATCCGGCAGATTCAAAAGATAGTAGTGAGCAAGTGGTTGCACCCCTCGACAGATGGCTGTGACACGGGTTGGTGGTTAGGTGCCATCGCTATCACGCTGCACCAGCAGCTTGGTCCTGTTCCAGCGGTAAGTGATGTTGAGCGGTGCCTTACATCTGTGTTTCCGGATGAAGGATGTTCTGACACCTATCGGAGCTCCACAATTGTGATGGCTCGCGGCCTCCTTGTACGAGAGCTCGGTTATCGACGATCCAATGATGTCTACCTAGACAAGTCAGCCGTCTCGGCCGTCGAAACTCTCAAGGTGGAGGCCATATCTATAGCAGACGAGGTGGGGCTCGTGGACGAGGAGAATCTAAGGGAGTGTCTGCACGACCCGAAACTGCGTGAGCACTGGGATGTGTTGGTAGCACAATGTGCCCTGCACAGGTTCAGTGGGCGGCTCGGCCTACGCGACACTAAGAAGGCCCGCGTCAAAGCAGCACTTCTGTTGATTGGTCGCCCCGCGACCAGGAAAGAGGTGGGAGAGGTCAGCGGGATAGAGCTAGCGCGTGTCGGTAGCCATCTGTCAGTTATTCCGGGAGTGGTGCGGGCTGACAAGGAGCGCTGGGGTCTAGAGGAGTGGGTAGATGACGAGTACGATGGCATTCCCGGGGAGATCATCCAGCGGATAGAGGAGGATGGTGGAGCCACCCAGCTTGACAGGTTAGTCGAAGAGTTGCCTCGCCTGTTCGGAGTCACCGAGAGCAGTGTTCGTTCATATGTCGCAACGCCTCGCTTCCTGCTTCGGGACGGCTATGTCAGTTTGGCTGACGATTCGACCATCACGCTACGACCTCTCCATGATGTCGTCCATGGGTACACGCCAGATGGCCGGCCAATCTGGAGATTCAAGGTCGAAGCCCGTTACTTCGATGGCTACAGCTTGACGGGACTGCCGCCCGAAGTCGTTGAAGCGTTGGGTTGCAGGCCTGACGGGAGGACTTGGGTGCGGGTTTCGTCCCCGGCTGGGTGTGGTCCGGTTTCGGTGGGATGGCCGCTCGCTTCCGTAGCGGGCACTTATGTGGGGTATCTCGCTGCGCCGCTCCGGGAACTAGGTGCTAGGCCGGGTGACCATGCCCTACTTGTGATCGACGCCAGAGAAAGCGTCTCGTTGTACCTCGCCACCGGCGACGGCGGGGACCGGAAGGAAACGAGCGCAGGCGACGCGGCATCATCCGACCGAGGGCGGGACCTCTTGCAGCGGATGAAGAACCGACAGCGGGGACTATGAGCAGGCTGGCCGCGGAAGCCGATATAGAGCCCGGTCTATATCGGCTTCCGGAGGATCCCATTGGAGAGAAGGTTCTTATTCCTGGATTCCGAGCGGCGACCTCCGTGCGGGGGGCGTTTGGATGGTTTACGGCGGGGTGGATCGCGCGGCTCTCGCCCGGTTTGGCCAACTACCTGAATCGCGGAGAGGTCGAGCCGATTACTTTCACCGTCGCTCCTGTGCTTTACCCAAAGGAACGTGAGGCGATTGAGGCGGCACATGCGATGACGGCCGATGAGGCTTGTCGGCGGGTGGCCCATGTGTTTACAGACGGTCGTGTGGATGCTGGAGCACTCGGCCGCCATGCTCTCGACTGTCTAGCTTGGATGGTCGCAACGGGCCAACTGCGGCTCCGGGTGGCGGTTCCGACTCCTAGGTGTAACTACCACCCGAAGATCTGGCTTTTTGATGACGGTGAGCACCGAGTACTAGTCCGCGGATCGGCCAACGCCACCGGTCGCGGGATCGACGGTGCAGTAGAACACATGGACGTAGACGTGTCGTGGAGTACGCACGGACCTAGCCGCATTGTCGCTGCAACCTCAATGCTTGAAGATTGGTGGCGGGGCCATAGCCTAGGCATTGACCGAGTTGTGGACATGCCCGACGCGATCAGAGAGGGCATTGTGGCAACAGCACCCTCATCGGCCCCCTCCAGCAGCGATTACCGCAAGGCTCAGCTGACTGATTCGCCTGCGAGCCCGGCCGAGGTTCTTCGCGCTCGCCTCGCGGCCACTAGACCCCGAGCAGACCGCGCGCGCCTTCGAATCCCGGCCGGACTGGAGTGGCGGACAGGCGCCTATTCACACCAAGGAGAGGCTGTTGCTGCGTGGGAGGCTGCCGGAGAGCGCGGCACGGTTGCGATGGCTACCGGTGCGGGTAAGACAGTTACGGCCCTCGTGTGTGCTACGCGGGCGCAGGACCGGTTAAGGGGCTCACCGTTCTTGGTCGTTGTATCGGCACCCTCCGTCCCGCTTCTTGGACAGTGGAAGAAAGAGATCCGGGATTTCGGTCTTGAGGCGGTGACTCCTACCACTGCGGCCGACAGCAACGTGGCCCTCACGAACTTGTTCCGGTCTTTGGGAGCAGGGGGAACGAGCGTGGTTGTCGTGACCAACAATCTGCTGTGTAACCCTGTCTTCCAGAGGACAGTAGCCACGTGCATAGAGACCTCCGCCAGGCGGATATCGTCAATACTCATAGGCGACGAAGCCCACACCCTCGGCGCGAAGGGATTCGTGGCGAACAAACCAGAGTTCTTCGAACGGCGGCTCGCTCTGTCGGCGACCCCGGAGCGACAGTACGACCCTGACGGCACCGAAGAGATATTCGAGTTTTTCGGTCCACCGGTGTACAGGTTCGGACTTGAGCGAGCCATCGGATTCTGTCTCACCCCCTACGCCTACCACGTCCATGCTGGCGTACTCGAGCGCGACGAACTAGACACATTCCGCGACCTGACCAACAAGATAGGCCGCTTGGCACGGTTAGTCGACAACGGCGACGACAATACTGGGCTAACGAGCCTTCTTATCAGGAGACGTAGAATCATTGAGACTGCCGAGGCGAAACTACCTCTGCTACGAGCCGTACTCCACCGCCGAGGCCCTCGGACACTTGAGCATGCGCTCGTATACGCGTCCGCGAAGAACCCGGCCCAGTTTGAGGGCATTGCGGAGATTCTCAATGAGCTAGAAATACGATGGGCGCCAGTTACCCAGGAAACGACACGCAACACCCGCCTGCTCAACGACACTCTCCGCGATTTCGCGGCCGGTGGATACCAGGTTCTTCTCGCCAAAAAGGTACTCGACGAAGGAATCGACATACCCAGCATTCGCGAGGCGTTTCTCGTCGCCTCGTCCACAGTCGAACGGGAATGGGTCCAGCGCCGTGGTCGTATCCTGCGTCTACACCCAGAGAAGCCATATGCGGTCCTCCACGATTTCCTGGCTTTACCCCCCACATCGCTTGTTCGGCGGACCCACCAGTCTGACACCGATCTCCGGCGGATCGTGCAAGGCGAGTTATCCCGAGCCCTCGCCTTCGCCGCCCACGCTGACAACTTTTCAGATGTTAGCGGTACTCTCACACAGCTTGAGGGGATCAAGACTGCTTATTGGCCGTCACCAGCAGCCGAGTACTCAGCTATCCTAGAATCCGCTGGCGACCATCTGATCGCTCCGTCCACGCCGAGAGGTACGCCGTGGTAAGCAACTACGACCGAATCTACCTTGAGATAACTCGGCACACTGAACGAGTTGAGCGAGAACACGGCATAGTAGCCAATGACCTCGCGGCATTGGTCATGGAGATTGTAGATCTCGAAGACCGGAATCGCGTTAAGCCACTCGCCGTCAATAAGCTGATAACTGATGCGATCAACCAGGCTGCCAAGACGCACGCACGGAACAGGAAACCGACATCGTGCTGACGCTTCGCCGCATCGAAGTCAGGAATTTTGTCTGCTTCAATGATCTCACGATCGAACCTTCCTTCGATCCTCACCGGCCCCTGACTGTCATACGAGCGGAGAACGCTAACGGCAAGACAACTCTCTTACGCGCTATTCGTTGGGGCATGTACGGCGAGAAAGGACTTCCAGGTAGTTCGTATCGGTACTCGCTCCATCCGGCGTCATGGAACCCGCTTGCTCCTGATGTTAAGACGCGAGTATCCCTGGAGTTTGAAACTGACGGATCGAGCCGTAACTACGCCGCCACCGGATCTCCACCGCTGCTATATAGGCTCGACCGGACCGTCCGCACTATCGGAAAACCTAATGCTAGTGAGAACGCGCCTGATTTCCACCGTGTGGACGAGAGAGTAACTCTCATGGTTAGAGATGCTGGCGGTAAATGGGGAAGTCACGAGAGACATCCGGACGCGGTGATAATGGAGCTTCTCCCGTGGGACCTACGCGACTTCTTCATCATGGACGCGGACGAAGCTGCTGACTTTGTTGGTGGCAGTGACGAGAATAGGACCATATCTCGTCAAGAGTATCAACAGAAGACTAGTCATGCCATTAATAGCCTGCTGGGTTTAGATGTATTCAAGAGTGCTAAGACTAGGGTAGGCAGAATCGCTAGGGAGTTCTCCAAGAAGGCAACTAAGGCTGTTGGCGACCACGATCTAAGTGAGTTACAAGAGGAACTAGATCGCGCTCGTGTCGACAAGGATGAGTTAGATGATGCGATACAGGAGCAAAAGGACCGCCAAGCGGAATTGGCAGATACGCTCGATGTGCTTCAGTCAGAACTCGAAACCGAAATTGGCCGTTTAGGTGCCTACGACGCGCTCAGAGACCAACTCCAACGCAACCGAGCGGAGCTGCAACGGGAGAGGCATGACCGCGATAGTCGCCTTGTGACCCTGGCTGGTAACCTCGAGTCACGGGATCTTCTAGTATCATTGAGTTCAGAAGCTATCCTAAAGACACGCCGCTTCCTCAAGCCGTTGTATGAGCAAGGTCGGATTCCTCTCGCTCACCTGCCATTTGTTCGCAGTCTGCTAGAAGCTGGGCGATGTGTTTGTGGACAGAATCTCCTGGACGGGGTATTCCGGAGTACTGTGTCTGAACTAGTTGTCGAGACCGAACGTGATGCCGTGCGAGCTGACTACCTTTATCATCTCTACCAGGCTGCTCTCACACTTGATGATGTGGCGGTACGTTCGACCTGGAACGATACACGAAGTGCCCATGCAGCCGACCTTGCGGTTTGTGATCAGAGGCTTTCCGAGCTAAAGACGGAGCGGAAGGAGATTGATCGCAAACTCGATCAGATTGACGAAGCAAAGATCGATCTTGTACGCGACGAGATAGCGGCTGTCCGTACGCAATGTGACAACACGACATCACAGCTGGATCGATATGTGTATCTCGTCCAACAACTTAACGAGCAAATAGGGCCGCTCGAGAAGAAGATCTCACAGCGCCAACGAAACGTTCGCGCTGCAGCTGATCATCGTGCCGCGGAGGATATGGCATGCTTCGTAGTGGATGTGCTTGACCAGGCCTATTCAGTTATTCAAGATCAGCAGGTCAAGGATCTATCCGAGAAAATGAACTTACTGTTTCACCAGATGGCCGCGAATGTATCGGACGAGGACTTCGCTGCGAATCAGCGTATTAGATCCAACCTCCGAATGATCGTGGAGGTCGGCGTTCGAACTGTCGAAGATAGGCCGGACCGCTTTGAGATATACGCTCTCAATGGGCGTGGCCGCGCTATGCCTCCGGTTGAGATCAACGGCGCATCGCGTCGTGTGCTTGCCCTCTCATTTGTGCTTGCACTCTGTGACGAATCTGATACTCGTGCTCCACTCATCGCAGATTCACTACTGAATGTTATGTCCGGGACAGTTAGACGTAATACCTTGCGCGTAACATCGAGCCACTCCCGCCAGCCGATTCTGCTACTCAATAATTCGGACCTCGAAGCTACTAGTGAGGTGGAGACGGTCACCCAACACGCCGGGGCAACATACACACTCACCGCTCAATGGGACTCCATCGCTGCTGGTGAAGGAGGTGATGTCCTTAACCGAGTAGAAGACGGGCAGGTAGCTATCCTGTGCTGTTGTGGTCCGCGGGAGTACTGCGAAGTCTGTGAACGTATCGGACAAGCATCGAGTCCTGGATGGACTAGACGGCAGGGCTGAAAGGAGAAGACAGTGGCTCACTTCGCTCAGCTGCTCACCCAAAAAGCGCACACGCTTCGTCTTCCACAGGACTCTAGGGACGATGTGCAGCGGCATGTCCTACAACACCAGACCACCACTTTGGAGCGGGCACCGTTCCGTCGACAACTTGACTTCTGGGCCTTCAGTATTGCGACAGCGTTGGCCCACGAGCTTACTCCGATTGACGAACCGTCCCGCAGGTGGGGTAAGAAGTTTGCCGATACTCGCTCAGTGATCATCGATGACTGGCTTTGTGATCTGCTCGCAGTCACAGCGTTCCACTATCTGGGTTCGGAGCATGATAGAATGGACGACCCGGCGCAGATTATTGAAGTCAACAACCAGCTCGCTGGTGCCGGATGTTCCGTCGTGCTGGAATGTCTCAATGATCGTGATCTGCGTCTAACTGCTCTGGATAAGGTGCTCAATTGTGCGGCCTCCATGGTTCGTGTCCGTACTGATGTGGTCAAGCCAGGATTCGAACACTCGGGTTCCAACACAGTGTATGTTGATGGGCGACTCCGTAATGAGAAGCTGCCGACGCTGTCAGAGCTACTCGGATCCATGGAGACGCAGCGTGTCGAGTTTAAGAAGACGGCTCGGGTTGCGATGGACAACGACGCTCCGGAGAGGGTCATTAATGAGGGCATAGTCAAGACTGTTGCAGCCTTCCTGAACACGAGTGGTGGAACCCTCGGTATCGGGATCGCCGACGACGGTGATATCCTCGGGTTGCAACCTGATCTTGACTACAAGAATCAAGACCTCGATGGTTATCAGAACTGGCTAACCACACTGCTGGTGAATACGATCGACGCGGGAATCGTTGGTGCTCATGTGCGGCTACGGATCGAACCGGTGGGCTCCAAAGTTGTATGCCTGATCGACGTAGAGCCCTCACCCTCACCGGTCTACGCCAAGACGACCAAGGGTGACAACTGCTTCTACGTCCGGATGAACAACACTACTCGTATGTTAGAAGGACCCCATATCGTGAGCTATATAGGAGGCCATTGGCAACAACGCTGACTGGGCAAGCACGGGTCAGATTCGCAAGGTAACCGCTTCGGCAACTGCTTATTGCGTCGGAGCGACAGTGTGGGGAAATGCATGCCATGCGGAATGCGCTCCCACCGCAGATGGGTTGGGGGCTCTACGCGGCTAAGGGGGTTTGCGGCCTCGTAGTCGTTTGGCAGGCGCAGTATACCAGGTGACTCTACAGTGGAGTAGGAGCCTTAGCCGGTAGTTGTCCCAGTTACGGAAACTGTGTCCTAGACGACGGGTCTTTTCGATGACCAGGTTGACAGCTTCAGTCACATCTGTTGGTAGCACCGGTACGGTGATAGTTGAGGGTCTCTTCCTCCCAGGTCCGCAGCGTCCGGGACAGGCGATCGACTTCGGGCACGTCAACTGTCTCGGCCCAGCCGTGGAACGCTTCCAACCGCCGGCGCGCTATTCCGAGGTTCTCGGCGGCGTAGACCTGGCGGAGGAGAGTTCTTTGGCTACCCAGGCGCAGGCGACTTCGTCGTAGCGGTCCCCGTCCCGATGCGCCAAGGCTGTGTCGATGCGACGGCGGGCGGAGCCGCTGAGCCGTTCTTCGCCGACGAGCAGCAGCCGGCGGATATCGTAGAGCGGATCGCCCTTGCGGCCCCGATGGCCACACACGTCTTGTTGGGTGCGTTGGCGGACTTCGGTGACGACCTGATTGGCAAGCCGGACCATGTGCAAAGCGCATCTACGGTCACGGTCGCTTCTGGCAGCAGCTCCCTCGCCGGGGTCAGATACCCCCACCACCGATTCAAGAGCCACGACCCCCACCCCGGCCCGCACCTCAGCAGTGTGTTCACCCGAATAGCCGCAGAAGGCACACCCCGCCTAGCAGCCCTCGCCAACCGCCTCAGCCACCGACTCACCACACAACCAGACCACAACAACAGCAGCGACGAATAGAAGAGGAGGACCCGAAGATGACCCTGGCATACCAACAGTCCCGCCCGGCCCAGCCGCTCCACAACCCACAAACGCGGCGGCTGGCGGCGCCTCCCCACAGCACAGAAGCAGAAGAATCAGTGATCGGCGCGCTGCTGCGCTCCGCCCAGGCAGCGGACGACGTGTTGGACCAGCTCGGGTCGGCCGATTTCTACGTGCCCACCCACCAGAAGATCATCGACGCGATGCGCTGCCTCTATAACGACGGCCAGCCGATCGACACAGTCACCTCCCGGTCAGCGCCAGAAAGCACCGGATCGCATCGCGACCTGGCAGGTCCATCATCTGTCACTTGGATGTCTCCGCTCCTATCAGATGTACGCCTCCGCGGCGGGGAAGGCAAATCTGTTGATTATTGGCTCCGACCGTACATGACGACAGTGGGCTAGGGTCCATCAGTTTCGCTAACGAGCCGGAGGGCAGGCTGTGGTCACGGTAACCGGTACTCCTCCACGATCGGTGGTTTCAAACAGACCGTTACCAGAGATAACGGGTTATCGGTGGTATACTGGTGTGGCTGTGGGCAGTAGCCCGCGGAAGCGGAGTTCGGTACCTCCCCGGACGGTGAGTGGCCGGACTTTCGCGCGTTTGGGGTCAGCGTTGGTCAACGTCTCGGACGTATTCGAGGATCCCGCTGACTCGGGACCGCCACCTGCCCTGGGCTCCGTATGACCACGCTACGGCATCGGCTACCCATAGTAGGGGTTCGTTGTAGCCTGGTAGGTGTTGGTAGGAGAGAGCGGCTGGTGCGTTACCGGCTCGGATGGCCGCTGCGATCTGGCTGCGTTCTTGGGTGTCTTGGCCGGTCTCTCGCCGTTCGATAACGATCCGTCCTATGTCGGTGGCTCTCGAGTCGGTCAGTACCGCTGCCAGAGCGTGCCGGCGAGCGAGGGGTTCTTTTTTGGTTGAGGTGTACACCCGGGCGCGGACGGGGAGTTTGGACATCGCCGCGAGCAGCCCCCGCCGACGGTGGGCACTCTCGTTGACGAAGTGTAGCCGCCGCTGGCCTCGCATCAGCATGGTCCGCAGTTCCACCCGGACGGCGGGCAGGTCACCGGGGTCGACCAAGACCACACAGACCAGGTAGAGGCGGCCTCGTTGCGATTCGTCGACGAAGGCGTGGACGGTCATTGGTACGCAGCGGTGGCGGTACTGATCCGTCCCCGGGGACCGAAGGGCGGGTTGAGGGTGTAACGGTTCTCCCAGGAGATCCCCTCACGTGTGAGCGGCGCGGTGATCCGCTGTTTTCGCACCGTGAGGAGTCCGCGGTGGCGTAGACCGCGTGATCCTCTGAGCAGGGTGTCCGCCGAGATCCCGTAGTAGTCAGGGCCTCGCTCGACGGGCAAGGGGAAGAAGTCCAGATTGGTCAACCCGATGACCAGAAACGTCAGCTCGGGCAGGGTGAGCACCTCGAACCACCTGGCCGGCGTTCCGGTGGCCTGCGGTTCGGGGCCTTTGGTCCATAGTTCGTGGGGGACTTTGACGAAGGCGGCTCTGGGGCGGGTGTACGGATCGCCGGAACCGTCCTCGCAGAGCAGGGTGAACACGGCCATGCGGCTGCGGCGGGCTCGGGTGACGAGTTGACGGTCGACGAGACGGCCCCAAGCCTTAGAAACACGTCCACGTGCGGACGATCCCCTCGGGTCGGACAGTCCTAGCGCACGAGCCCACACCGCCGAGTAGAGGGACACATCCCAGGGTTCTTGGCTGGCCTTGGTCAGAGCAAGGAAGTACAGCAACAGCGCCGTCCGGTCCCTAGTGGAGACAAACCCAGCGAGCGGACCCGGCGTCGCAACTCGGCCGGTCTTTTGCTGAATGAAGGTCCGCCGCAAGGGGAAGAAGCTCCGCTTGGACCTCTTAATCGGGGTTAGATATCGCCGTTGGCGGACAGGGCGACCAGCGCGCTGTTGACCACTTGGTCGGGCCGCAACCCGAAGCGCTCGTAGAGTTCGGCGATGGTTCCCGACTCGCCGAAGTCGTCAACCCCGACCGGCACCACCCGCTGCCCGTAGACGGATCCCAGCCAGGCCATCGCATGGGAGGCGGCGTCGTGGACGGTGACGATGGGTGCCTGCCGAAGCTCGGGAGGGATGAGCCTGGCCAGGTGATGGTCGTCCTGCGGTCGCACCAGCCGCGACCGGGAGTCCTTCAGCGTGCGGATCCAACCGGTGTACAGGCGGTCGAGGCTGGTGATCGAGATCACAGTGGCGCCGACCCCTTCTTCCTCCAGTTCGTCCGCGGCTGCCAGCACTTCGGGCATCACCGAGCCGCTCCCGGCGAGAACGACGGGGACCAGGGCCGGATCGCCCGCGCCTCGCAGCCGGTAGCCCCCGGCCACCACGTCTGCCTGCAGGCGGTCCTCGCCCACCGACTCCAAGGCTCGGAGGAAAGGCTGCTGGTCGATGGGACGGGTGCCGAGCCGGAGGTAGGTGGTCGCGCCCCCCGGATCCGACAAGCGGTGGAGGGAGTCGATCAGCAACCATTCCAGGCTCCGGGCGTACGCCGGCTCCACGAACTCGACGCCGGGTAGTTCCATTCCCACGGACGGGGTGATCGTGGACTGGTGGGCGCCGCCCTCAGGGGCCAGGGTGATGCCGGAGGGGGTGCCGACCACCACGAACCGGCTGCCGTTGTAGGTGCCGTAGACGAAGGCGTCGAGGCCTCTCAGTACGAACGGGTCGTATACGGTGCCGATGGGCAGCAGCATCTCGCCGTGGTGGTCGTGAGCGAGACCCAACTGGCCCAGCAGCATGAACAGGTTCATCTCGGAGATTCCCAGCTCGATGTGTTGGCCCTCCGGGCCCGGCTTCCAGCGCAACAGTGTCTCGGTGGCCGAGTAGTCGGGCCGGTGCTCGGGGGAGAAGACCCCGACCTTGTTGATCCATCCTCCGAGGTTCGTCGAGATCGCCACGTCCGGCGACGTGGTCACCAGCCGTCCGGCCACCCCGTCGACATCGGCAAGCCTCACCAGCACCCTCCCGAAGGCGTCCTGGGTGGAGACCGGCCGGGCCGTTGCACCCGGGCCGCCGAACGTCCCGATGGTGGCCGGCAGGGACAGGACGGGTCGGGGAGGAGTCGGCAGGTTGTTGATCTCGCTGCCCACTCCCTCGCACACCCGGCCGGCGGGGGTGTCCGGATCGAAGCGGTCCCATTCTGTCTCGGGGGTCAAGCCCACTCGGGATCTGAGATCGTCGATCTGGGCCGGGCTGAGAAGGGCCGCATGGTTGAGCGGGTCACCCGCGAACGGGAGGTCGTAGCCCTTGACCGTGTACGCGAATACGATGCTCGGCCGGTCCCTCTCCGCGTCGCACTCCCGGAAGCACCTGACGAGCTCCACCAGATCGTGGCCACCGAGATCGTGCACGACCGAGGGGAGGTCCCTGTCGATGACAACGGCGATCGACTCGGCGGTGCCCCGGTCGGCTCCGTCGAGGAACTGGCGCCGCAGGTCGGAGCCGTGGAGGCGGAACAGGCTCTGGTAATGCTCGTTGGACATCCCGTCTATGTGTCGCTTCAGCGCCCTGCCACCGGGCCGGTCGAACATTCGCTGGAGGCGCCTTCCGTACTTGGCCTGGGTGACGTGCCATCCGGCCGCGGCGAAGGCGTCGGCCATCCGTCCCACCGCTATGTCGGGCACGACCCGGTCGAGGCTCTGCCGGTTGGCGTCCACCACCAGCATGACGTTGCCCAGACCGGCGAGGGCCGGTTCCGCTATCGCCTCCCAGACGTTGCCCTCGTCGAGTTCGGCGTCGCCCACCAGGGCAATGAACCGGGCCGGGTCGCGCCGACCGAACTTGGTCTCCAGGTAGCGGCGGGTGGCCGCCGAGAACAAGGGGGCCACTGCACCCAGGCCGACGGAGCCGGTCGAGAAGTCGGCCACGTCGGGATCCTTGGTGCGCGAGGGGTAGGCCTGCAACCCCCCGAGCCGCCGCAGCCGGGTGAGGTAGGAGCGGTCCAACTCGCCGGTCAGGTACTTGATGGCGTGGTACACGGGCGAGGCGTGGGGCTTGACCGCCACTTTGTCGTCGCCGCCTATGTGGCTGAACCACAGGGCCGCCATGACCGACACGAGCGAAGCCGACGAAGCCTGGTGGCCTCCCACCTTGATCTCGGTGCTGCGGTCCTGGTTGACGTAGTCGACCATCCGCACAGCGAGCCAGAGCACCCGCTGTTCTATCTGTTTTAGGGTCACCTCGTCGATGAGAGGATTCGTCATCGCTGATCGGAGACGTAGGAGACGTAGATCCGTCGGATGTCTCGGGCGGAGAGGACGAGTCGTCCCTCTTGCAAGACTTCGCTATCCGGTCGGTCGGGTCTCCACACCTGCAAGGGTGGCGCGAGTACCAGATCACGGTCCGGAGTTGCCTGCGATTCGGCGCTGTACCAAGCCAGGTCACCGGCTGCATAGCCTCCGTCGACGAGCTCACAGATGAGGTGAGTGTGATCCGATCCTCCGGGCACGTTGGTCTCGAAGACGTGGTGCCAGTCGGTGTATTGACCAAGAGCAGGTGCTAAGGGTCTCGAGAGGTAGCTCAGCGGACCGACGCGATATGCGAACGCAACGGAGAGTCCCGACGCCAGAAGCACGAAGAGGGTTGTCCAACCTAGAACGTATAGGAGCCTGGTGTTATTCAGAAGTATGTATCCGCCCGGGTCGCGCAATAGCTGAGCAAGGTCGGGGGCACGACCGTGGATCGGTGGAAGCTGCAAGATCGGGGTCAGGAACGCCAGAGTCAGCATGTTCGCAACCACCGCGACGACGACCAGACTCATGCTCTCCATTGCCCTGGAGAGATGCTTTGCCGGGGCCAGGTTGCGTCGAATCGCGAAGTGGACATAACCCGGGATGAGGATCGCAACCGAGATCGACAACCCGGCCAACGTATTGGGCAAGTATTAGCCCCTGCTCTTCGGGCGGGGTAGCGGTGGTCGTTTGGATACCACCCGGGGAGGGGGCGGTGCGTTCCTGGGTATTACCCCACTCTGGTTGATCACTTCGTAGGGCCTTCTGCTTCGCTTTCGTGGCTTCTTGTGGGTCATCGTCCAATACTAGCACTAAGTTACTTCAACTTATATTGAGGTAGGTGGAGTTGTTATCGATTCTGGGCGACAATTCTCCTGTACGGAGTCTTCCTCCCGGCAAGCCTACGGCCTTCTAGACTGGAGGACGATGGCACAGGTGATGACCGTCACGGGTCCGGTCGATGGCTCGAGGCTCGGCGTTGCGCTATCCCACGAGCACATCCTGATCTCGATGTCGTACGCCTTCCCGGCCAGCGACTCCGAGGCCACCAGGCCGATCACGATGGACCAACTCGGCATGCTGCGCAACGACATGATGCGCAACGTGAACACCATCACCCTCGACGAGTCGAGCGATCCCGTCGGGGAGTTGACCAAGGCCAGGGAAGCGGGCGTGGACACCATCGTCGACCTGACGCCTCCCGAGTTGAGCCGTGATCCGGCCGGGCTGGCCCGCATCTCCGAGGAGTCCGGAGTGAACATTATCTGCGGGACGGGTCATTACCTGCGGCTCCAGCAACCTCCTGGCACCCGGCGGTTCATCGACGAGTCACCGCCCGAGGCGATTGCCGAGCCGATGATCCGCGATCTCACGGAGGGTATCGGCGACACCGGGATCAGGGCGGGTGTGATAGGCGAGATCGGCCTGTTCTCGCCGGTCCATCCCGGCGAACTCAAGACACTTGAGGCCGCGGTGCTGGCGCACCGTGCGACGGGCGCACCGCTGTTCGTGCACCTGATGGAGGTGCCGATCGCCGAGCACGCCCATGAGGTTCTGGACCGCGTGGAGCCGGACTGGGAGCGGGTGGTGTTCTGCCACATGGACTTCGATATCCGGGATCTCACCTTGCACCGGCGGACTCTGGAACGAGGCATCAACGTGGAGTTCGACTTCTTCGGTTCCACATGGTGGCCCCACGAGTGGTATCTCCATTTCCCAACCGACCCGCAGCGGTTGACCGCTCTGTCCCGCTTGGCGGACGAGGGTTACGCGGGGCAACTGCTCGTCAGCCACGACGTGTGCACCCGCATCCAGCTGACCGCGTATGGTGGATTCGGCTACGGGTATCTCCGCTCGGTGGTACCCGGGATGATCGACGCGATGGGCCTCGACCCCGCACTGCTTGACCAGTTCATGGTGGAGAACACGAGGCGGATACTCGCGGGATGAGGAGCGCGAGTAGCGACGGATCGCGGGATCGTCGGATGTCGGCTCCGGTTCGGCCCTGAGGTCGCGAAAACCCCGCGTGCCTTCGCCCCCGCCGGGCCCTCCCCCACCACCGCCTGTCCTGGGGCCGGAACGCGCTCCTCCGCTCCCGTGACGGGCGATTCGGTTCCGGAAGATGACCCTCGGGCGGTCCGGCTGACGTCCGGTTCGGCACCGCCTGGTGCTTGGTGATAACCCAGAGTGCACCAGGGGTGTGACAGGTTCAACCCCCTCGTGAGTTGGTGACCTGTGCGGGGTGAGCCGGTCGGCAGCCGCTACTGTCCCGAGCCGGAAGTTCGTCACAGAAGAGCGGGCTACACCTCCACCCCACCGAACCCCGAGAACGCGAAAACCGCGGGAAGGTGCCTCTTTCCTTGGGTTTCCCACCCCCGCCGCCACCTCCGAGGGTCACGGACGCGACCTTCTATCCCCTGTGCGGGCCGGTTCCGGACAGTATGAACCCTGCCACGGTCCGCTCGACGCCGGAAACGAACCGCTGGTGTATACGGCTATCTACCATTGT
>JAPOQZ010000031.1 GCA_026710435.1 bacterium | reverse complement strand
GCTAGCCGGACCCGAACCATCTGGCAGTACTGGTCCGTCCCGTCGTTGTCAGGGCTGCTTCCCACCCTTACCCCTGTTCCCGGGGCTCAGGCTGCCCTCAGCTTCAACGTGTCCGCTGCGACGGACACGAAGCGGTGTCCTTTCACCACCGCACGGTTAGAAAACGCCTCGTGGCGCTCCAGGTCGGCTAACCACAGCCGGTCCGGACGGTCCGCTTCGAAGCTGCGGTCTACCAGATCAGCCGGCCTCGCCCCGTCCTCGCTGGGGATGGTCGTTCGCTTCTTTTCGCCTCTGACCACGCCTTTCAGGCCTTCTAGGCGCATGAGACGCATCAGCCGTGCAGCGGGCCACCTCGACCCCTTCACGGTGAAGCTGGCGCCATACCTTGCGGGCTCCGAACTACATCCCGAACCTCGCACTCCCACACCCTCCGGATCTGAGGTCGCAGCTCCCCGTCACGCCGGGACCGGGCGGAGCACCGCTCAGGTTCGCGTTCGCGGCGTTTGTGCTCGCAAAGAGGTGGACGGGGCGATCGGCACCTCAGCACAGAACAGGTTCGACCCCGAACTCCTGGCGGTGCTCATCCACGAAGGCGGTCATCTGCGCCCTCCGCGGTCGAACACCTCCGCCTGCGCGAAATACGCAGACGCTTTCCGCAAGACCTCATTCGCCCGCCGCAACTCCCGAACCTCCCGGCGCAACTCGACCAACTCTGTCTGCTCATCGGACCTCAACCCGGGCCGCAGACCCTGATCCCGCTCAGCTCGGCGAACCCACAGCCGCAGCGTCTCAGACGCGCAGCCGAACTTCTCAGCTATCGAACAGAACATCCGTCCCTGTCAGAACGATGCTCCCCCCGATGCTCCAACACCAACCGGACAGCCCGCTCCCGGACCTCTGGTGAATATGTGATCGGTCTACCCATGACTCCATTATCTCCCAACTAATCGAGTCTCCGGGGTAACCGGGGCGGTTCACTCACTCGACCAGATCGCCCACCGCCTCGACGGGTTCCAACCCGAAACCCCCCACGGAAGGGACCTCGCCGGGATCGTTCGGAGCATCACCGAAGGGATAGCCACACCCCTCGTCGAGGACCGCCTCCAGGAGCACATCTTTGATGCGCTGGACAAGCTCGACCCCGATCCGGCGAACCCCGGCCTGTTCACCCCACCCGAGGAGGAGATCATCGAGGCCCTCCCCGATTGGATAGTCACCGACGCAGCCCGGAGAGGAATACCCATATTCGGGGAACCCGAGAAAGAACCGCCGACCCCAGACCACCCCTAGTCCCGGACCCCGCCCGGACCGGACCACCACCGCCCACCGGCGGCCAGCCCCGGAGGTAGGACCACGCCGCCCGGAGCACCACCGCCCGGACCACGGCGGAGGTCGAGGAGGCGCGGGCACCACCCCGGACCAACACCACCCCGGAGCACGGCGCCCGGACCGGACCGCCCACCAGCACCAGGCGGATCCGCCGGCGATCACCCGGCCCGGGACCCCACCGGACCGGACCACGGCGCCCGGACCAGGACCCGCCCGTCGAGGAGGCACCCACCAAGGACCAGCAACCCACCCGGGACGGTGGCAGCCTAGACGACCATCGTGACAAGTACCGTGTCGCAATAATTGCCTTGGCCATGGGATCGCTCAGTAGCCGACCACGCCGTCAGCGATGCGAATCCAACACGACCCGAGAGCGGAGGAAACCGACATGACCGACCCTTACACGGACGACTATTGCCGCGGATGCGGACGGGTCAACCCAACCACGGACCATGCCCCAACCCGAAGGCGGATGTTCCCGGCGCCTTCTACTGTCGGAAACACTGGGTGTACCGGATAGTGAGGCGGCAGATCGAGTGGGACCGTCCGGATGGTCTAGAAACGGCGGCGGAACTGCTGGCCAACTACGCCGCGGGCCGTCCGGTCGGTTGGGAGGAGCAATGACGAAACTCATCCGAATGGCCGTGGCGCCCGGTGTGGCCGACGCTGTGTTCACGGTACCTTCACCTCGACTCTTCCTATTACAACAACCGAATTGCTGAGGCGCTATCCGCTAATCATCCCAAGGAGTCATGGCTACTGCGGGCTCCATACCAAGAAGGCCGGCGGATACGCGGTGCGGTTGGTTCGTCCGCCCTCTCGCTCCTCAAGTTCGACGGGTCGAGGACCTGACCGTTCCCACCGGAAACGAGCCAAAACCCGCCCGAGGGCCGGGAAGCTCCGGCGACGACCTCGACAGCCTGACCACCCCAGAAACTGCAAGACCTTCGCCCGTTCTGATGCTATCACCAACTTTGGCTACAAGATGCCACCACGCCAGTCCGAAAGCTGACCGCGACTTGGGCGTAACTACATGAACAACCGACTACAGGGAATGAACAAGGTAGATACGCGTGCGTGACGCCCAACACGATGACAGGCCCTCGGCGAAGCGCCGACCAGGCGGTACATTAAAGCCTCCACAACGACCATCGTCCTTAGGGAGGTGATATCCAATGCCGAAGATCCGCGCTAGGCGCGGTGTCGCTTACGGACCGGGGGTCAGGGGCAAATACCAGTTCCGTGTCCGCGAAGCACATGTAGCAGAAACCTACGTTCCGCTGCTGAGGGCCAAGAAGCTCGGCGCCGTCCGACGGGAATCCGGCCACCGGGGCCGCCCGGGGATCATCGTGCAGCGCGATCACGGTACCGGCCCCTTCGACGACCCCGACGGTAAGAAGGGCAACTCCTACATCACCATATCCGGGCCGGTCATCACCCAATGGCTCAAATACTGGGGAACGCCGGAGGTGTCCGCCTACCTAGCCGCAATGGTCGCCGACCGCTACGCCCAGATCAAGAACCGCGGCCGCTTCGAGCAGGGTGGTGCCACATGGTTCGAGACACTGGACTGGTTCGCCGACCCCCACGGCTACCGGCCCCCAGGCCACGTACGTATCGGATTCGCACCCCGAACCCTCCAACGCGGGCTAGCGAACCTACGCACCTTCAACCTCGTCACCTGGGAACACCGAACCATACGACCCGACAAACCCGGCCACCGATTCCGATCAGGCCGACGCAACATCTACACCAACCACTTCGACCAAGTCGACACCCAAGCGACACCACAGCAAACCCAGCAGCCGCGGAGGGTTGCCACGCCCATAACTTAACCCCGGGGGTGGCCAAAGCCACCAGACCGGGGTTTTCATCCACAAGGATACCAAACGCCCAAGACGATGACAACCCCCTCCATCACCGCCGCCCGACTCGAACGCCTGATCTCGACGGAACGTTTCGCTACCTTCCTCCACGCGGAACCCGACCCCGACGTTGCGGTCGCTCTCTACACATGGAACGCTCAAGTCGCAGGCGCCTTCGCTGAGCTTCTCCACCATGTCGAAGTACTAACCCGAAACGCCATGCACAACCAGCTGACCGCCCTCCACGCACAAGCCCCCCGACGGCCGGCCCACAAAGCCTGGTTCGACCAACCCGACTGGGCGAAGCACCACTGGTTCGACATCCACGCCGAAAAAGCAATCGCCAAAGCCACCAGTAGAGCCGGACACAGACCACACAACCCCCGCCCCGGCAAAGTCATAGCCGCCCTCAACTTCGGGTTCTGGCGGTACCTCACCAGCCCCCGCTACGAGCAAAGCTTCTGGACCCCCGCACTCGACCACGCCTTCAACACCCCAGGCGCAACCCCCCAAAACCGGCGCCAAACAGTCGAGAACCAGCTCATCGTCCTGCACACACTCAGAAACCGCATCTCACACTGCGAACCCATCATCCGCCCCATCCGATACACACCCCGACGCCAACCCCGAACCTCTAAAACCCTCGACCAGATCTACACCACCGCCATCGAACACGTCTCCTACATATCCCCGACCGCCGCCCGATGGCTCGAACACCAAACCCGAACCCTCCCCCAACTCCTCCACAACCGACCCACCACGCCCTCCGGGCTGGCGCCGTAGCCCCCGCCGTGACCTGGGAGGCCTAACCGCTCCGATCTTGTGTGGTTTCCCCGACGGGGGTGGGGAGATGTTCATGCTGCTCCCCATCCGGTGCGGGTTTCCTTGCCCCCCCGGTACGAGAGGTGGCGCCGAGGTGTCGGCGGGGATCGAATGCATCCCAACCCCGCCCCCCCTGCCCCCTCGACGACTCACAACGGTCCGGACCAGAACGTCGATCGCCTGATTGAGTTAGGCGCTCTTCCCGCCGGAAATGCCCAACTGGGAACCCAACGGCCCGCACTGGCAAGGAACTGCGGAACCTGCTGTTTTGGGTCGGTGCCTACCTTGCTCGGAAGCCCACCCTGATGCAGCAAGCCATCGACAGATCCCGTTGAGCGGCGGCACTAGCGTGAATCCGGACGGAGCTACCTGGAGCGACCCAGCCGGTCACCGTCGGATGTGGGTAGGCAAGCCTGGCTGGAAGGGTCTACCTGCGGGATTGACGGGGCTACCCTGAGCGCGCCCATGACCCCGTACGAGTTCATCAGCAAGTGGCGAACCTCCACGCTGACGGAGCGCTCCGCATCGCAGCAGCCTTTCCTCGACCTGTGCGAGTTGCTGGGCGAGCCCAAACCCGCGGACATTGACCCGTTCGGCGAGTCGTACTGCTTCGAGCGGGGGGCTCGCAAGGACACTGGTGGTGATGGCTGGGCTGATGTTTGGAAGCGTCATCACTTCGCGTGGGAGTACAAGGGGAAACGGAGAGATCTCGACGCTGCTTTCGTGCAGCTCCGCTAGTACGCACTGGCGCTGGAAACCCCGCCGCTGCTGATCGTCAGCAAGACGTACGAATTCGACCTGGAAGACCTCGCCGACGCGGCGACCCGCGATCGGCTCAAGTGGGCGTTCTCAGACCCCGAGCAGCTGCGGCCGGGCAAGACCCGCCAAGCGCTCACCGAGCAGGCGGCGAAGTCGTTCGCGACGGTCGCGGAGTCACTACGGGAGCGTGGACACCCGCACGCTGTTGCGCATTTCGTCAACCGGCTGGTGTTCTGCATGTTCGCTGAGGATGTGGGCCTGCTGCCCGCTCACATGTTCACAAGAACGCTGGAACAGGCGCGGAGCACCCCGGCGGAGTTCGCGGAGCTTGCCGGTGTCCTCTTCGGTGTCATGGCCTTCGGTGGACGGGTCGGTTTCGAGACGGTCGAGTGGTTCAACGGTGGCATGTTCGATGACGACACGGCGCTGCTGCTGCAGAAGCCCGACATCGACACGGTGCTGGCGGCGGCGAAGCTCGACTGGTCGGAGATCGACCCGTCGATCCTCGGCACGCTGTTCGAACGGGGCCTCGATCCCGCCAAACGTGCCCAGCTCGGGGCGCACTACACCGACCGCGACAAGATCATGCTGATCGTCGATCCGGTGGTGATCCGCCCGTGGCTTAGGGAATGGGCTGCGGAGAAGGCAGAGATCGCCGCCGACCTGGAACGTGCGGAGGTCGCCAAGGCGGCGGCCACCCGCACGAGACGGCGGAACAAGGCCCGGCGGCGGTACGAGACGTTCCTGAACCGGCTGAGAGCGTTCACGGTGCTTGACCCCGCGTGCGGGTCGGGCAACTTCCTATACCTTGCTCTGCAAGCGCTCAAGAACCTCGAGCACCGGGTCCAGTTCGAGGCGGAGGCGCTCGGCTTCCAGCGGGCGTTCCCCGAGATCGGACCAGCCAACGTGAGAGGCATCGAGACCAACCCCTACGCCGCCGAGTTGGCACGGGTGTCGGTGTGGATCGGCGAGATTCAGTGGATGCGACGCAACGGCTTCTCGGAGGCACGCGATCCTATCCTGAAACCGCTCGACAACATCGAGCGCCGCGACGCGATCCTGACAACGGACAACACCGAACCGGACTGGCCGCAGGCGAATGTCCTGATCGGCAACCCCCCGTTCCTGGGCGGCAAGCTGTTGATCACCAACCTGGGTGAGGACTACGTGTCGCAGATGTTCGAGACCTACGCTGACCGCGTGCCGGCGGTAGCGGACCTCGTCTGCTACTGGTTCGAGAAAAGCGGGACGCCAGATCGCATCCGGCAAGGCGAACCGGGCCGGGCTCGTCGCGACCAACTCCATCCGAGGCGGCGCGAACCGCCGTGCGCTACAAGCCGCAACGAACAACCTGTGGATCTTCGACGCGTGGAGCGACGAACCGTGGGTGATCGACGGAGCAGCCGTGCGGGTATCCCTCGTCTGCTTCTCGCCTCCTGGCGACGAATCCGTTGCCGGCACACGGCTCGACGGCAAGCTGGCTGACGAGATCTACACAGACCTGACAGCGCGACGTGACGGTGTCGGCGTCGACCTCACGAAGGCACGCCGTCTTGGTAAGAACGCTGGCGTGGCGTTCATGGGCGACACCAAAGGTGGCCCCTTCAACATCACGGGCGATCAGGCACGCGACTGGCTCCGCCAACCCGAACGGCCTGACGAACGCCGACGTACTGAAACCATGGGTGAACGGAATGGACCTGACCCGACGGCCGGCAGGAAAGTGGATCGTCGACTTCGGGTCGGCCATGTCAGCAGGCGACGCCGCGCTGTACGAAGAACCGTTCCGCCGGGTCCAGAAGCACGTCTACCCGATGCGCCAGAAGAACCGCCGCAAGTCCTATCGGGAATACTGGTGGAGACACGTCGAGCCGCGGCCGCAAATGTGGGCGGCGCTCGACGGACTGTCCCGATACATCGTGACGCCTTGTGTAGCCAAGCATCGACTGTTCGTCTGGCTCGATGCCCGCGTCTGTCCCGATCATGCGCTGATCGTCATCGCCCGCGACGACGACACCACATTCGGGATCCTGCACAGCCGGATTCGGGATCCTGCACAGCCGGTCCCACGAGACCTGGTCGCTACGCCGAGGGACGAGTCTGGAGGACCGGCCGCGGGTACACGCCGACAACCACCTTCGCAACGTTCCCGTTCCCACCCGGACTGGCACCGAACGTGCCAGCAACCCAGCACGCCTCCAACCCGCACGCTACCGCTATAGCCCAAGCAGCCTGACGCCTCGCCGAGTTGCGTGACCGCTGGCTCAACCCACCCGAATGGGTCGAATGGGTCGACGAGCCGGTTCCCGGCTATCCGAAACGACCCGTTCCCCGCGACCAGAAAACAGCGAACGCGCTCAAGAAACGCACACTGACGAACCTCTACAACGCACGCCCGCAATGGCTCGCCGACGCCCACCAAACCATCGACGCGGCTGTAGCCGCCGCGTACGGATGGTCGGCTGACATCTCCGACGACGACACTCTCCGCGAGTTGCTGGCGCTCAACCGCGGCTAGCCCACGTCGCTAATGAAGTCGCTGGTTGCGGTCAGTGTCCTCGCCCCGTGGGTCGAGGCCGCAGATGTCATGCTGGCAGCAACCGCAGAAAAGCAGGTAACGCCCCCTCAGCGGCCACCGAACTGGTCGTCGGTGAGGCGGGCGACGGCTTCAGGACCGGGGCGGGTATAGACAGGGGTTCAGCCCCGACACAACGGCACGCGCACGCCCGCGGGACACCACACGAGGCACCACACCCAACAGCCCCCGGCCTCTACCGAGACGACCCGGCCCTTGGGCCAGCTACCGACCCGCGTAGGCCCGCCGGGTGGACCCCGCACAGAAACAGCCCCAGCCAGGTGGCTGGGGCCGTCGGGCCGGGGGTACTCACCCCGGCGGGGGACCCCCCGATTATCCGACGCCGACCCCCCGATTGTCAAGTACCTTCTCTCGTGACGATGAGCCAACAACGGGTGATCACCTACATCGACGGCTACAACCTGTACTACGGTCTCCTGCAAGCAGGTCTAGGTTCCTCGCGGTGGCTCGACCTCCCAAAGCTCGCCACGTCGCTGCTGAAACCCGGCCAGCAACTCACCCTGACCAGGTATTTCACAACCCGTGTGAAAGGCGACCCGGCCAAAGCCCGCCGCCAGGCCCTCTATGTCGATGCTCTCACAACCCGGGGAGGGATAGAGATCGACTTCGGCCACTTCTTATCCAAACGCGTCACCTGCCACAGTTGCGGACACCACTGGACCAAGAGCACGTGGGACCGATCCCCCCCGACATTCACCCTGATCAGGCCCTGAAGAGCAACGGACAGCTCTTCCGCTGAGACGTCCGGGAACGAGCGCTAGGACAGGCCGCGTCAGGAAGGTACCGAAGACCGGGTTCGGCTCTGCCGCCAGTTGACCGCCAGAAGGGCGATCCACGCAGGCAGGGAAAGCGCTGCCACGAGAATGGCGGCAACCTCCGATAGCAACAGACCGGCGACTATGAAGCCGGCAATCGAGAGCGGAACCAGCAACGCCGCGCAGAGATAGGCTGTCAGGCGGGAACGCCGGTGGAGCAGTATCAATGCCAGGCTCAATGGGACGGATGTCGGCCAAACCACGATCAGCAGCGCCCACAGCAGGAGGAACCCGAACTCCAAGTCCTCCTGCTCGAAGGTCGTCCATCCGATAGCAAAGTGAATGACGAAGGCGGCAGCCACGACCAGGTAAATAGACAGGGAAAGCGCTACGGTTCTTGCTGCGACGGCCAACTTCGTCACGCCGGGATGGGTTCTTCCGCTCCGCCACACGTAAGGGAAGTCTCTCTGTCGCAACTTCCACCACCGATGCGCTCGGCCAAGTCCACTCTATTGCATCTGATGGCGATCACTGAACACGCCCCGAGGTCCGCAGGCCTTCCAACAAAGCCAGAGCGGTCCACGACCTGATCAGCTTTGGGGCCCATCCCGAAGAGCACGCCAGCGAAGTTCAGCACTAACAGCAGGTGCCTTTCCCGCGTGCAGCCTTGCGAGTGCTGAATGCCCTTAACAAACCGTTCAGCAGCGAACCGTCTGGACCGTTCCAGGCCCGCGCGCCCATACGCCGAGAGCCGTTGAGGGGTGGCCTGTCCGCGCTGGACTGCTGTGAACGTCGATGGTGTCCGGGGATAGTAATGGGAAAGCCCTTTGCGAGGGGTTCGCATTAGCTCGAGACTCTCGGACCCGTATGATTGTTTTCGCACTTTCGGAGGCAGCTTCAGCGAACGATGATGGTAAAGGTGTAAGAGCCGGTACCGTCACCCCATGAGGCGACTTCGACGTAGTAGCTTCCCGAACTCGGAGCCTCCCAGAAGATCCGAGAAGCCGATGAACCCCCGTGGTCATCGTTGAAAGCCAGCTCCTCCCACCCGTCGGAGTTGTACAGGGTAACCACAGAGTCACCCAGAGTTTCCAGGGCCACGTCTATCTGATATAACTCGCCCTCCAGGGCGTCGAACACGAACAAGTCGATATCATCGGGGTGGTCAATCACACCAAGAACCGCTCCACCGGCTATCACGGATGTGGCGTCTGCGACCGTGTCGGCGTGATCGTCGACGATGTCGGAGGCGACAATGGTCAGGGTGTAAGAGCCGGTACCGTCACCCCATGAGGCGACTTCGACGTAGTAGCTTCCCGAACTCGGAGCCTCCCAAAGGATCCGAGAAGCCGATGAACCCCCGTGGTCATCGTTGAAAGCCAACTCCCACTCGTCGGAGTTGTACAGGGTAACCACAGAGTCACCCAATGTTTCCAGGGCCACGTCTATCTGATATAACTTGCCCTCCAGGGCGTCGAACACGAACAAGTCGGCCTCGTCCGGTTCGTCCAGTTCGCCATGTGCTTCCTCGTCGATCGCGACAGCAATGGCGTCCTCGAACGCGATGGTCAAGGACGTATCTGGGTTGGGCGGTACGGAAACGTCGAGTAGGTCGGGAATACACTCAACCAGATCTGGAACAAAGCCCAAGGCGGCGTCGGTGTCGCCCGCGAACACCGCCCCGAAATCGGCGTCGGCCAGCCACTCACGCAAACAAGACGCCTCTTCCTCACTCAACTCACCCAGTCCCACTCCCACCTCTTCGAGCATCGCGGAGAGGAAGACGTCCGGAACACAATCCAACAAACCGGGTACCAACTCGCCGAGCACGGTTGGGTCTTCATCCTCGAACCCGGCAACGAGGGTACCCATGTCGATATCGACCATCCACTCCCGCAAGCAGGACATTTCCTCCTCGCTCAACTCCACCCCATCCATTCCCATCTCCGAGACCATCAAGGAGACGACCACGTTCGTGAGGCAAGAGAACATCCCGGAAACCAACTCCCCGGCCACCGCAGGGTCCTCGTCGGCAAGCGAGGCGACCGCGGCGCCCACGTCGATACCGGCCACCCACTCACGTAGGCAGGACATTTCTTCCTCGGTCAGTTCCACATCCAATCCCTCGTCGCCTTCCATTCCCGCGATCATGAAGGAAAGGAGCAGAGCGCGGGCAGTTTGGGGAGCCAGGCAGGAGAAGATCGAAACCTCCCACTGCTCGGGGACCTCGGAAGACTCCAAGACAGGGCGGTCCAGGACGGACTCCAGCAACTCTTCATCCACAGCATCGCGGATGCACGACCGCTCCGAAGCGGTGAACGTACCAAGAACGTCTTCCCAAACGGTGTCGGCATCCACGCTGATAGCGGCGCCGACGGTAGCGCCGGCCGGTTCGGATGTCGGAGACGTCGACCTCGCGGGAACGGTCGTCAGGGTGGTCGTAGGTGCGGCCGTACTGGTTGCTGCGGATGTAGATACAGGGGTGCCGGCAGCAACAGATGTCGGAGTCGGACTCTCGCCGCAAGCGGATAACGCGGCTGCAACGGCCAGAGCCCCGAGAACCGACAGTCGTCGGATACTACGCAAGGACACTCCTATCACTCCTTTTTCCGGTTCATCGGTAGGGCTATTGGGCTGAGTTGCCCTCCTGCGTGTCTGTCGCACACTTGCTGTACCGGGGGCAGGCCGATTCCTCACTCCGCTCTGCCGTCCACCCGTCTCCACAGCTGGCGAACATGCCTAGATCCTTGGGTGGCATTATAGGAGAACATGGTGTAAGTGGCTGTGAATTGGTGGTGACAGTGGTGGTGAATTGTCTGTTACGGCTGGTTCGTTGTGGCTGGGTGGGTTGGTATGGTGACTGTGTAGTCACGCTTGGAGTGGTGGGTAGTC
>JAPOQZ010000164.1 GCA_026710435.1 bacterium | reverse complement strand
GAGTTATCCCATTCCATGGTCAGTAAGCTGCCCGGAAGGGTCGGCATCGACGGCACGTTGCACGGGATGCGCAGTTCGTTCCGGGATTGGTGCGGGGAGACCGGCGTGGCCCGCGAAGTCGCCGAGGCGTGTCTGGCTCATCGGATCGGGACCGCCGCCGAACAAGCCTACGCTAGAAGCGACCTTCTAACACGCCGCCGCGCCGTCATGGAGGCCTGGGGGCAATACGTCAGCCGGTCTTGATAAGTAGCTGCCGGTCTCGTTGACGAAGAACCCCCTTGTCTGACAAGCCCTCCGCAACCGGTCGTTGATGGCGACTGACCGACACTCAGTCCCGCTTCCCGCACGGCTTAGCTAGCAACTCGTCGATAATCTTCTGGTCTTCGTCTGTCGAGCGCCGTTTTACGGCGGTCGATCCATCCGATGGCCGCGGGGACGACGTAGGGAGTGCATGAAGCACAGCCCGGCGCCGTTGATCGGCCATCCACGATCGGCCCCGGACCGAGAAACCCTAACGGTATCGGTGAATACCAACTATCGCCATCGTGGTTACCGAGCCGGTTCCGAGCTCGTCAGTTCCTTGCCGAGGAGAGTCAGCCGGAGTTGTGCCACCTTCGGATCGGTGGCCAGGACGTATCCTTCCTCAGGATCGCCGTGGACAGCACCGACCAAAGGGGGGAGGCCAGGATGTCGCGGACGGACCGGGGATCCACGCCGTGCGCAGCAGGCGGCAGTCACCATCGACCACCTCCCATTCGGCTGACGCGCACTTACCGACGGCATACTCGGGTGTGTCGGGCGTAATGGAGGTCGGCAACCCTATCGTCCCACTTCACAGCCGCCATCCTGCAGGGGTCGGGCCGGGGAACGAAGGACTCTTGGCACGTGACTTCGAACTCCGCCTGGAACGCGTAGGCCCGGTTGGCGACTCCGGCACCTCCGCGTCGTCGGGACTACCGGGGGCGGGCGGCCGGTTGTTCACCAGGAACACCGAGACCGATCGGGTTCCGCGGCGAACACTGGGCAGACGCCGGCCATCGGTCTGCCTGGAAACCACATGCAGCCGGAGACCACCTGACTCCGAGACCTTCCGGTCAACGGGATCCGAGAGCTTCACATCCACGGTTCGCTCCCCGGTGGTAGTCTGCCAGACGGCGACAGTTTACCATCGGCGCCTTCCACCTCTCCGGCCGCATAGTCGCCCCAAACGACCCCCTACATCGACGCTCTCCGTTCTTCGGACACGAGGAAGCTCAAACCTATCGACGACGGTAGGAAGCCCTCTTCGCCGCCCGTCGATCGTCAGCGGACGTCTCCGCCAGCCCGGGAGAGTTCAGAACCTCGTCGAGGAGTCGTCCTCATCGTCGTCGCTGCGTTGCTCGAACGGCGCGTCCGACGGGATTAGGGAACCGGTCAGGTACCAGCTCGATGGCCTTACCCACCCGGGCAGCTGTTCGTTAGAGAGATCTTGGCTGGCGTCCGGCCCCACCAGACCGAGCCGCAATGCCTAGGCCATGTAGTCCCGCACAGCCCGTTGAATCGCCGAGCGGGGAGACTGAAGGGGACGAGGCGGCCATCGTCCGCCGTCCTGTGGGCACAAGACGGCCCTACACGCAGACCGGCCATCCACTGCCCGTGCTTCAAACGTTCCCCAAACCGAGCAGCAATTGTCACAGCACGGACATAGAATGCGACCTGCTGCGTAGGATGGAGTCCATGCGGTCCCGGTACCCTCATCCCCAGAAGGGGTCGCCTAGGGGAGGTTGAGAATGACCACGATACGATACGTAACACGTGACGAGTTGCTGCATGAGCTCGAAGGCCTCCTTGAGGAGGAGCGGGTAACCGTGGAGGAGTTCCGCGCCGAAGGCGAAGCGGATACGCTCACCGACGCCTACCTCCGTGATCTCTGGCTTGAGTACCGGCCCCTTATATTCGACGAGTGACCGAACAAGCACTTGAGGCCTCCGCGCGAGGCTTCGTGTCTAGCCTCAACGATGTGGTCGCCGCTACAATCGACACCGACATCAGGTTCGTGGCAGGTCTGATCTCCAACGGCTCGCGGACCCGCATTGGCGCTTCGAGAAAGCAATCCCGCCCCGACGGGTTCCCGCTCGTTCGCGCGGTCGATGATCCTGCGGCACCGGCACTCCTGCTCAGAGCCACGTACATTGTCGAGTCGGCTCGGAGCGAGGAGTACCTGCGTGTAGTGACATCCACCATCGGGCTGTGGGTGGACGTCACGGGTGGGCGAAAGAAACACCGACCCTTGGTCCGGTTGGAGTACGACCGATACCCGCGGGCCACAGACAGACCGGCGGCGCATGTTCATCTCCACGCCAACTCACCCGAGATGGCATGGGTATACGGGTCAAGCGACAGGCCGGCACCGGATCTCCACGCCCTCCACTTCCCCGTCGGCGGTCAACAGTTCTGCCCCACACTGGAGGACTTCCTGCTCTTTCTGAACCGCGAGAGGCTGTACACCGACTTCAAGCCCGGCTGGAAACGAGCAGTACTGCGTTCACTCCGCCAATGGGAAGAAGTGCAGGCTGTGGCGACTGTGAAGAAGTGCCCTGTGGTAGCGGCTAGTGTGTTGACGAAACTCGGCTACACGGTTTTCCCGCCGGGTGGGGGCGTCACCTAGACACAGAATCACACGGCGTTCCATACAGTGGCTCTTCGACGGGACGGATTCGGCCAACGGCGTATTGCGGGCAGGGCATCACGCGGATAGACGGGCTCATGTTACGAGGAGTCCTCGGCCCGCGAAATTGTCGGTGTTGGTGAACCCGTGAGCGACGCGGCGTAGGACCAGGGTGCAGTTTGTTGTATCGGTTCGATGGGTCCGTTGGTTGCTCGTCTGCTGCGGTGGTAGGCCAGGATCTCTTCCCCCATGCAACGAGGGTGTCCACAACCTCGCGGTACTCGGGGATCTGGCCTGTCGCGTAGAGGTCGGCGAACCGTCCCAGGGCTTGGTTTGGCGCCGTCGAGGTCTTCGGCTTCGTACAGCTGGCAGAGGGCTCTTCGAGAGCGTCCCCAGGTGGTGCGGAGCCGGGGTGAGCGTCGAGTAGGCGGTTGAGGTGCTCTCGGTGGGCGTCGCTGAGATGGCAGGCTCGGCGGAGGAGGGTGAAGCAGGTTTCGGAACAGGTACGGCTCGAACGTTGGGGCCGCTGCTCGGGCGGACGGCGTTGCAGTTCCTGCCGTACCAGGGTCAAGCCTCGGTGAACCAGGGGGATATGGCTGGCTATGACTCCGGGGTGTTGTCTAGGGGCCGCTATGGAGCGGAATGGATCGGGCTGCAGATACCGACCGTATGTTCGTTGCATGATCGCGGCCGTGCCGTGTCACTTTGAAGTGGCGCGTGATCTTCCCGAACGCGGCTGCGAGGTCTGCGAGGCCTGCGGTCGTTAGGGCGACTATGTGGCCGTGGGCTTCCGTGTCATCGAGTACGGGGCCGGCTCGTCCCGGCCATCCGTCCACCCACCAGATGTTCTCGACAGCTAGGTCACCGGCTGGGGTGTGCCAGCGTCCGGGCCGAGTCGCGTCTGGTGCCCAGGATAGTCCTGTTGCGAGGTCGGGTCGGAACGCGAGCCACTTGCCGCGGATCTGATGAAATGTGTAACCAAGATGCTCAACAACGAGGGGCTCTCCAACGCAGGCGGCTCGACTCGTTGAGGTGTCTAGGAGGTCCTTCAGGGTCATTGAGTCTCTACGGGCCAGGATGCGGCCGGTGGCGGGCGGGCTTGTTCCTGTGGTTGTCCCACACACGAGTTCTTCTTCGAGGTTACTGCGGTCCAGTACGGTTAGCCAGTACCTTCCACCGATGAGGATCTGGTCTTGGCGTAGCGATGCGGTGACGTGTTCCTCAAGTCGGCTGTTGATATCGGTGAGCCACCGGTCGGTCCGCTGATGTCCGGCTCGTGGTGGAGTTGGGACGACATTGGGTCGGCGGGTCGGGGTTCGTGTCAGGATGTCGATGTCGACTGTTCGGAGCTGCCGGTGTACATCCGGTGCTGCGTCGTCGAGCAGGTGCGCGTCGGTCAAGTCGGCTAGGACTCGCCCGAACGCTGCGCGTGAAGCAGCGATGTTTTGGTGCGGGTACTCGAACTGTAGGCGCGAAGCCTGCAGTGCCTCCCGGACTTCTTGCTCGGGGGGCAGATTAGCCAGCGCTTCGGATGCGTGTCGGGCGGCATCGGCGCGCACCGCGTCGATGTTGAGCCCGGTTTCCCTGGCGAGGATTTGGTATTGCTCCTCGTGGGGGGCCAAGTAGAGGGGTTCGGAACCGATCGGAACAGCCGTCGGCGGTAACCCGGGGTGATTCACGCTGGGGGGTGGTCGGCGGCGGGCCTTCGGGGGTCGGCCTGCAAGGTCGCGGATCACTTGGTTCGGGTGGTTTGCAAGTGTGTCTTCAAGTGGTTGGAGAACAGGAGGCGTTACGTAACCGTGGTGGTCTCGCGCCGCGGCGAGGCAACGTCCGGCGCGTTCCAGCGTGTCGTCGCTAGCGTCGGGTTGTGCGAAGCCGGCCAGTGCGTTGGCAACTTCGTTGTTTGTGGCGATGAGGGCGCGGGTGACTGTGGCTGTAGCTGCGTCTCGGACAAGCCATGTGGGGTGGGATAGGTGACCGACTGCGAGTTCGGCGATTGCGGCCTCCGCCGTTGACCCGTCACATGCTGTTCGCCGGTCCCGGGTTGGGGACAGCAACCACCAGCGGCAGCCGTGGTCGGCGAGGACCTCGGCCTCGGAGAGGTCAAGTGTCGCTGCTATGCCTTCAAGATAGAACTTTACTATCGGCCATGTTGTGGTAGCGGCGAGGTCAGGGTCGAGGGCTTTCACGATACTGTCGAGTTCCCAGACCAGCCAGCCGGCGGACCAGCGGTTGGTGATGGCCCTGCGCGCGAGGTCCCTACATGCGGCTATGCGGATGTCTTGGGCACCCAATCGGGTGGCCGTGGCCGACGCCCGTCGGCGTGCTGCCCAATGGCCGAGCCAACCATCACCTGGCGCGTTTTGGATGATGTCGGACGCGAGGCGTAATGCCGTTTCGTGGTCTCCGTTACGTTGGGCGGCTTCGGCAAGAGAGGCTCGGACCTCAGCGCTGGTCCTGGACCCGTCATCGAACACGCCGAGGAGCACACCTATCGCGTCGCTTGTTAGTACCTGTTTATCGACTACCCGAGCCCAGGCGAAGAGGGAGGTATCGGATTCGTTGCGGCGTAGCGAAGCGATGTCGTCGACCGTTTGTATGAGTGAGCCAACCTGGTCTGATGGGATCCGGTGATCCTCTGACATAACCAGCTCGGAGCCGTCGAGGGTCGGGTCTGCGCTGCCGCTGTCTTCCTGGTCTTGGTTCTGGGAGAGGCCGAGCCCTTTGCGCCACCCGGACCTTGCTGTAGCCAGCGCATGGCTATAGGAGCGACTTGCCATCGCCTCCGCCAACATTGTCGCTTCTGCTCGGCCAGCAGCGACCTGGGCTGCTCCTACAAGACGCTCTGCGAGTTCTGGGTAGGCTGTGTTCGCTGCGGGAACGATCAGCTCGCTGGTTATGTCTGCAGCCAGCCTGATGGCCGCCATATCGTTCAGACCAGAGTGAGCCGTTAGCGCTTCGAGAAGTGTTGCGAGAGCGTTCAGATGATTGACGATTCCGTGCCGAACGAGGTATTCGAAGACCCGCACAGAGGCGATCGGCGCTGCCCGAGCTACGGCTGCCGGAAGTTGAATCGCGGCGGAGCGGGACGCGTTTTCTGACATCGGGTCTGCCGCAATGAGCACCCGAGCCAGCCATGTAGCATCGCCCAGGTAACGCTCACCGGCGGGTTCCGCAAGTGCCCGACCCAGCCAGGCCACCCAAGAGTCGAACTGGTAGTCCTTGCGGTAGCCGACACCGAACGCCATCGGAACCAGGTTGAGTGCGAGGCGGCGGGCAGCTTCGCACTGCCCGTCGCGTGCGTAACGGTGGACTACGTCGACAAGGTCAACGAGCCGCGAGTGCACATCCTGCGCTGCTGCGCTGGCTTCCTTGGCAGTAAGACTCTGTTGATACCAAGGCACTCTCGCGCTGGCTGAACGAAGTAGATTCCCAAGATCTGACCGGAGCCAGGGCGGCCACCGCTCGGGATCTTCCTCGAATCGTTTCGCCAACAAGTCGCTGAGGCGCTGTGGGAAGCTATCGCCGTACCTTGCCGCTACTTCGACGATGATTCGCATGAGTTCGGATTCCATCTGCGGCAAGCGATAGAAAATCGGCCGCCCCCTTTGCCACGCGGGCCGGAATACGTCAAGTTGTGACACCAAACCGGTCCAAGCACTTTCCGGAGGGATTCTGTGGCCTGATTCGGTTGCCGCGTCAATGCACCCGAGGTCGCGCAGTACGCTGTCAACTCGGGACACCAACTTGACGGCATCGGCTTCCAAGTGCGCTGGGATCCCTGACCCAATCCCACCACCTTGCGCGATCTCCGTCTTGGGAGGTGGCGAGGCAGAATCGTCAGCGACCCGAGCAAGGATGTGATGTAGCCGCCAGTATCGGAATCGGTAATCCAGCGTATTGGACTCTCGGTCGTACTCCAGAACGTCAACCGTCAACGGCTCACTGAAGGGACTATCGTCGAGAAGGTCCGCTGCCACATCGGCCATCCCGTAGCGGGCGACGGTCTCCGCGATGTCGAGCCTCGTCGAGTGGAAGACTGATACGCCTTCGCAGGTTGCACACAGCTGCCGCAGGCCACGGCTCGTGTCTTCATCGGTTGTGGCCAATCGAAGTAACTCTGCCCGAGATCTGACCCGAAGGTCGATGACGGTTGCTATCGCGGTTGCCTTCGCCCGGTCATCAGTCCCGGAGCTACTCTCCTCGGTGAGGCTCGCCGCATGCTCGCCAAGTGCCGAGTTGATCGTGCCGAGAGCCGTTCTGTCCGCTTGAGCCGATACGGCGTCGATCAGAACTTGCATCATCCGGTGGTACCGGCCGAGACGCTCGGCTTGCTCGTACCAGTCATCCGCGTCGGACGATGCGCGGTCATCGAGAACTCTTCGAATAGCGACGAGTACCCTTGGAAGCGGTCGGAACTGAACGGCTGCCTGGGTCCAAGCTACAGCGGCATCGTCCTCGTGGCCGCTTATATGTCCACGTTCGGGGTCTATGAAGCCGTGGTGTTCTACCTTATCGAATACTTCACGGCCCGCGGGATGGTTGTCGGCGCCGAGTCTGGCTGCCAAGCCATATACTTGAGCCAGGGGAAAGTGTCGAGCATCGGCACCGCAATAGGCGACCGCCTCATCGATCAGCCCCGCTTCGTACAATGCTGCTGGCATGTCCACATCCTCCAGCGCCGCGGACCGGGCGGTCAGCTCAGCGAGAGATAAGAACAGCCGGAGCATCACCAAGACATCGCCTCGACCAGCCGCTATGTCCAGAGCGAGCGAGAGGTCCTCATGGATAAGGGCCGGGGAACGCAGCCGCTGATGCTGTTCACGAAACGTTGCCTGTTGTGCCAAATCCAGAACCTCGTCGCGTTGCCCGGCGCTGTACCGGTGGTACAACTCCTCGTCAGCGATCCTCGGATCACCACGTTGGGCGCACAACGCCGCGACCTGTCTGTGGGCCAGCCCGTCCGCACGTTCTTTGGAGAGAGTGCCGTCACCGAGAGCAGTCCGATCAGTCGCGAACTGGCGGAACGATTCGTGGAAGAAACGCCAAACGCCCAAGGAGCACACAAACAAGTACTGCAGCCGGGTTTGGAAGATCCGAACCGCGGAGGCAGGCAACCAAGTGTGTAGCCACTCGGTCCTGAAACCAATCCGTAGTCTCGAACACACAGAGAGCATCTCCGCGATCTCCGCATGATCCTCCAAGCTGTTCCACACTTCTCGGTACATGCCTGCAATGTCACCCGTATAACGCAGAACATCGGACAACAGATCCTCAGCGGACTCATTGTCGGCCTCTTGGAGGCGGTTGAGAAGATACCCCAGCGCCAACGGATAGCCGCCGCTCAGTTCGGCTATCCGCTCATGCACCGTCCGATCCAGGTGCGCCACCACTCTTTCCCGGCTGCATATCTCAATGATAGACGGCCGCGACAAGCGATAGTTCCGTAGATCGACTACGGCGTCTCGTTCTTCGAGCTGCTGTTGAGCCTGCGGGTTCAGCGGGGCGGTTGTCCGGCTACCAACTATCACAAGAACTCCAGAGGGCAAAGTGTCGGGGCGAGGTAGCTCGGCTAAAAGGTCGTCGACTGTCGCACGGTCGTGTTGAACCTGGTCAAGTCCATCGACCACTATGATCGTACGGAGGTTGGCACGTCTGAACGCTTCTCCGGCTGTATCAAGTTGGTCGGCAAACTGCTCGCGAAGCTCGTCAGCATCCCGGCCGGGCAGTTGCCGCTCCCGCGACTCGAATCCGGCTCTGGTGAGCATGACAACCATGTCGTGAAGGAAACCCCGGCCGGTTAGCCGCGTTCGGGCGAGTGGGGAGCCTGGAACATACGCGTAGTAACGGATGATCCGTTCCGAGCGACCTGTAAGGACCTGGCTGAGCAGCGTTGATTTCCCCGAGCCAGGTGGACCCAGCACAGCCACATAGCCGTTGTGGAACGTCTTCACCAGGCTCTCAAACCGCCGAATAGCGCCCTCAAGGGGTGCGTAAGTGTCAAGGTTCACGGGAAACTCGTGCCTGCTGCGCAGCCCCCGCCGATACTCCCACCCCACCAGTCCGAGCACACGACGCCGGTCCAACTCCACAACGCCTGATGCTTCGGAAACAGCACGGTCTAGGGCGTTCGAGAGATCAATGATGTCGAAGCGTCGACGCGATTGGCGCTCGGGCACGCCCGTCCCAGCTCCGATATCCAACCGCAGCGACCGGAGAAACCTTCCGAAGTCCTCCTCGGGGACGCCGCTGGCCTTCCGGAGCCGCTGCACCGCCGGATGCCATTCGACGCTCACATCCCCGGGTTCTACTCGCCCCGAGGTCATTGGTTTGAGCACCTGAGTCAGGAACTCGGAGAAGTGGTTAGGGGAAGGCATGTCGCCGCTTCCCTCCGGCACCACGCAGTCGCTCTTCGAGGGGAACTCTTCTGTGACGAGGTGAACGTACAGGGCGTCCTCACCGTGCCGTATGTTCTTCCACGCATCTCCGAGGTCTCTGATCAGGGACTGACGGTCCTGCCCCCGCCTCCTAGTCAGGTCGATGAAGCTGAAATAGCCTAAACGCTGCCTGCTCTTGAACTGGTAGCAGTCGACGCGACCGGTTCGGACAAGGACGAGGTCATCGATGCGTCCTGCTTCAGGATCCACCAAACGCAACCGCACAAAATCGTCGTCATACAGCGAGTCATAAACACGCATCGCGATGTGGTCGTACTGCCATCGGATACCGCGCAACGCATTACGCTCCCCATCAGCGGGCCCACGAGTCACAACCACACCACCACTAGCCATCAGGATACCTGGCCGACCAGTGGGCTCCCTCTCTAACACCGGATTTGATTCTGCTCGCGGCAACGTCAACAGGAGAGTCGGGCCACCCCCTCCAGACCGCCTGACCGGTGGCAGGCAACCTGGCGGCGGTCGACACGGGTCACCACCTGTCGATGGAAGACACGCACGCCGACCCGTCGGGCCGCCATGACCGGGCGGTGTCGAGTAGTCAACATCGCCAATACGGCGGAAACCGTCCCTACTCACCGCACTTCAGTGCGATGGTCGGTGTCAGGCAGTGGATCAGGCAACGCATACAGATAGCCTTTCTCGGCTGACAAGCGTCAGCAACCTTCGCTCCGACTCTGCGTGGTGCCGCTCAGAGACTGCCTCCTGACCCCAGCGGTCATGATGAGCTTGGACATCTGCGATCGAGTCGAACCTACGCAGCGGGAGGAACGACCCACTAGATAGCCGATTGTCCGCTCGACCTGACCCTCAGAGTCGGAACGGCGGGGAACAGGACGATGGGGCGGATCCGCAACGCCTGCGAATAGAGCCGCCACCGGGTCATGAACCCGTGCGGGTCGGAACTTCGATACCACGATCGAGGTGTCCCGATCCACCACCACCCCCTCCGGGACACCACCGAGGTGCCGGACCGATCTCCGCAACGCTTCGTAGACATCACCCGTCGTCCGCGAATGGGACAACACCGCCGCGTGAGCAGCCGAATACGGCAGGGTGGTCAGCAGCCCATAAGACCTTGCGGCTGCCGCCGTTGCCAACCGGGAGCGATCCAGGGAGTTGCCACCACAGTCGCACTGAGCTAGCTCCCCAGTCAGATAGCTGGTCCGCTGATACCCCCTCCGCTCCCGCCTGGGGGGACGCACCCGAGCCAAATGGTCCTTGAGGATGGTGACACCGACCGTCGTAGCCCTCCCGGCGCAGCCGCTCCAAGACCACCCTCGCCGGCGCCCTCGGACCTCTTTCGAGCATCACCGCGATCGAACACTTATACGGATCCAGCTTCAACCCCGAGGCTTGCGCCGATACCGGAGCGGCTCGTCCAGGCTCAACAGCCGGACCACCGTGTTACGGCTTACCCGGAGCCGATCAGCGACCCTCGACTTCGACATGCCCTCCCGAACGAACCAGTCGATGAACCCCAACCCAATCATGCACCTCATACACCCATTCCTCCCCAGAACCGACCAAACGGCTCCAGGGACATCGAAAACATCGGAACCACCGCGCATTCTTCGACCAGCTAGAAGCGCTCAGTATTCACCCGACGTTGAAGGGGTTAGAAATCGCATAGGATCAACCGAGTCGCGGCGGCATCTGTTCACTGGTCCTACTCAGTGTCAGGTACTTGCCTTCACAGGGTGAGGAGAGCGCTGATCGACGCTGGGGAGTTGTACTGAATCGTTGACAAGACCCCTACGACGGCCACGATCGGCCTCGACCTAGCCGCACACATCGGCATCGAACACAGCCGACGACGATCTCTACATCCCTCTCGGACCCACCGACTCCCCAGGTGCCCACACCAACGCTGTGTCCTATGCCACGTAGCTCCTTGTAACTAACGTAGGGGGTCACGTTGGCAGCGCAGCCGGAACCGTGTTGGCGCCTGCCGGTGAACTACTCGTTCCTGGTGTTCAGTATGGGGGAGTACCGAGAGAGATTTGGACGCTGGGATCTGCGCCCGGGGAGGTGTCTACGCTCCATCGGAGGCCTCCTGGGTGTTCGGGTCGCTGCCTATCGGCCTCGCGCTCGTCAATAATCAAGAGGCGGAGTCCTGCGTTCTCCGCTAACTCCTTAGCGACGTGTTCTGTACCTTTCGGTACTCGTCCGGGACAGACTAGGAGGTACATGTCCGCCGTAAGGCGGACTGACAGAGCGACATCCCGCTCAATCTGCTCTTCGGTGAAGCCCTCGGGCTTCGTTTTGGCCTCACCTACCGCTACCCGCCCTCCGTGGATCCCGTAGAAGTCGACTTCCACTTCGTCGCCGTTGTTCAGGGTGAGCTGGATTCCTGGCAGCATGAAGGTCTGGGGGTTTCGCTTGGCCAGTTGGGCAACACCGTACAGATGAGGGATCACCCCCTGGTCAGCTGCCCGGTCAACCAGACTGTTGAGCCGGTAATACAACTCTGGTCCGTCTGGTCCTTTGTAGGCTTGTCCCGTTGCCTCACAGGCGGGGCACTGCGGTTGTGATCTGGTTCTTCTGAGGGCGACGAAGCTCTTGAGCTTGCAGCGGTCACAGTCGATTCTCATACCGCGTTCTGCCCACGAGCGGGAACAAAGCGCCTCGATCGCGGCGGTTGCCCCGTCCCCGATCCCCTTTACCTGCGACAGCGGTAGGTTGCGGCGCTGGAGGCGGCCTCCCCACTCTGCTGCCAGCTTGTACAGGTCCTCGTCCGGATGCCCTTCGCTTCGCCGCTTCTGCAGTTCTCTCACCAGGTTTCGGGAACGACGAGTCCTGAGGAGATCGATCACATCGATCACGTACTCCTGAAGCAGGACATCCGCGGTACCGAGTTCCCCCATGCGAGTTGCGAGTTGGCCCTTGTCCGAGAGTGTCGCATCGACAGTCTGGGCTGCCAAGAGCGCTGTTGTCACTTTGTCGAGGCTGGGTATGCGAAGCGTGATCTGGTACTGATCGGCTGCTCTTTGGCTGAGTTCTAGCTCGTCGCCGTCTATATCGTTTCGTGACCATGTAGCCTCCGTCCCAACCTCCGTGTGGATGAGGCGAGCTGTGACGGGTCGCCGTGGTATGCCTTCGAAGGCGGTGGACGCTAGACGGACGAGGTGGTGGCCCGGTCCCGTGAACTGCACCGGCGAGTCGAAACTGATCACAGTGCTATCGGGGTATAGCTGAACGAGGTCCCAGGCGGTCTTGCCGTATCTCCTCTCGGAAGTGAGATACTGACGGACGTCGATGTCGTGGCGGAACGTGAAGGGTGGGCTCTTTGGCGGAGGTGGAGGGATCTGGAATCCCCTTTCCGGCTGAGCCCTTGACATGACGAGTCCGAGCGACTGACCAATGTTCTCGAGTTCGTCGAGCGGAACCGACACCGACCGTATGACGACATCCGGTTCGATGACCTCTGGCCTTGCGAGATAGCCAGCAAGAAGGTTCCCGAGTCTGGTCCATGCAGCCACGCGGTCAGCCGGGACAACCAATATCGGCGTGCGCGCGATGCTGAGCGAACGAAGAGCCCGCAAGTTCCAAAAGTAGAGGCAATCCTCGATGTTGTCGGGTTCAGCCACCCAGACAATCAACGGTACCGACCAGGGGTTGCCCCTCATGGCGGCCTCGCCGAACTGGCTGGCAGCAACGTCCAGCCAGCATCTCCCGGCAACCTGTGCCTCGGCGACCTCGTACCCGCTCGTGGCCCGCCTCAGGCTCACGCCCGGTACCCTCGTATACTCCCTTTCTTGCTCAGGAGAGAGTTCACCAGCCGCTACCTTTTCCCACAGACTCCCACCGGCTCTGGCCAGCACAGCGGCCTCTGTAGCCAGTTCACCTGTGGGTCGAACGTATACGGGATGCGTTGAGAATTGCGTACGCCCTGCCGAGTCGATCTGGTCCAAGCCAACCCACGGAAGGCCAAGCGAACAAGCAACCTTGCTGGCTACTTCTCTGTCTAGATTAACGTTGACAAGGCCGTTCACATCGCTCAGCTTCGCGACTTGGAGCCACCAGTCATCTACGTGCCCGTCCTCCGAGACCGGGATAATCGGTTCCGAGAAGCCGGCCCAACGAGTCGACGCCTCCCAAATCGCCCGCAGCACGCCGCGTCGATCACCGATGTCTGTGATGTAGGCAGCTCGCGCCGGTAGCACCCGTACCCGAAACCGTGACTGGCCAAGGGGCAACCCGCTCAAACTAACCCCCCTCCGAAGGCCTGCATCCCCCAGACTGTAATAATACCGGCCAAGCCGACAATCGTAGAAGGGCACAGGGGTACGCTGAACACCGTGTACACATCGGTTGCAGAAGCGCCTGGCCCTCGTTAGCAGTCCACCATGGCCCACGAGTCGCCATCACACGACCGTCCCGAATCGGTGAACCGCCGACTTGTATGTGGGTGCTGGTCGCTGGGGCTGTTGGGTCGTAGCGTCTGGTAGGTCGTTGGCTGGGTTGGCTCGAACCGGGGGGATGGTTCCCACGTTCACTTTCCAACCGTTTGACAGGGTCGGCGTCCAGCTATGCCCCTGCAGCATCGCCACGGCTACGCCGCAGGCATTCACCGTGGCCTCCCGACCGGCGACATCAACCGACCGAGGAGTTCCCTACACACGTCGCCGTGCGTAGGTGTGCGCTGCTACGCGGCCCCGATCCGCCAGGTTCGAGCCGCTGGGTCTCTTGAGGAGCTTTCGGTCGCTGGTTCCTCACGTACGCCTTTCTGTCTCGCTTGCCGGACCCAGACCATCTGGCGGTGCTGGTCCGTCCCGTCGTTGTCAGGGCTGCTGTCCACCCTCACCCCTGTTCCCGGGGTTCAGGCTGCCCTCAGCTCTAGCGCACTCGCTGCGACGAGTACGAAGCGGTGTCCTTTCACCACCGCACGGTTAGAAAACGCCTCGTGGCGCTCGATGTCGCCGACCCAAGCGACGTCCGGCGCCGAAGCGGCGAAGTCGCCTCTGAGCAGGTCAGGGCGCCGATGTGCAGTGCCCGACGTGGTGGTGACACGCCGTTTGCGGGGTACGAAACCGGCCATACCGTGGCGTTTCATCAACCGTTCCACCCGTTTGTGGTTCACAACCCGGCCCCGCCTACGTAACTCAGCGCACACTCTGGGCGAACCATAGGTCCCGCCCGACTCTGCCCATATAGACCGGATCTCATCGACCAGGGCGGCCTCGGCCAGTTGCGCCGGCCCCGACTGGGGTCGCTTCCTATACGCGTAGTAGGCAGACGCAGATACCCCGACCACCGAACAGATGAGCCTCACCGGGAAGCCTTCGGCCCTCTGAGCATCGACAAAGCAATTGCAGCGTCACTCGTTCGACTCCCTCACCCAGAAGGCCACAGCTCGTTTTGAGAGCTCACGCTCCGTCCGCAGCCGAGCGTTCTCCCGCTCGAGTTCCCGGAGCCGTTCCCGCTCATCGGAGTTGAGACCTTCCCGCTCACCCCGGTTGATCTCGTCCTGGCGTACCCAGTTTCCCAGCGTGGAGTCATAGATCCCCAACTCGTTGGCGACCTGGCGGATCGGCTTGCCTGAGGTACGGACGATCTCTACCGCGTCTCGTTTGAACTCATCCGAGAACCTTCTTCTCGGTCGCTTCCCTCCCAACAGGACTCCTTCCCAGCGCGCAGTCCCATTGTCGGAGACCAAACGCGCTCTTTGTGGAAATGTCCGGCTAGCGGGGGGAACTCCATCTCGGTATTCGGGGATCTGGCCGGTGGCGTAGAGATCGGCGAACCGTCCCAGGCGGTTCGGAGACGTGGATGAGCTCCGATGAGCAGGTTGAGGTGCGCCTGGTGGGCGTCGCTGAGATGGTCCGCCCGCCATAGGAGGGTGAAGCGGGCTCGGAACAGGTCCGGTTCGTATGTTGGGGGACGCTGATCGGGGGGGCGTTGCAGTTCCCGGCGTACCAGGGTCCTCAGGGTAATTCGCCTGAGACACATTATTCGCTCAGGGACTTATGGAGCCGATCGCCGACACTACAGCCTACGGCCAAAGACCCTGATGGGATCGATCCACCTAAGCCTCTGCCACAGCGATAAAATGGCGGGTGATGTCCAGTCTCACCAGCGCTCACCGCGGTTACGAATACCAGGATCTTCTTTCTGCGTGCCGACTGGTCGACATGCTTCGGGGAGACGTAGTCAAGGTTCATGTTGATAAGAAGCTGGTCCCGGATGACCGGTTCGATGATCTCACCACAGTCGACATCCACGGAGTCCGCGAGAGCGTCCAGGTCAAACACACCGACGACGACGATCGACCATTGCTAACCGGCACCTTCACCAGTGACAAACGCCACCTGCAACTCAACAGTCTAGTCGCGGCGATGGTCCTCCACCGGAGCCGGTTCGGTTCTTCGGCGAACGGGCAGGTGTTCCGGGTTGTTCTGCGGGACCGGCGTCCCACCGATCCGCGTCTTACGTCTGTGCTCGTCCCCGCCGACCCTGACCCTGGACCCTTCATTGAGAACATGCGAACCGTGAGACTGGCCTTCGACCCAGAGGCTCTGTGGGCACAAACGCGCCAGGAGGGCGGCGACGATGGGCACTCTCGTGCGGGCCCTTTTGCCTTCTTAGGTGGGAGTATGTCCATGGGCTTTGGTGACTTGGAATGGGCCTGCCGCCGTCTTGTCATCGAGGTGGAAGCACCCGCGATGAGTGGGGACTTGACTGAGCCCGGCTTGGCTGAAGGATTGCTCCTGTCCCGCGTTGCACGGGAGGTGGGGGCTGGTGTGTTTCCTAACGGCCACCGCAGTCCCACAGATGTGGCGGAAGCTCTGATCAGGAGCGCCCGAGCAGGCCGGCACGGTCACGAAGTCAGCCGCCCCGAACTCATACGGCGGGCGCAACTCCGCATCGACTTCGGTGCTGTCTCCCGTGCCCATCCAGTAGACCCCTCGGTAGAAGTGCTCAGGCCCGTTGAGGTCGATGGTCTGGCGCGCGAGGCGGAGTCGCTTGCAGAAGCTGGTGGGGTTCTCCTTGCTGTGGGACCGCCAGGGCAGGGCAAGTCCTGGTTGTGTCACCAACTGCGACAGGAATTGGACAGCCGTGGCTGGTTGGCGGTGGAGCATTACTGCTATCTCGGTGACGCTGAGGGCGAACGAGATGAACGTGTCCTTGCTGAGAGGGTGTTCGGGAGCCTCGTCGGTCGACTCGCCGAAGCCGATCCACGGCTGGTCGCAGGTCAGCAGCCGCGGTTCGCGGCGGATGAACGAGTCCTAGTCGACTACATCAAGCGGTCCGTCGAATGCGAACCAACCCGTCGGGTTGCCCTTGTAGTGGATGGCATCGATCACATAACTCGCGTCCTCGGCGGTCGCATAGGCGGATCCGACCCGTCGCGGAGCCTTGCCGAAGTGCTCGCCCTTATGGAGGTTCCGAGGGGAACGGTCTTGGTCGTACTAAGCCAGCCGGGAGGCCATCTGGAGCCGCTCGAGGCCATGGGGGCTACGACCGTCGAGGTGGAGGGCCTCGGCATCCCCGAGCTTCGTGTGCTTGCGGCAAAGCTTGGGCTGATACCTGATGTTGGGGATGCGCCTGTCACCGCGGTGATTCCCGCCGTGATCGATGAGGCGGATGTGGGAGCGTTCTTGGACGCTGTTGCTGAGCGGTCCGCGGGTAATGTTCTCTACGCCACCTATCTATGCGGCGAAATGCTGAGACACGTTCCAATCGTTGGGGATCCGGCAGCGGCAGTTGGGAGCTTCCCGCAATACGACGAGTCCCTCGAGGCGTACTACAGCTATTTGTACTCATCCCTTGATCCGGAAGGGGCCTGGGTAGCCGATGTGATCGGCTTCGTGGACTTCGCGGTCACCCACAGTGAACTGTGTGAGCTCAGACCCGCTGCGGCGCATCGGATCGGTCCGGCACTTGACGTATTGGGTCCTGTGCTCAATAAACGGGTGGCACAGGGTGGTGTCCGTGTCTATCACGAGTCGTTCGCTAGGTATCTCCGTGGGCGGATCTCCGACTACCCGGTAGCTCGCCGAGCGCTCGTGGAACATGTCGCCGGTTGGCTGAGACAGCGGGGCCTCTTTGGGGATGCCCGAGCGTTCCACTCGCTGGTTCCGCTCCTTGCCGCAGAAGGTTTCGATCGCGAAGCCGTGAGACTCGTCGAACGGGACTTCGTCGTTCGCTCCGTCGCGGCTGGGTTCCCTACTTCCGCGATACTCCGTAATCTCGCATACGCGATCCGGTGCGCTGCGTCTCTAGGGGACTGGCCGCTGGTCGCGCGTTGCGTCGAGTTGAGCCGCTCTGCCGAGACGTATCAGACGGAGGGCTTCGAATCGAGTTGGGTGGGGTTCGTGGATGTTCCCATCGCTTTGCTCGGGGCAGCCACGGTTGCTGAGCGGTTTGTTCACGAGCACCGATTGGTTATGTCGGCTAAGGCGGGACTCCAGGTGTGTGCCGCCATCGACGCGCACCGGGGGGCGGCTCCCTGGCGTGAGTACATGACCGGGTACGTCCGTGAAGTCCAAGCCGGCGGCATCGCAGACGCTGATCTCCCAGACGAGGAGGTGTCGTTGGCGTGGTTAAGGGGTCGGCTCCGTCTCTCAGCGTACGCCGCCTTCGTTGAGCCAGAACCAGAAGGCTCGGAACGATCAGCTAGTTCTGTGGCTAGCGATCCCGCTGGAGAGGGTTCAGGTTCTGGCGGGGAGCGACGCTTGAACTTGTCCGCGCCAATCGATTGGCGCCGTTTGCCGCGGTGGATGGAGAGGCACGGAGTCGACCCCGCCGCTGTGGCAGCGGCAGTGTTCGACACACACGGCGTTGAAGGTGTTGTCGTACTGTTGGGCCACCTCGACCAGCCCGGTCCCATGAGCCTCGCATTGGCTGAACTCCTGGCTGACAGCCAGACAGGTCCCGATGTCGGAGTCCCGCGGGAGTGGGCCGTCAAAGCAGCCGAACACGGTCTCCCTCCCGGCGCGCTGCACCGTGTCATCGCCCTCGGTGTGCCAGTTGAGGACATCATCCCGGTCCCGGTGCAGCAGGCCCGCCAGCAGCTGCTGGACCTCACCCGCGCCGTCCAGGACCCATCGATCGTTTGGGAGAACGAGACTCTGTGGGCGTGGCTGGACGCTTGCCTCGTCGCAGCCCATTTGGATCCACTCGGGCTCAGCGCGGCGCAGGGCCTTATCGCTGGTGAAGGGTGGTACAAGTGCTGGCTCCGGTTCGTGATAGGCCTGGTTCGGGCCGAAGCAGCCGAAGATGATGAGCGACACGTCAATATCAGCGAAGCCTTCGGGTGCTTGATGACTGACGTTGGTCCGTTCGCTGGTGATCCCCGAGCCTGTGATCTCTACTCGATCCGCCACGTCATCTCTTCCACGATCAAACGTGCTCTGGCATTGGTTGACGATCAGAACTGGGCCCAAATGCTCCACCTGCTGCACGAAGTCGGTACCTCCATCGAGACTTCACTGCGCGGCTCCATCAACAACCCGCTACCGCTTGACCTTCTTGTCGAAGCGGCAGTCAACGGAAGCGACACAGCCCGAGTCGTTACCGAGCAACTCCTAGAGGACGTGATCGCGAACGAGTCAGCCCGTCGGCACTACCTAGACCTGGCTGAGTTACATCTCCTCGCAGCGCGCCTCGCGGTCGCTTCCAACAACCTGCCAAAGGCGACCGAACGCTGGCGCAGCGCATGCGCTCTGCTGTCCGGGTACGGGTGGCATAAAGACATCACGATCTTCGAGGTGCTCAACCCGGTTCCAGCGCTCATGGAAGCGGACCCGTCCCGAAGACGCGAACTCGTAGCCCAACTCCAGCCCCTGTGCGAACGGGTCCCATGGCACACCGACCGCAAGGAAACCGACCATGCATGGACCCGATGGTGGACCCTGGCCGGGAAGGCCGATCCCGTCGCTGTCGCCCGACTCGCTGGCAGCCGCCTGCTTAGCCGATGTAACAACCCGGACTGGGTCCTACATGGAGCCTTAGAAGACCTCTGGGCATCCTGGTGCGAGAGCGCCGATCCCCTCCTCGCGGCCCTGCTGCGGCTCACGCTGGATACACCACTACATGCAACCGACGCTGATGTTCTCTCGCTACTAGCTGAAGGTGCCCAACAAAACGGTGGGCCTCCCGACAGACTCATGATCTGGCTGCTCGCCCGCGCAGACGAACGCCCCGTCGAATACGGATCCTCCAACAGCGATGAAATCCTCGAGGCAGATGATCACAAGATCGCCGGACTCAACGCCGCTGCTGAAACCGCGGGCTTGCCTGGTGTGATTCCCATCCGGGACTATCTCAACGGGGCATCATCACACCCGGACCCATCGGATCGCTACCCACAGTCTCCCAACCAGCACCTCGCCGAGGACGCACCGCCACGCTCATTCTCTCCAGGCGCGATAGGGCTAGCCCAAGCGATTCGCGCATGGCAAACGAGGCCCTATAAGCCCGAATCCGATGAGTGGTCTGTCGACCGTTTCGCCAACGTAATCGTCTCTCGCCTCCTAGAGGTAGCAGAAGCGGGACGCGCGGACGATGCTGCAAGGGCGCTTCGTCCGCTTGCCCGAGGCTTCGGATCGAGCGACCGCGTGGACCTGATGCAACAGATCGCCGTCGACCTCGAGCGGAGCGGACACTTGGCGCTGGCCACTATCACTTACACGCTTGGATGGACCGGAGCGACGGGAGGCGGTATAGGACGGTTATTCGGTGGCTCAGCAGGAATACCAGCACTACGGCAGGCAATCCAGCTGGACGCAGAACTCACACAAAGAGTCATCGCCGAGGAAATCGAACACCTGATCGGAATCGGATACCCCACCAACGGAGTATCCCAGGCACTGATCCACGCCTTCGCCGTAGGAGCAATCAAGGTACCTGACCGACTGTCAACCGATGTGGCATTCGAGGTTTGGGACGAGGTGTGCGCGGTCATCAGCGACAGGGCACCCGTGGTTCATCCTTCCGACGAGCCCCAAGACCCCTACGAACCGGAGTGGCCGACCGAGGAGACAACCAAAGCAGAGGTTGATCTAGCGTTCTCCCTAGGAACAATTGCGAGCCTATCCCATGTCGGCCGAGAGAGAAAGAGACGGACCCTGCTGGCCATCCGCCTGCTCCTCGAGGAGCGCCCCGGGCTCGCAGCCGAAGCCTTCCAAGCCGCATTCGGTGCCCTACGAGAGCCCGCAACACTCTCATGGCTGCTCCAACTGCTGCTCAAGGTAAGAACCGAACCCCGCATGACGGTCTTAGCCAGATGCGAATACGAACTCAGCCAGCACGCAGCAGGGCCGTTCCTTGTGGTTCGTGCCCTCGCTCGCCGACTGCTCGGAGACGGCGCTCCGCCCATACCACCACCGGCTACTCCCCATCCTTCGCTCTTCTCAACACGCGCCGATAGCCTCTGGGTACCCGACAACCCCAGCAACGTCCCACCGGTGACAGACCACAATGCCGACGGGTTCGTCCAGGCGATGACTCGACGCAGGCTGCGTCAAGCCGAAACGGTGCTGCCCGGATTGGGTGATGCCGTTTCCGATGGCTTCGCTACTGCAATGCACGAGGACGACCGAAGGCACCTTCTGGACCGACAGCTTGACGCGTATGCCGACTACGGAGGGGAACGGTGGCCGGACGCCTTCCTGATTCGTGAGCAGACCGTGGAAGAGATCTTGCAGGAGACTGCCGCGGGTGGGCGCGCCGCTCGAGCAATCGCGGGTGCCGTAGTCGGGGACCCGGTTGTGTGGGAGGACCAGTTGGCGGATATGTTGGTGGACGACCCGGCAATACCGCTGGCGGTGGAGGCTCTACGACTCCCGCGACCTCCGATCCTTGCACCGCCCCCGCACGGTGCAACAGTCTGGATAGAGGCCTCCGCCAGCGCCGCGTCCGCACACCAGGACCTTCGCGCAACCCTCGATGTACAGCCCGCTTCCATTTGCTGGGTTGCTGATCGAGGTCCATTCGGGGGGTGGCGCATGATCGCCTCTGCTGAGCGACGTATGTACCCCAATCCAGAGCCCCTCAATCACACTGAGTTCTGCGCGCTGCGCCACCGGGCCGTCGAGTTCAGAGTTCCCGATGCCGCCACCGGCCTGGACCGGCGGCCGCTCAACAGAGGTGACATCCGATGGTGGCGCGCGCCCGTAGGGCAATCCTCCCAGGTGCGGCTGCCTGACGGACCTGTATCGGTAGCAGCGCTAGTGGCCGCTGCAGACGGTCCCCGGCTGCTCGGCATCCCATCCCCGACTCTGGTGCCAGTTCCCCGACTGATCGCCCTGTTGAACCTCCAACCCGCAGGACGGTTCACCCTCGGCGACTCAGACGGTTGCGGACTCGTGCTAGTCACCTGGCGGTCAGCCTACGAAACTCCTACAAACTCCATTCCACGCCCGCGCCTGGTCGGTTCTGCACTGATGCTACGACCCGACCTGTTCGAACAACTGGAAGACCTAGCAGGCGACAGACTGACCCTGCGCGACTTCGTTGAAGGAGAACCAGAGCTAGCCAGTGACAGCTAGCCCCGAACACAGGCACCGGAGCCGACCCGGGCCACGGCCTGAGCCAGCTACCACACCCCCCGGTGTTGTCCGTAGGTTGATGTTTCTGGCCCTCCACAAAGCAGCAATGCGATGCCTCAAACGCAAGATCGCGTCGCGTGTCTGGCGGCTCATGCTCGCCGACAACGACAACGATCCCGCGCCAACAGATCCCGACCAGAGGCGGCTTGACAAACCGGGGCGGTTCATACCCACCAACATCGATGAGCCGTTGAGTTCATTGCACTCGCTACTAGGGCGTCGCCGAGGTCAGAAGTTTCGAGGCCGGACTCCCTGGCATAGTCGGTGGAATGTCAGTGCCGGTAGCCGCTCGGCGTTCGCGATGATGATCTCCACAAATGCATCATTGCACGTCTTCGCGAACTTTCGGTCGGCGAGCGCGTGAAGGGTTGCGACCGGCTGTCTCCCAAGACGGTGTCGAATCCGAGAGTACTCGATGGGTGCCCAACGGACAGGCTCCGCGATGTCCAGCACCGCTAAGTATCCTTGCTCGTTGCGCTCAGTGGTAGGGGCAATCGCATGAGCGTCGTCCTTCTTGATCACATGGTACCTCTTGCCGATTGACGAGATCTCGACCTCAACTCTTGTGAGCCGTCCTTCGAGCAGGGCGGTTATGTCCGGGTGCCCCGTGTTATTGACTTCGAGTACGGACGCGCCGATCTCGTTCAGTACGTGAGCGAACAGGCCTTGGGCACGATAGCCGAACTCGATGTCTCCGACCTTGGCCCTCAGTCGACCCAAGAGGGCAGCGACGCGCTCATGGTCAGTCGGCACAGTCAAGGGTTGGCCCACGGTCCGGAGCGAATGACGTTACCCGAAGCACGCGATATGAGCCCGGTTGGAAGTACTTATCAACGAAGGGCGCGAAACGGTCCTTTTCATGAGATGCGACTATGAGTTGGGCATGAGTTCCTGCCGTTGCCAGTTCGCTCATGAGTAGTTCCACACGCGATGTGTCGAAGCTCTGTGAGGGGTCATCAATGAGGAGGCAGTCCAACTCGAGTGCCTGTGCCTGGAACTGCGAAAACACGAAATACGGTACAAGGTTCAATGCGTTCAACGCTTGGCCGTTGAGTACTTTGGAGGGCTCGAAGGACTCTCCCGGTGTACGATCGGAGGTAACGCGTACACGTAGCCTACGTTTCTCGTGAGGTGGCCCAGGCTCTACCACGATCATGGGGAAGGATGCCTGCTGTGTGAGTCGGCCGTATACGTCGGTCATCAGCGTGTTGATCTGGGGCAGTGTCTTGTTGAGTGTGTTGTTGAAGGATTCCTGGAGCGCTTCCCGGATGGCGCGCAGTGTCTCCAGCACTTCTGTGAACTCGCGATGTGTATCGCGCACGGGTTCCATGCCCGATTCAAGGTTGCGCCGCAGCCCCTCTTCACGAGATCGGTAATCCTGAAACCGTACCTCCGCTCGTAGCTGCTTCAGGAGCTTCCGTTTGGTCGCCACCAGGCTCCCCGACCTCTTAAGCTCACGATCAAGTTGCTGAACGCGTTCGTTGAGTCGCCCTACCACTTCGTCCTTACTTGACAGATCAGATGGCTCCAGCAGACGCTGTAGCTTGCTTCGGGCCTTAGCCGCACTTGATTCGCTGGATATGGCAGCACTCTTGGCCCGCTCTAGGTCCACTTCCGCGGCATTGATCCTCCCCAGACGCGCCTGAACATGTGTCAATGCCTCGTCGACCTTAACAGCGCGGGGGTCCGACCCGATCCGACTCTCAAGCAACGACAACACGGCACCCGTACTGATGGGGGTATCGCACACCGGGCACTGTGCTGGCGCGAACTCCTCGAAGTAGCCTGTGGCTTGCTGCACAAGGACGAGGTGGCGTTCCGATTGAGTGCCCCGCCGTACCAGTTTGTCATGCTCTTCGCGCAATCGTTCCTTGGTTGTCTTGGCGAGAGCGTCCCTCAGGGCATGTTCAGACGATTCGACTTCGGCCTTAGCTGCGCATAGTTGGTCGCTGTGATCCTCGAACGTCGCGATGGCGGTCACAAGCTCTCGATGGTCGGTCCGTGCCGTATCCAACTGGCGCCGAGTGGCGTCTTGGGTCGCTGCGGACAGTTCCTGTACCGCCCGCTTAGCCTCCGCTAGCAGCCACTCGCGGGTCACGGTCCTACGGCCGGGACGCTTGACGCTGCCACCGCATTCCGTTACAAATGCCCGGATTCGCGCATCAGTCTCAGCGTCGGTGGGGACTGTCACGCCGGGCCAGGGCGTTGAGGCACGGATCTCCTCAATGCGACCGTGTAGATCTCTGAGCTGCGACCGAAGCGACTCCTCTGCGTCATCGACCTCCTCCGCGATCTGTCGCTCGTTTTGAACTTGGTCCTTGATCTCTCTGTCCAAGAGGTCGAGCAAGGTCGTCACGTCATCGATCTGCAGGTACGAGTAGAGCACCTTGTCGAAGTCTGTGATGTCTGCCTGGGGCTGACGGCGGGTAGACTGTTGCGAGGCAAAGATGATGTGCGTGCCTTCATGTGGTCCGAGGCGTGCGATGTGCGGGAAGACTTCGGACTGCAGTACTCTCTTGCCGCTCGGATCCTGGATTGTTTGACGGGAACGGCTTGCGCCGGGACGTAAGCTGCGCCAGATCCTCCATCGCCCACCCGGTCCCTCCATCTCCAGTTCGACCTTGCATTCGCCAGCCGTATAAAAGACGTTTCGTACCTCCGCCTCAGGCCGGTCGGCCAAGCCAAACAGGCACCAGCGCACGGCCTCAACGATGCTCGACTTGCCGAGGCCGTTCCTGCCGAACACAAACACGTGACCGCCTAGGTCTAACCTCTGCGGCGCGGCAAAAGCCTTGAAGCCTTCGATAAGCAAGCGCTGGATCGTGAATGCGGCCCCCGACATTGTGGCTAACCCCTACTCGCCGTTCTTGGCGGCTTTGAGGTCATCACGGAGCCCTGATTCGATCTCCCCGAATTGCGCACGCAAATAGCTGGTAACTGCGCTCGGCCCACCGAACTCGAACTCGCTGTTGATACGCCGCCATAGAGACCGAGCTACTTCCCCTTGCAGATTGGTCGGCACTTTGCCCAGGATCGAGCGGGTGCTCACCTCCCTAAACATATGATCTCCCGTCAGTTTCGCAGATTCTATTGCGGTGTTGACGATCATCGAAATTCCCCGTGCGTGTTTGTATGTGGGGGTGTGGCAGTGCCGGTGGGGATGGCTCGAAATTCCCCTGCCCGACACCCTTTGGGGAAGTGGCTGTCAAGGTGAGTGTCTCCCCACCGGTTGCCCGCTCGGTGTAGTCGCTTAGTAGACACCACGGGCGCGCAAGTGTCAAGCTGCGGCTTGGTCGATGGCGGTTCTGGAGTTGCCCCGCTTTTGTGGACAGTTCGCGATTTTGTTATCCACAGGTGGTTTTGGTTATCAACAGGGTGGTTGGGTGCTCCTTTCGTAGTCTACGGGTGAGTGGTATCCGATGGCGGAGTGCCGCCTTCGGGGGTTG
>JAPOQZ010000229.1 GCA_026710435.1 bacterium | reverse complement strand
TCGCCGGCCCTGTGGTATTCGGTGGCTCCGTACAGAGTCGGAAGAATGTGGATCAACACAGTTGCCGAGGTGGCTGTAGGTGCCGCCGGGGCGGAATCGCGGATCTGTCCCCGGAGCCGATCCAGATGCGATCACACAGGCCGTCTCAGCGCGTTGGAGGCCAAGAGCGATCGCATGGTCAACCTCCCGAGACACCCAGGCCCAGGAGACACCCCCAGAGCGACCGAGACCGCTCGGATGGTCGCTGCTCCGCACCCGAGATGAGCACGACGTCCGGCACAGTGCGACCGCGACCGCTCGTAGCGCGCTGTTGTCTGGTCTATAGAAAGACGCGGCCCCGGCTGAGCGGTGACGTGTCCGGCAACCTTCGATGTTGTGGCAACCGTCCGTTACCGGCCCGTGTCGGTTTTCCGACGATGCCGACGATCCGTTGATCGCTAAGGCGTCGGGCCGGATAGTGTTAGCACTCCACATCTGGTCCGGCATCCGCATCGAGACCAGCCAGAGCCGCAGAGTCCAAGGATGCGCCCGCCTCTCGGGCATGCTCAGCACAGAGCGGCCACTTAGGACCTATCCCCTCGATCTGGGGGTAGCCCGAAACAAGCACTACCGCCACCGAACCGCAATGTCGACACGATCCCGCCGAGCCGGGAGATACCTCTTCGAAGGTTGCCATGATCTCGCCTTCCTGTTGGCTTCGGGAATCTCTACACCTCAGCACCAGGATTCTGATGTTCCTCGTTCACCCTCCGGCAAAGAACCTCGAAGTGATCCAGACCCGTCGCCCCGAGGCGTTCCCGCACACTGACCACCTCGAACGTGTTGCCGGTCCCCTATCCGTCGGTCGTCCCTCCACGATGTCGGACTGACTCCGACGTGGACCGGGACGCCAACAGAGCTTGTATTACTCGTCCACATGGTCCACCATCTGCTCGGACCGAACCTCGCCCGGCATCATCCCCCCGAGCCAACACCAAGAAGGACCGCGGCGGCTCGACTTCTAGACCGGCGTACCGTCCTCCCTCCCGACCTCGATCACGCCCACCAGAACGAAGCTGCCATCAGTCGGGATCATCACAACCTGCCCGGAAAAGTTACCAATACCAACAGGGTGTGGTCGCGCGGCGGTTTCTGTGAACCTGATCACGGTGGGCAAACAGCCCTTAGATACCTCGGTACCCGGAGGGGGGGTACCACGGTAAACAGGGGGGTGTTTACCTGTGTCCGCATTTTAATGCAAACGTACCCCCGCCTTCCCGACCCCCGGCTATCCCTCCACGGGCACCCGCCGTTTACCCACGTAACCACCCCCGGGTACCCGAGTACACACCCAGCAACCCGCAGCTCCGACCGCCCCGTCCCCCCGAACACCCCGCCTCCACGTTTCCGGCCTCCCCTTGGATCACCAGTTCCCGAAGAAACCCACCCCTCTACACCACACCACCTTCGTCGCATCCCCACGCTCCTTCCTCGACCTGCAGCCACAGAACCGCCGCACATCCGGGATCCCGCTCCGAGGCCGGCGAACCCACACGAACTCCCAGGTCAGAACCCCATAGCACACCTAAGGAGAGTCCGGCAGCCTGCGTCCCTGTAGACACCCGCTTCACCCGGCTGGTGGAGCCGCCCCGGAATCCCCGCCTCCCGCCCCTGCCCCGGTTGCAGATCTGACCTGCCAGCCGCTTCAAGCCTGTTTAGGCCTCCGGTCAGGCGCCGCGGCTGGGCGGGAGGCCCGGTGGATTCCCGGTTGCGGGGCCGGGGGGTGGGGGACAGCCGGTAGCGGCCGGCGGGATGCAGTTTGTGGGACCGTCTAGGGGGTGGGCGACCAGGTGGCGACAGCGGTAAACGGCGGTGGGTACCTGTGTCACCGGGCAGCGCCGGGGTGGTCGGGGACCAGCTTCCCAGTGTTGCTGTCGGCGGGGTAAAACCCCAGGTCAGGGGCCGGAGTACGCGGCGGAGTACGCGGGGGAGTACGCGGAGTGCGCGGGTGCCGCCGGGCGGCCTTCGGTGTGGACCTGTGTCGCCGCTCCGGCCGGGTGTCGGTAACCGTTGGTTTGGTGAAGACGGTCCCAACGTTTCGGGGTAGCGGGGTTGTCCCTGGGGAGGCTGGGCCTTGTCGGCGGGGGGCCGTGCAATGTCGGCGCGTCCGTCGATGTGTTGTCTCACGCCGGCCCCCGATCTGGGGTGGGTCCGGTGGGGTGTGACTCGTGGAGTGCCGGGCTCTGCCTCGATAGGTAACCGGCGGGGGGCCGGGACGGTTGTAGCCGACGTGGGCGGGAGGACGGGGGCTAGGGAGACGTAACCCCGGTGGCTCTGAAGCGGGGTCGCGGTGTTTTACCAGGTCAGGGACCGGAGTACGCGGCGGAGTACGCGCCGGTTGGGTAGGGAATCTGGCGTTGCTTCGCCCGGAGGGGAGGGCACTGTGGCATCGGAGGTGGCGGCGCTGGTCAAAGAGGCCACGGATCTTGTGGGTTTGATCGGCGAGGTGACTGGGGTTTGGGGGGCCGGCGCCGCCGCTAAGCACTCTGCCCGTTCCACGCCGATAGGGACACCCCGTCGCTGTCGGTCAGCGCCGGCAAAGGTGTCTGGCATGGTTTCGGTTTCGGTCCCGGGGGGCGACGCCCTCGGTTTCGTGCAGCAGTCGCGGCGAGTGGTTGGATATTGTGGCGCGCCGGGCCGGTGTGGGATCTGGGTCCGTTGTCGGTTCGGCGGAGCGAGCGGCAGCGGCTCGACAGGATCCGCTGGCAGACGTCTGGGTTTCTGCCACGAGGTGCTCCGAAGCGACCCGTCGGCGGCGAGGGCCCGGGCGTTTCTGTGTCGGGTGCGTGGCGACCAGAGTGGGGACGGGGCTGGTTTGGGGATCGGCTGGGCGCTCGTAGACTCGTCGGTGGTGCCCGAACACCTCCGGGGTGTTGGTGTCTCCGCCCGCGATATGGTCGCCCGCCACGGCGGTGGGGGCCGACTGTTCGCCACCCACGTCGGTCGGGTGCTGTATGCGGTGGTGACCGGACCTGAGAGGGTGTCGGGGTTTCGTGGCTGAGGACGGCGGCGGGGGGATGACACCACCGCCCGGTGGTGGGAGGGATCCCTGTACGGGCTGGTTTAGGCCCGGTTTGTGATCGCCCGGGAGGGCAGCACGATCGTCAACAGTCGTGTCAGACTGCCCGTCGGTAGCGGCCCTGGACCCCGAAGCTGACCCCGGCCCATCTCCAGACCCGTGCGGCACCTCCCCCGGGTGATCGACCTCAGCCCCCGGGGGGATGCTCCGCCGCGTCGAAGCCGGCAGGGAGGCCTCAACGTCGGGAGCAGTCTTCGGAGGGGTGAGTGGTGACGTTGCGGGCCTGTCTGCGGTTCTGGTGGTGGGCATGGCGGCCTGTGGCTCCGGGGACACGCCACCACCCGAGCGGGTCAGCCACCGTAGTCGTCGACACACCCCAAAGGGGACCTGCAGATCACCCTCATCGTTCCAACAACCGCGCTGGCGGTTGGCTTCCGACCCCGCCGAGACCACCACCGTCGGACCCGACCCTGAACCAGCGTCTGTCTTGCTGGTAGAACCGGCACGGCTCGAAGCGGCTCCCGAAGCCTGGGGAGGCTACGACCGTGAGCGGTTCCCACATTGGAGTGAACCGCCCCGGGTTTGCCGGAGAGCGTTTTACTTGACTCCTGCTAGTGGTGCTGGGGTGTGTTCTAGATGGTAGTTGGCCTCCCTTTCTGCTGGTGGTATGTGTCCGATGGGTTCGAGGAGCCGGCGGTGGTTGAACCAGTCCACATATTCGAGGGTGGCGTACTCGACCTGGTCACGGTCTTTCCACGGCGCCCGCTTGTGGATAAGTTCGGTCTTGTACAGGCCGATGACGGACTCGGCGAGGG
>JAPOQZ010000033.1 GCA_026710435.1 bacterium | reverse complement strand
TCCAGATCCGAGTCGTGCCGAGGAGGACCTTCAGGATCGGAAGACGGAATGTATATGGAGTCAGGGCCCGTGTTGTGCAGCGTTGCTTACCAATACTAAAGGTATCACTGCCGGTCCGATGGCTTGGAACTACTCGTCTAGATGAGCCGGCGGCCCGGAACCCATGCCGCAAGCGAGCGTACGTCGAGACTGACTCCGAAGGCGCGGAGGATCTTCTTCGCCTTGCTGCTGGCGATGACCATCTCCGCGATGGATTACACGATCGTGTCTACGGCGTTGCCGACCATCGTCGGCGAGATGGGCGCCCTCACGCTGCTTCCCTGGGTGCTGACCGCCAACGTGCTTGCGTCGACGGTAACGGTCCCGCTGTACGGCAAGTTGGCAGACGTCTACGGCCGACGGAGGATGATGCATGTCGCGATCCTCCTGTTCACCATGGGCTCGTGTGCTGCGGGCCTCAGTCAGGATGTCGGTCAGCTCATCGCTTTCAGGGCTGTGCAAGGCACCGGATCGGCCGGCCTGATGTCTCTCAGCTACATGATCGTCGGTGACATCATCGCACCGCGGCAGCGGGGCCGGTACCAGGCGTACATAAGCGGGGTCTTCGCGGTCGCCAGCGTCTGCGGACCCTTGCTGGGAGGCGTGGCGGTCGACCACGTCTCGTGGCGTCTGGCGTTCTATCCGAGCGCCGTGCTGGCCGCCATCACATTGGTGGTGATCCGCCGGAACCTGTCCGATCCACCAGTGGTAAAGGGTGTCGGGGTGGACTGGCTCGGAGCGGCTCTGCTGGCCCTCGGGTTGTCAGCAGTCCTGCTCGTCGCTACCTGGGGAGGTCATGAGCATGCGTGGAACTCACCGGTGATCGTTGTGACGGTCGCCATAGGGGTCCTGGCGCTGCTGTGGTTCGTGAGGCAAGAGGGAAGAGCCCCCTCTCCCATCCTGCCCCTGTTCCTCCTCCGGAACCGGGAGTTCTCGGCTGCCAACGTGACCAGCTTCATCGCCGGCTTCGGGCTCTTCCTCCCGCTTGCGTACTTCCCGGTCTTCCTGCAGATCTCCCTGGGTATGTCAGCAACCCGATCCGGGCTGCTTCTGGCCCCGATGCTCACGGCCTCCGTGGTGGCAAGCCTCGTGTCGGGGCGTTTGGTGGCGCGATGGGGCCGCTACCGATCGGTGGTGGTTGCAGGGGCTGTTCTCCTCGGAGTCGGACTGGCGCTCCTGAGCACCTTGACAGTCTCGACCAGCCCGCCGGCTGCGGCCGCTTACCTCGTAGTGTTCGGCTTGAGCATGGGAGTCCTGATCCCGGTGCTGATCCTGGTCATACAGAATGCAGTCCATCCCCGAGATCTGGGGGTGGCGACATCGTCCGTGCAGATGTCCCGCCAACTGGGGGGCAGCAGTGGGGTGGCCGTGTTCGGCGCGCTCTTCAACGCGCGTCTCGCCGGCCTCCTCGCGGCCGGGCTCCCGCCGGATTCGCGGGTTTCGGGCCTCGACGTCAGCGAGTTGATCGCCAGCCCGGCTGTCGTCGCGACGATGGAGTCATCCGTGCGCGATGTCATCCGCCATGCGGTAGCGCTCAGCTCGGCTCAGATGTTCCGGCTGGCCATCCCGGTAGCCATTGCGGCCATCATCGCCGGTCTCATGCTGAGAGGGCTTCCGCTCCGGGACGCCGTTCCTCATCTACAGACAGGCCCCGCCCGACCTTCGGGAGAAGCGCGGAACTGACCGCCTAACCCGCTACCAGAGCACCCTCCGAGGAGGACGTGGAGTGACTGCCCCGTGTCAGGAGAGCAAGGCGCTATCGGTGACGGTCGGGAACCCGGCCCTCAGGGGTTGAGTAGGGCCCCGAGACGCCGTCCGGCCACCATGAGTCCAACCGATCCGATCGCGACAAGGTAAGCCACGTGGCCGAAGATCCCCGGGTCGAAGGAGCCGAGGGTGAAAGCCCTGACGAGTTCGACTCCGTGATACAACGGGGAGAGTTGCGTGAGCGCCCGGAGGACCGGCGGGTAGACGTCGAGTGGGTAGAAAGTGGCACTGAACAGGAACAGGGGCAGCATGAACAGCATGACCAGGTCGAAGTCCTGCCAGCTACGCATAAAGGTGGTGGCCGCCATGCCGACCGCTCCGAAGGCAAAGCCGATCAGGATTGCCGCCGGGATCGCCAGGATGGCCAGCGGCGTAGCAACGAGGCCCATCGCCGCCATGACGACGACGAACCCGGTCGAGTAGAGGACACCGCGGATCAGCGACCAGGCTATCTCGCCGATGGCGATGTCCCAGGGGCGGAGGGGGGTGGCGAGAATGGCGTCGTAGACCTTGCCGTACTTGAGCTTGATGAAGATGTTGATGGTGGACTCGAACACCGCTCCGTTCATGGCCGACGCCGCCAGGAGTGCCGGTGCTACGAAGGCCGCGTAGCTGAGGGAGGTACCCCCCGGACCGGCTATTTCCCCGACCAGGCGGCCCATGCCGATCCCGAGTGAGAGTAGGTAGAAGACCGGCTCGAAGAAGCCCGACACGACGATCATCCAAGCCCGCTTGGAGACGAGCATGTTGCGCTCGATCATGCGCTGGGCGCGCAACCCGACCAGCGAAGGCGGGAGAACTCGGAGTACCAGGAGGCGGGTGGTCATACGTTCAGCCGCCGGGCGAAGAAGCGGTAGGTCAGGGCAACCCCGACGACGAATACGAGGATCAGGTACCCGACGTGTTGCCAGGCCGGGAGGGCCGAGTCATGGCCTAGGGCCACCCGCCTGGCCAGTTCGACCGCGTGCCAGAGCGGCGTCACGGTTGCGACGGACCGGAGCCAGCCGGGTAGCTGCGTGATCGGGAAGAAGGTGCCCGAGAAGAGGTACATGGGTGTGATGCCGAAACGGAAGACGGCGGTGAGAGCTTCGGTGTTCTCCCGGTTGGCGGTGAAAGCGGTCATCGGCCCGACGGTGGCCAGGCCGATGAGCACCCCGATGGGCGCAAGGCCCAGGGCGGCGACCGGTGAGATAGCCCCCAGGGCGGCCGCTACCGCCCCGAAGATCACCGAGACCATCAGCACCCGGAGGCCGGTCCAGATGAAGTGACCCCCGACCAGGCCACGGGTACCGACCGGGGAGGCGACCACCGAGTGGTAGGTGCGGGCCCATTTCATCCCGGCGATCACCTGAAATGATCCCTCGGCCGCCCCGGACTGCATGGCGCTCGCGACTAGGAGTCCGGGGGCCAGGAAGGACACGTAGCTGAGGCCCTCGAAACCGGGGGCGCCCGTTCCGCGGTCCACCAGCGACCCGAGGCCCAGGCCCATCGCCACCAGGAACAGGGCCGGGGTGACGAACGAGGAGAAGGCCGACCCCTTCCAGACTCTCCGGTACACGATGGCCTTCGCCTCGACTACCCGCAGCGCTGGAGGCACGTGCATCAGCCGGTCAACGTCAATCGACCAGGGTGCGTCCGGTCAGCTTGAGGAAGACGTCCTCGAGGGTGCTGCGGCGCACCAGCGCGCTCTCCGGCTGGAGGCCGAGCCGGTGGACCTCGGCTAGAGCCGAGTCGGCGTTGCGGGTGTATAGAAGCGCCCGGTCGGCCAGCAGTTCGACCCGATCGGCCACTTCCTGGAGCGTGGGTCCGGCCGCCTCCAACGCTCCTACAGGGAAGCGTACCTCCAACACCTCCCGTGTTGAATGGGTCTCGATGAGACCGCGGGGTGACCCCTCGGCGACGATGCGGCCCCGGTCCATGATCACCAGCCGATCGCACAACTGCTCAGCCTCATCCATGTAATGGGTGGTGATGACCTGGGTCACCCCGTCCTGCTTGAGCCGGTAGAGACGATCCCACAACACGTGGCGGGCTTGGGGGTCGAGCCCCGTGGTCGGCTCGTCGAGGATGAGCAAGTCGGGACGGTTGATCAGGCCCCTGGCGATGGTGAGGCGTCGTTTCATCCCACCCGAGAGCGGATCCACTCGCGACGTGCGGCGCTCTTCGAGTTGGGCGAAGTCGATCAACTCTTCGATACGTGCCCGTATCTCGCGGCGGGGGAGGTCGTAGTACCGCCCGTAGATGTACAGGTTCTCCTCGACGCTCAGCTCCATGTCGAGCGAGTCGTCTTGCGGTACCACCCCCAGCCGGGACCGGATGCGCCGACCGTCGCTAGCCGGATCGAGCCCGAACACACGCAACCGTCCCGACGTAGCAGGCGAGACGGCGCCGATCATCCGCATGGTGGAGCTCTTGCCCGCACCGTTGGGACCGAGGAAGCCGAACACCTCTCCGGAGGCGACGGAGAAACAGATCGCGTCGACGGCGGTGAAGTCGCCGAACCGCTTGGTCAGATCGGCGGCTTCTACCAGAGGTTGCATGGAGGCCGACCTTACACGCTGGTTCCGACCACGTGTCGGTAAACCGGTGGGTTAGACGCCGGTCACGGCCGCTCAACTCGCGCCGGCGGGCGGCTCTGTACGTGCGTCAGATTGCGGCTCCTCTTCCGGATCCGCGAGTTCTCGACTACGCACGGCGCTGGCGCTCAGTCCAACGAGATGTCACGGGCTGGTTGCGGCCTGTCGAGAGCACCGCCTCTCCATCGACGCTGGTCTCGGCCGGTCTAATCGACAACAGCACCCGGTAGCCCTTACACTCAGGTCACCAGTACGGACTCCGACTTCAGGACCGCCTTCCCCCTTTGTACTTACATGCCTGTGCGTCTAGCCTGTGCGAACATACGTTCGACGCCGGGGTCCTGATGGTCAAACAGCAGCACGAGTTCTGCGATCCAGTTCATGCCTTCGTCCGTGCTGATTCCGACGAGCGGACTGTGATCGACTCCGTACCCGTGCAGCGACTGCGGCACATCCATCAGTTGGCTACCGCCTATCTCGTTTACCCGGGAGCGACCCATCGTCGATTCGAGCACTCGTTGGGGACGATGGAACTGGCAGGCCGCGTATACGACGTTGTAACCAGTCCATCCGCGATGACAGGCGAAGTACGCGAACTGTGCCCGGAGGCCAACGACGAGCAACAGCGCCTTTATTGGCGCCGCGTGATCCGGCTAGCGGCCCTATGCCACGATATCGGTCATCTTCCCTTTTCACACGCGGCCGAAAAGGATCTTCTGCCCGATGGTTGGGATCATGAGCGCTTCTCGCAAGAGCTCATCCTCAAAAGGCTTGACGGCCAGCTCGGGCGTATGAGACCTCCAGTAATTGCCGAAGATGTTGCCAAGATAGCTGTGGGTCCAAAGAAGGCCAAGAACGTACCCTATTCGCCATGGGAGAGGATCCTTTCAGAGATCATAGTCGGTGACGCCTTCGGTGTAGACAGGATGGACTACTTACTACGAGATTCGTTGCACGCTGGTGTGGCGTTATGGAGGCTTCGGCCATCACCGGTTGATTGATACTCTCAGGATCCTGCTGTTACCTACAGATGAATCTGGCGGTGGTGAGCCTACGCTGGGAGTGGAGTGGGGAGGCCTCCAATCAGCTGAAGCCCTGTTGATGGCAAGATACTTCATGTACTCCCAGGTGTATTTTCATAGAGTACGGATGATCTACGATATCCATCTCATTGATTTTCTTACCAAGTGGCTTCCAAATGGGAGGTTCTCTACCGATCTTGACAAACACCTGTCGCTCACAGACAACGAGATTACGGCGGCGATTCTGGAAGCTGCAAGCACTCCATCACAGCCGGAGCACGAGTTAGCCAAGCGTTTGGCTGGTAGAGAGCACTTTAGAGTTCTCTATTCACGTAATCGTAAGGACTTGGACTTCCATCCGTACCCTGCCCTCGCTGTCTACCGAGCTGCGAAAAAGAGGTTCGGTGCAGATTCGGTCAGGATTGCCAATCGCCGTGATCAGGGAGGCAAGCTAGAATTCCCGGTACTGAAGGACGACAACAAAGTCGTGTTGTCCTTGACGGAATCTGAGGTCCTTCCCAAACTTCCCGCCATCGCTATTGATCACGTATACGTGGACGGGGCAATTCTCCAAATCGTGAAGAAGTGGTTGAGGAAGAATCTGAGGAACGTTCTTGATACTGAACTAGAAGAAAAGGAGGAGTTATGAATCGGCTACAGAGAGCAACTCTAATCGTGGAGATGCTTGACAAGATGATCAAGAAGGGTAGCTGGGCAGGTGAGACTCACCTACAGAAATGCGTCTTCTTCCTACAGAGGATGCGCAATGTTCCGATCGGTTATGAGTTCCAGCTCTACAAGTATGGACCCTTCTCATTCGACTTGCGCGATGACCTGTTACAACTGCAAGCGGAGAGTATGGTGGACCTATCACCTCGTTCGTCTTCGTATGGTTCGAGCCTTGCACCATCGAATACCAGCCTGTTACTACGCAAACACTTTCCTAGGACGTTGAAGCGGTATCAAGATGAGGTCAGTTTCGTTGCTGACCACTTTGGTAGTTTGAATGCGCGTGACCTGGGAAGACTCGCGACCGCATACTACTTCTACCTGAAAGATGGCAACAGCTCGGACGAGGAAATCGGGGAGTTGGTTAACAGCGTGAAGTCTTATATCACTGTCTCGGAGGGAGCGGACGCGGCCCGGCAAATAAGGAGTATCGCTAGCGTAGATAAACGATAATTACCTAGGCAGGCTGACAACAGAGGCGAATCGTCTAAACCGATCGGGGGCAGAACCACGGCGAGGACCGCTGACACTTCTATGTCTGTTGCGACACGACCACCACCGGATGTTCAGCCTCAAGGACACCCTCTGGGGCGGGGCCGATCTGGCCGAGCTTCTCCACCCGGATGCCGCCGCGGTCAGCAGGCCCGGTATGGCAAACCGGCTCTACGCGGCTAACGGGGGTTTGCGGCCTCGTATTCGTTTGGTAGGAGCAGTATACTAGGTTACTCCACAGTGGAGTAGCAGTCTTAGCCGGTAGTTGTCCCAGTTACGGAAACCGTGTCCTAGACGACGGGTCTTTTCGATTATCAGGTTGACAGCTTCGGTCGGTCCGTTGGTAGCACCGGTACGGTGATAGTTGAGGGTCTCTTCTTCCCAGGTGCGCAGCGTTCGCGACAAGCGATCGACTTCGGGCACGTCAACTGTCTCGGCCCAGCCGTGGAACGCTTCCAGCCGCTTCCGGGCGGTTTCGAGGTTCTCGGCCGAGTAGACTTGGCGGAGGAGTTCTTTGGCTACCCAGGCGGAGGCGACCTCGTCGCAGGCGGTCACCGTCCCGATGCGCCAGGGCGGCGTCGATGCGACGGCGGGCGGAAGGGCTGAGGCGTTCTTCGCCGACGAGTAGCAGCCGGCGGATGTCGTAGAGCGGATCTCCCTTGCGTCCTCGATGTCCCATCACGTCTTGTTGGGTGCGTTGGCGGACTTCGGTGACCACCTGGTTGGCAAGCCGGACCATGTGGAACCGGTCCACCGTCACCGTCGCTTCTGGCAGCAACTCCCTCGCAGGGGTCAGGACTCCCACGCCACGGATCGAGAGCCACGACCCCTACCCCCGCCCGCACCTCGGCGGTCTCAGAGGCTAGGAAACCCCTGGCAGCAGCCCCGGAACGGCCCTGAACGACTTCCAGCAGCCGACCCGACTCGAGATCCACGAATCCGGTCGCCCACCGATCCGGACGCGACCTCCACCGATGCTCGTCCATCCCCAGCGACCGCACCCCGGCTAGCGAACCCAGCTGCTCCTCGACGAGTGGCTCGCCGAACTCCCGTACCGCTTCCATGACCGTGGACCAGCCCACACCGAGGCCACGAGCCACAGCTGCGACCGACACACCATCCTCGCCGACCCGCCGAGCTGCTTCGCTCCGGGCCCGCTCCGACAGCACCGCCCTCGGCCGGATCAGGGGACTGGTCTCCGACCAGGACCCGACGTCGCAGGC
>JAPOQZ010000235.1 GCA_026710435.1 bacterium | reverse complement strand
GCGCGCTGCTAGATTGCAGTATGTACCGGGGGTTCCGTTCCGAGGTCGAGCGGCCGGTGGCAGCGTGCATGCTATCCGGAAGCGGCCCGCACAGGGGATAGAAGGTCTCGTCCGTGCGCCTCGGAGGTGGCGGCGGGGGTGGGAAACCCAAGAGAAGAGGCACCTTCCGGTGGTTTTCGCGTTCTCGGGGTTCGGTGGCGTGGAGGTGCAGCCCGCTCTTCTGTGACGAACCTCCGACTCGGGACACTAGGCGGTTGCTGAGCAATCCACCTGCGGCCTGCACAACCCGTGCAAACTCCTGGGTCGGCGGGCGGCAGGCCCGCGCAATCGTCATCGGTCAGCACCCTCCTGGCAAGGGCCTTGTAACCACCCGGCGTAGAATGTTCCCTGTGAAGTCAACGAAGTACCTGGAAGGCCCGGAGTTCTGGTTGGCCCGGCTGGGGGGAAGGCCGGCCAGAGGGTCCGTCCACCCGGCAGAGTTGGCCTCACAGATCGGTGCCGAATCCGATCTGGCCTGCAGGCCGGCGGCCGGCGGGATGGTCGCCCCCAACCGTTTCAAGGTTCGACTCAACGGTTCCGACCTTAAGGCGCTGCCGGACCACAGGGGGTTGATCCGCGATCTCGAGGCTATGACCGAGGAGATGTCGATGATCAGAGGACGCCGGCTGGAAGGTCCGGTCCGGGTATGGCTGGAACCCGACCCGGGCGCGACCCCGGGAACGATCCAGGTGGATGCCTTCCATCGGATCGGCCGCCGACGTCCGTGGGCCCTCCTGATCGGCGGCGGGCAACTCCTCGAACTCCGGGTCAACCGATCGGTGCTCGGACGGGGCCGCTCTGCCGATGTTGCGATTACCCACCAGTCGGTGAGCGCCAATCACGCCTTGGTCTGGTACGAGGAAGACGGCGTTTGGATCCGGGACATGGGTTCGGCTCACGGGACCATGGTCGACGGTCGCCCGGCCCTCGGAACCACCAGGGTCCGGCCGCCTGACACGATAACCCTCGGCTCGGTCGCATACGAGTTGCGGATGCTCTGAACCATGCCCGCCATCATTCTCGTCGCCCTGAAACTGATCTTCGTCGCCTACATCTACCTGTTCGTGTGGCAGATCGCCAAGGCCGTTGCCGCCCATGTCGGCACCGGTAGGCGTGGTGGCCGCACCAGGCCCGGGTCGGGATTGACGGTGGTGAGGAGCGACACGCAGAGCGGCCTCCGGGTCAACGTGCGCCAGCCGGTGGTCCTGGGAAGGAGCGAGGAGGCTGATGTGATCCTCAACGATCCTTATGTCGCAGAGTTCCATGTCCGGCTTGTGAGCGACACCGGAGTGCTGTCCCTATTCGACCTGGGCAGCACCACGGGTACCTACGTCAACGGGAAGCGGGTGAGTGCTCCACTCCAACTCAACAGGGGCGACGCAGTCCAGATCGGCAAGACCGTGCTCGAGGTGATATGAAGTTCATCTGGGCCTCGGACACCCATACTGGTCGCGTCCGGGAGAACAATGAGGACGCGGTCCATCCGCAGAGCGACGGCTACTCCACCCAACCGCTGCTCGCCGCAGTGGCGGACGGGTTGGGGGGCGCCCGGTACGGGGAAGTAGCTAGCCGGATAGCGATTGACACGGCTGTGGAGGCGAGGGGACGACCTTGGCGGCGGGTCCGTGCTGCCAACGCCGCGATCCTGGAGACGGTCCTCGAGCAACCGCAGTTCGTCGGGATGGGTACCACCCTTACGCTGGCCTTACTGGACCCGGCGGGAAGCATCGAGTTGGGCCATGTGGGTGATAGTCGCGCCTACCTGCTACGCGATGAGGAGTTCCGCAGGCTCACTGTCGATCACACCCACGTTCAAGAGGAGATCGAAGCGGGCCGCCTTACCGAGGAGGCGGCCCGCACCCACCCGCAGCGCTCCTACCTGACCCGCGCTCTCGGGTTCACCCAGGATCTCGCCGTCGACATCGAGCGATCCGACCTGAGACTGGGCGACCGTGTGCTTTTCTGTTCCGACGGGCTCACATCGATGCTCACCGACCTCCGGATAGCCGACATCCTCGGAGACGGGCCACCTTCAGTGACCTCGTGGGGGCTCATCGAGGCGGCCAACGAGGCTGGAGGCGTCGACAACGTATCGGTAGTGGTGATCGCGGTCACGGCGAGCACCAACCCGGACGACGCCTAGTGGTCCCCGTGAGGGGGCTCACATAGGTGACTGGCCCAAGACGGATGGGAGGGATGGTCAGGTTGTTCATGAGAAGCGGACGGGCAGGGCACGCCGGCGGAGGAACTGACCTCCCCGGAGCCCGCGACGCTCTCGGAACGTGAGCCGCACCGCCGAGGCCGTACTCGTCCTCGCCACCACGGGACTCGCTGTCTTCGGGGTGCTGCTGGTCAACTTCGCCGAGGGTACCTATCTGAACCGGCAAGCTGCTCTCACCATCCTTGTGTTCGGCGTAGTTTTCGGCGGCCTGCTCACCGCCGTACACCGTTGGGCGTCCGGTTCGGTTCCGTACCTTATACCGTTGGCCGCCACCCTCACCGCGGTCGGCTTCGTGATGATCTACAGGCTGGACCACGACCTGGCGGGGCAGCAGAGTTGGTGGATCATGTTCAGCGCCGGCCTGGCGGCGCTGGCACTCTTCAGGCTCCAGAAACGAGGCGTCGCATCGCTGAGGCCCTTCGGGTGGGTCTGCCTCGCGGCCGCGGTCCTCTTCCTCGCGCTCCCGGCGATCCCCGCCGTGGCTCCTCCGCTCCACGGTACCTCTCCGACCGGACCCACCTGGCGCTGGGCCACCGAGATCGTCTTCCGGTCCGGAGAGATTGCGAGGCTGCTGCTGGTGATCTTCCTGGCCTCGTACCTGGCGGACCGCCAGAGTTCCCTGACCACGGGCGTTCGAACCATCGGAAGGTTCCGGCTCCCCGAATTCGGCGCCCTGCTACCGATGGGCTTGGCCTGCTTGGCGGCATTAGGTGTTCTCGTCTACGAGAACGACCTGGGTGCCTCGCTCCTGCTGTTCGGGCTGTTCCCGATCATGTTCTACATCGCTACCAACCGCCCCACCTACCTCACGATCGGCTTCGGCGTCTATGCCCTCGGGCTGGCGGGCGCGGTCCTGCTGGACCCCGGGGTACGCGGATCGATGGGTGCCTGGCTCCGGCCCTGGACCGACGATACGGAGGTCGGGAGTCAGATAGTCCAGAGCCTGTTCGCATTGGCTGCCGGCAGCATTTCGGGTACCGGACCAGGTCTGGGCGAACCCGATCTGGTCCCGACCGCAGCCACGAGCCACCTGTTTGCAGCCGTGGCGGAAGAGTTGGGTCTGGCCGGTTCCATAGTGGTCCTGGCGGCCTACGTCCTCCTGGTCGCCACCGGTTTCGGCATCGCTCTCCGATCCCGTGATCTGTTCAGCAAGCTGCTCGCGTCCGGCCTGTCGCTGCTGCTCGGGCTCCAGACCGTCCTACTCCTGGCCGGATTGGTGCGGCTGCTTCCCCCCAGTTCGTTGCTGGCCCCGTTCATGTCCTATGGCGGGGCGTCATCCGTCGCCGCTTTCGTCTGGCTGGCCCTGCTCGCCCGGGTGAGCCACGAGGAGCGCACATGAACGGGCCGGTACGCCGTGTGGCACTGGGCTTGTTCGTCGCCTTCTTCTTGCTGGCTCTGGATATCACGTACTGGCAGATCATCGCCGCTGACCGCCTCCGTGTACACCCCGACAACCCGCGGGTGCTGATCGCCCAGTCGGGACGGCAGCGCGGCCAGATCATCTCGTCGGATACCGCGGTCCTGGCCACCTCGGTCGGGGACCCGTCCGATCCGCGCTACTACGTCCGCGACTACCCGTACGGGGCCCTGTACGCGCACACCGTCGGGTTCTCCTCTCGACTCTTCGGCGACAGCGGCATCGAATCCTCCCACGCCTCCGTCCTCGCTTCGCGGCAGGACCTGACCGTGTCGGGAATCATCAACAGGTTGCTGGGCGAGGACTTGCGGCCCCGCTCGCTGCAACTCACCCTGAACCACCACCTCCAGCAGATGGCGCAGCGCGCCCTGGGTAGCCGCAGGGGAGCCGTAGTCGCCATCGAGCCCTCCTCCGGTCGGCTTCTCGCGCTCGTCAGTTCGCCTACGTTCGACCCCAACTCCCTGGTAGGCCCTGGAGCGGCAACTGTCTGGGAGGCGCTACGCACCGACGCCGACCGACCCCTCGTGAACCGGGCTACAGGAACCTCGCTTCCGGGCGAGTTATTGCCGGAGGCCTCTCTGGTGACCCTCCCACCGGAAGGGGACGCCCTGCCCGTCGCGGCCCTGCCTCTGGGGCTACGGGCGGCGACGGCCGCCGGCGGAGGGGTCCTGATGAGACCCCACATTGTGGCCCGTGTCTTCGACTCGGCGTCAAACCTGGAATCGGAGACCGAACCGGTCTCCCTCGCCATACCTCTCGATGTCGACGAAGCTCTCGCTATTCAGGCAGGCATGGACCCTCTGGCGATCCCCACCGAGACGCTCGGCCAGCTGTCCGGTCTCGGTGAGACCGGATCGGGTTACACCGGCACTGGCGGCCAGGCGGTGTGGTTTACCGGATTCGTCCCGATCGGCCAGCCCGCCATCGTGGTGGCGGTCGTCATCGAGTCACTAGACCCGGGCGCCGAGCCCGGGATCGGCTCTGCCGAGGCCGCCTCCATAGCTCGCGCGATCATGCGCGAATGGTTGGACACGCAGGGACCCGGCTAGCCCCGATTGTTGATGGATTGGGGTTTGTTGCAGTGAACGGAGGGAAAGTTCGGGGTCCTGACATGCGTGTCTTCGGCCATCCGATGGCCCACGATGGCGAGCGCGCGAGGTTCACCTGCCGGTTGATTGCTGTCCTGCCCCCAACCGTAAGGTTCCCGTGGCCTGATGTCCGGGGGTGCGTCGGGTCCATGAAGAACTCGGGCTAGCTTCGCATAGGTGAATCATTCAGCAAGGCGCCCACTAGATTCAGGCCTATGGAATCGCCCCAGTCGCTAGGCCGCTATGACCTGACCGCCCATTTGGCGCGGGGAGGCATGGCGGACGTGTTCGAGGCCACCGACCGGATGTTGGATCGCCGGGTAGCGGTGAAGATCCTGCACCAGAGATTCGCAGAGACGGACACCTTCGTAGCCCGTTTCCGTAAGGAGGCCCTAGCCGCGGCCAACCTCAGCCATCCCAACATCGTGTCGATCTATGACTGGGGCCACGAGGACGGCACCTACTTCATCGTGATGGAACTCGTCAAGGGCCGCTCGCTGCGCGATGTGTTGCGAGCCGAGGGCAGGCTTCTCCCGAGACGAGCGGCGGAGATTGCAGCCGAGGTGGCCTCGGCCCTCGAGGTCGCCCATCGCAAGCGGGTGATCCACCGTGACATCAAGCCCGGCAACATCCTCCTGGCGGAGGACGGCACCGTGAAGGTGACCGACTTCGGCGTTGCCCGGGCATGGGACGACTCGCAGGACCTGACCAAGACCGGAGCGGTGATCGGCACGGCCACCTACTTCAGTCCCGAGCAGGCTCGCGGAGACCCCGCAGACGAGCGATCCGACATCTACAGCCTCGGCGTGGTTCTCTACGAGATGCTGGTCGGCAGGCCGCCCTTCAGTGGGGAGACACCCGTCTCGGTGGCCTTCCAGCACGTTACGACCGAGGCGCCCTCCCCCGGACGGCTCAACCCCGACGTGCCCATCGAACTCGAAGAGATCGTAATGCGGGGCCTTGAGAAGGATCCCGCCCGGCGATACACGACGGCGGCCGACATGCGCCGGGATCTGCTGCTGTTCCTCCGGGGGAGGACCGATCGTTCCGCCACCGCCGGAGTGCAGTCCCCGGGACCGGCCAAGGCTCGGCGACCTGACATTCCCCCACCCACCGTCCCCCCCGACGAGGTGTACCGTCGCGTCCAGGCCACGCCTCGCCAGCCGTCCCAGGTTCCGTTCGCAATCACGTCGGTGGCGCTAGCCGCCCTCGTGGTGGTCGGCGTCTGGTACCTGCTCAGTAATCTCCGGCCGGAGGCGCCGGTAGAGCCGTCCACGACCGGAGTGGAGACTCTCCAGGTTCCCGACGTGGTGGACCTGGCCCGGGACGAGGCGTTCCAGGTGCTGCAGGAGGCTGGCTTCCGCGTCCGTTCGACGACGGAAGCCAGCGATGCCGTCGCCGGTCTCGTGATCCGCACCGTGCCGCCCGCGGGTGACTCCTACGGGAGAGATAGGTTCGTCGATGTGGTGGTCTCCGCCGGCCCCCTTCAGGTCAGGGTGCCAACGGTGGTCGGCTCCACGCAGGGACGGGCAGAAGCACAGCTGACAGGACAGGGTTTCCGGGTAGAGACCCGAACTACCCGTCACGAAACGGTGGGAGCCGGTCTGGTGGTCAGCCAGATACCCGAGGGCGATGCCCCGGCACCACGAGGTTCGCTGGTCGAATTGGTCATCTCGGCCGGACCCGAACCCATCGAGATGCCTTCGGTGACCGGCCTGAGCCGCGACCGGGCCGAAGGCATGCTGGAAGGGCTGGGCCTCGAAGTGGTGACCACCACCGAACTGGACCTCGATCTCGAGGAAGGAATCGTCATCAGGCAGGACCCCTCCGCCGGCGCCGACATCAATCCCGGGTGGGCTGTGCAGATCGTCGTTTCCGAAAGCCCGGAGGAGATCGAACTGGAAGAACTGGCCGGAAGGCCGGTCGGAGAGGCGACGGCCCTTCTGCAGGAGGCGGGGATGGATGTCACGGTACTGCAGGAAAGCCATCTACAGGTCGATGCCGGGGTTGTGATCCGCACGGAACCTCCCGCCGGCACGGTGGTCAGCCTCGGCGATGCGGTGACCGTCGTCGAGTCCAGCGGACCGCTATTCATCGTCGATCTGGCCGGAAGGCCGGTCGGAGAGGCGACGGCCCTTCTGCAGGAGGCGGGGATGGATGTCACGGTAGTGCAGGAAAGCCATCTACAGGTCGATGCCGGGGTTGTGATCCGCACGGAACCTCCCGCCGGCACGGTGGTCAGCCTCGGCGATGCGGTGACCGTCGTCGAGTCCAGCGGACCGCTATTCATCGTCGTTCCCGACCTGACCGGGCTCACAGCCGAGGAAGCCGGAGCGGAGCTCTCCGCTGCGGGGCTGCTGCTGGAGGTGGCGACTTCGCGGGCTCCGGTCGAGGACCCGGGCCTTGAGGGTCGGATCGCCCGCCAGGCCCCGGGCCCGGGAACCGAACTGCTCGAAGGAGCGACGATCCTAGCGGTTCTCGGAGAGCACAGGCCTCCGGTCACCGAACCGGCGGACGAGACCCAACAATCCGGATCGGAGACGCCATGACCTCATCCGCCGCTCACCGATCCGTACCGGGCTACCGGACAGCCGGACCGGCTGTCGCCATCGTCGACGCGGCATTTCGCTACGGCGCCCGGGTCGCGCTCGAAAGCTCAAGTGTCTCAATACCTTCGGGCTCGGTGACCGCCCTCATAGGCCCCAATGGGTCCGGAAAGTCCACGTTGCTGAACGGGATTGCCGGATTGGTCGCACCCGCGTCCGGCCGTGTGACGATCGGCCAGGTCAATGGTCGCCCCCTCAGGATTGCCTACGTTCTCCAGGACACGAAGGTCAACCAGTCGCTCCCGGTAACCGTCCGTGAGGTGGTGAGCATGGGACGTTACGCGGGAAAGGGACCGCTGCGGCCCCTCTCCAGGGAGGACCGGCGCATGATCGATGAGGTGATGGAGAGGACAAGCATCACCCGCCTGGCCAAGAGGCATCTATCACGGTTGTCGGGAGGTCAGCGCCATCGGGTACTGCTTGCCCAAGGCTTGGTCCAGGACCACGACATCCTGCTACTCGACGAGCCGGTGACCGGACTCGACATGGTTTCGATACAGGCAATCCGTGACACGGTGCGGGAGGAGGCCGAGAGGGGTTGCACCGTGGTGCTCACAACCCATGACCTAGCCGACGCCTGGGCGGCCGACCATGTGGTGCTGCTCGCGGGAAGGGTGGTCACCAGCGGCCAACCCAGGGAGGTCCTGCAGTCCTCCTTTCTCATCGAGGCCTACGGAGCAGCGTTGCTCAACGTCGACGGGACCCATCTCCTGCTGGATGACCCCCACCACGAACACGACCACCCTCCCGGCGCAGCGGAACGCTCTCTTAGCGTCGAGACGTGGAACTGGCTCCGCGAGGAAATCCCCAAGCTGCTCGGCGCCCAAGCCGAGGAGTTGCTCCAGGAGAGGCAAGACTCGCCAGAAGCCGACGATTGAAGCGCTGGCTGTCAACCCCTCCGGCTCAGGAGGCTGCTCAAGGCGCGGAACGAAGGGTCTCCCCATCCTCACAGCGCTTGTGTCACGCAGTTTGCCCGGCAGCGAACCCCCTCCGCCTTCATCATCTTCCTGGTGTCCCGACTCTCGGACTCGCCGAACAACTGCTTGACAACTAGCGGACCACCGGCCCCGGGGTCCCTGAGAACGATGAGAACGCCGGACCGGTCGCCTCCGGCGGGTTCACACCCCCGGCCGCCGCCTCCTCGGCGCCGAAACGCGTCCCGCCATCCCCTACCGGGGTCCTACCGTCGGCATGATCCCAGCCCGGCCCGGTCGGTACCCAGGCGGGCCGCTTAGTGCTTTGCGGTTACCCACCAGTATGCGACGGGCCTACGACAGAACCTCCCTCCGGTCACGACACCTCTACACCGAACGCAACCGAAATAGGAGGATTCGGAGCATCAGGAGGATGGTCCAAGACGGTGGGGAGCAACGGACCGTCTTCCTCTGACCAGGCATTCTGTCATCGGGCGACGTCCCGTGAAGGGGTTTCATTCCACCCTTCCTAGGAAGTTGTCGAGCAGGGCCATGCCCTCGAGCGTGAGGACACTCTCCGGGTGGAATTGGACTCCGTGGATATCGAGTTCGCGATGCCGAACCCCCTGCACGACACCGTCCTCGCTCCACGCACACGGCTCCAGAACATCTGGTAACTCCACCGCCGCCAGCGAGTGATAGCGCGTAGCCACGAAGGGGTTGCTCAATCCCTCGAAGACTCCCTCGGCATCGTGGTGGACCGACGAGGTCTTGCCATGCATGACGGTGGGAGCCAGGTCGACCCGGCCGCCGAAAGCCGTGACGATGACCTGGTGACCTAGGCAGACACCGAGGATGGGAACCTCCCCGGCGAACCGGTCCACGTAGGCCAGCGAGTATCCGGCGTCCTCGGGCCGCCCGGGACCCGGCGAGATCACCAGTCGCTCGGGTGCCAGTTCGGCCGCGGCGTCGGGCGCCAGCCGGTCGCTGCGCACCACCGTAGGGTCCGCTCCCAACTCACCGAGGTACTGCACCAGGTTGAAGGTAAAGCTGTCGTAGTTGTCGAGGACAAGGATTCGCATCGCCGCGTCGAGGATACCTGGCCGAGGAGGGGGCTGAACAATGACGATTGCTCGGGCATGTCGGCGATCGGCAGGCCGCTGGTGGATTGCTCAGCACCCTCCGAGACGCATAGGGACCCGTCGACCCCTGCCGTTTGCGCACCGCCCGCCGGGAGCGGTTACCCTGTCCCGTATGCCTCAATCCAAGGGACGTCGCAAAGCAAAAACTGTCCGGAGGCCCACACCTCCCAAGACGGCTTCAGGAGGAAAGCGCGCCAAGCAGTCACCCAAGATCTACGTGGCGATCATGTTCGGGCTGATGGTCTTGGGTGTGCTTATGGTCGTAACCCGCTACATTCTCGACACCCCTTCGTGGGTGCTTCTGGCGGGCCTCGGAGCCATGGGCGCCGGGTTCCTCATGACAACCAACTACCACTAGTAGTCGGGAGTCGGAACGGTCGGCGCAGTGTGCGCCCGGGCCAATCGTTCTGGAGCGCAGGGCTAAACCACTTGCGAAGGCACAAGGTTACACGCCTGTAGTTTTCCCCTCTGTTTTCCACATCTGTGGATAACAGGAGCGTGTTCACGCTACGCCGCAGTGTTTTCGTGGCGCGGCTCCCGTGGTTGGTCTGTGGGACGGTGGTGGGATATGGCGGTCCGGAGCACGCCGCCCGCAACGCAGACCGACCACGATCAAACTAGTCGGCCGGGACCTCGTCCATCTCCTCGCGGCAATGCCTGGGGGGCTTCGGTTCAGCAACGTTGGTAACTGTCATGGTCACCTGCGTACCGCACAGGCTGCAGCGGAAGCGACGACGGGTCTCGACCACATCCTCGGGGTCGACTGCGGGGGGAGGGTTGGCAACGGCTCGGATGACAGCCATCAGAACCGTCCAAGTCACCAGTCCGATGGCGACTGCAATCAAGATGTTGAGGAGGGTCACGCCCTTTCGAGAATCATGGCATTGGCCATCCCGCCACCCTCGCACATTGTCTGGAGCCCGTAGCGGGCACCGCGACGCTGCATCTCGTGGACCAGGGTGGCGGTGAGCTTGGCGCCCGTTCCTCCCAGCGGGTGACCGAGAGCGATCGCGCCGCCGTTCACATTGGTCCGCTCCCATAGAGCGTCCGGCTGGCTTCCCCCGTACTCGGCCAGCCACATCCCAACCACGGAGGCGAAAGCCTCGTTGACCTCGAACAGGTCGATGTCGTCGACGCCCAGACCGGCTCGGTCCAGCACCCGGGCCGTGGCCGGGATCGGTCCCGTGAGCATGCTGACCGGGTCGACACCCGCCAGCGCGAACTGAACGAAGCGAGCCTTCGGCTCGAGGCCCAACTCGTCCGCTTTGGCTTCCGACATCACGAGCACCGCGGCGGCGCCGTCGGATATCTGGGACGAGTTTCCTGCTGTGACCACACCGTCCGGTCTGAATACCGGGGGAAGGCCTGCCAGCACTTCGAGCGAGGTATCGGGCCGGATGCCTTCATCGGAGATCATTGCCTCGGTCGAGCCGTTCACGGATGCCTGTACGGGCACGATCTCCTTCTCGAACCGGCCTTCCCTGGTCGCTCTGGCGGCCCGGAGGTGGGAGTCGACGGCGATCCGATCCAGGTACTCGCGTGAGAGACCCCACCTCTCGGCAACCATCTCGGCGGAGACTCCTTGGGGAACGAGGCTGCGGGCATAGCGTTCCACCATCAGCGGTCCGAACGGCTTGCCCGGGCCCTGCTGGGCGGTGATCCCCATCGGCACCCTCGACATCGACTCGACTCCTGCCGCGATAGCCACGTCGTAGGCACCTGCCATCACCCCTTGCGCGGCGAAGTGCGAGGATTGCTGGCCCGAACCGCACTGCCGGTCGATGGTCGTACCCACCACATCTTCGGGGAAACCGGCGGCGAGGGCCGCGTTCCGTCCTACGTTCAGGCTCTGTTCGCCGGTCTGCATGACGCAACCCATGATCACATCGTCGACCTGCGCCGGGTCCAAGTGGTTGCGCTCCACCAACGCCCGCAATGTGATCGCGGCCAGGTCTACCGGGTGGTATCCATCGAGCTTGCCGCCACGTCTTCCGGTCGGGGTCCGGACCGCGTCGACGACTACAGATCCCTGCATGACTACTCCTCGAATGGGCCTGGCTCCAAAAGCCGGTCTCGCGGGACCGGGTGGAGGCGATCGGATTCGAACCGACGACCTTCTGGTTGCAAACCAGATGCTCTGCCAGACTGAGCTACACCCCCGACAGGTCACCAGTCTATCCCGTGATCCGTGGCCCGATGCATCCGGAGGCCGGGCGCTGCGCGGTGTTTCGGCTGCGCTGGACACTCGTGGGACTGGATTGACTCCAATCCTTGGGAGGGTTGAGACCTCGCTGGAATTGGTGAATGCCACCTAGCGAGGCTGCGGACCGACACGCGATTGGAGCAGGTGGGACTGACCGCCTTAGGCAGGACGCTTCCACCCGGCGACTCGCAGATCGCCGCCATCGCAATTACTTGCGGGTTGGCGCTCGTTGTGCATGGACACGACCACCTACGCTGTAGAATACTAGGCAGCGTGCGGGAGGAAGAGTCCACTATGCCGAATTGAGGATCCGATTGTTGTGGTACCTGCTGGTTCAATCGGAGAAACAATGGTAAGCGTGGCTATCCGAAGGATCAATCGAATGAAGCGCCGTACTGCGACATAAGAGACGTAGCCATCGACAATCCCTTCTACACGTACTGTGTAAACCACCCGCATCGAAGGCCCGAGCGTGATCCCATACCGATCGGCCCAATCCTCAGATATGTTGGAGGGGTGGGAGATCAACGAGCAACGTGGATCCAGTCTCCTGACACGGAGACGATTCGGCAGCACGTTGTTGAACTACTCGGGGACTTCCCTCAACTCCTCTCTGAGGATTCGTACCCTGCAGGTCCCGGATTAGGCATCGTGGTGATTCGACAAGTCGGTGACTTCGGAGACCAGCGAGGCGTTGAGTTTCTTGAATGGATCGCTAGCAATTGTCCTGACCCGTGGGCTCGAGAAGCTCGTATCGCGCTGGCTCGCGTCAGAGGTAAGTTCCGGTATGAGGAGATCTGGGATGGATTCCCACCTTCTTTCGCGGGGAGCTCAAGGCCTGAACCGACATAGCGAGTTGACCTGCAAGTATCGTCCTACGGCAGGGCTCGCCCGGCCAGTACACCTGTGGGACAACCGTTCTCCACCGCGATGCGGCCGTTCACTACGACGTGCTCGATTCCCTCCGGGTGGCTCTTGGGTTCGTCGTACGTGGCGGTGTCGGTCACGAGGTCGGGGTCGAAGACCACCACATCGGCCGCCTTGCCGGGTCGGATGAGGCCGCGGTCGGTGAAGCCGAAACGGGAGGCCGGCAACCCCGTCATGCGGTTGATCAGTTCTTCCAATGAGTTGCCGTACCGCCTCCTCAGCGGACCCAGCACTTTGGGGAAGGTACCGAATGCCCGTGGGTGCGGTTTGTCCCCCGCCAGGATGCTGTCGCTGCTGACCGCGTAGTCCTCCCGCTCGAGCAGCTTCATGTACTTCTCGCTGCCGGCTTCGACCACATCGTCGGGAGGCGGGGGCATGCGGTGACCGACCTCCAGGTTCTCCTCGAGGAGGATCCGGCAGACGAACTCCTCGCACGTCTCGAAGCCGCGCGCCTCGGCGGCCTCTGGGATGGTGAGACCCACGAGATGGTTGTTGGTGGTGGAGGGGGCGTGGCTGATCATCATGTCACTCCATGATTTGATCCGGTTGGCGATTCGCACTCCGGCGACCTCTCCCTCCATACGCTCGCGCAATTCCGGATCGGCCAACCGTTCGAGGATCTCATCGGGTCCCCCAACCTGGGCCCATGGTGGGAGGAAGGCCATGAGGGTGCTCGATCCCGAGAAGTACGGGTAGGCGTCGAAGGTCACGTCCAAGCCGTCGGCCTTGGCCCGGTCGACCATCGAGATGTCCCAGCCGGGGCCGAAGTGGGTGAGGTGCAGCGCGATCCCCGACCCGCTACTGATGTCCATGGCCTCCTGCACCGGATCGAAGTGCTCCCCCCTGAAGATGGTCCGGAGATGCGGGGCGAACACGCCGCCGGCAGCCGGGCGGCACAACTCGATCAACTCATGCGTGTCCGAATAGACCTGCGGGTAGTAGGCCAGTCCGGTCGAGAACCCGACTCCCCACTCCTCCATTCCCCTCTCGACCATACGCTGGGCCCGCCTGAGGTCGTCGCCGACCAGCGGAACGTCCTCCATCCCGACTACTTCGAGGCGGATCGCGCCGTGGGGGATCAGGTAGGCGGTGTTGATGGCCACATGCCCGTCGAAGCGTGCCCGGTACTCGGCCACGCTCGACCAGTTCCAGCCCACATCCAGGCTGGTGTTGAGCCCTGCAAGGTAGCGGCGGTAGAGCTGCAGGTTGTCCGCTGACAGGGGCGCGTACGAGAGACCATCCTGGCCCAGCACCTCTGTCGTGACCCCTTGCAGGAGCTTCGGAGCATGCTGGGGATCGGCGAGCATCATCACATCGGAGTGCGCATGGGAATCGATGAACCCGGGAGCCACCACCATTCCATCGGCCTCGATGGTCAGCTGGGACCGGGCGTTGTCAAGCCGGTCGACCGCCTCTATAACGCCATCCGCTATCCCGACGTCAACAGACCGGGCAGAGCTCCCGGATCCGTCGATAACAGCCCCATTCCTGATCAGGACATCGAAGATCACTTCAGACGCCCTCCTCCCTATCACCGGACACTGACCGCCGGCCACCGACCACCGGCTCCGGAATCCGATCGAGTATGCAGCGGACTTGCCTGCCCTTCGCCCCTGCGGAACGGAGGGGCTGCGGGTCGAGGCACTCGGGTTGGGAGTAAGGGCAGCGGGGCTCGAACCGGCACCCGGCCGGCACGGTGGCGACATCGAGGGCCTCGCCGTGAATCACCTGGCCTCTCTGCTCGGCGCGAAGCTTGGGGCGCGGCACGCTCTCGAGCAGCGCCTTCGTATACGGGTGGCGGGGTTGGCCGAACACGTCGGCTGTTGTGCCGGTCTCGACTATCTGGCCCGCGTACATGACCGCCACCCGCTCGCTCAGGTGGCTTATCACGCGCAGGTCGTGGGATATGAACAGGTAGGCCATGCCGAGTTCCTGCTGGAGACGCTTCAGAAGGTTCAGTATCTGGGCTTGCACCGAGACATCCAACGCCGAGGTCGGTTCGTCCGCCACGATCAGCTTCGGTCGCAGGGCGATGGCGCGGGCGATGCATACCCGCTGGGCCTGGCCGCCGCTCAGCTCGTGGGGGAAGCGGTCGGCGATCGTGGCCGGTAGACCCACCGTGCCGAGCAGTTCGACCACCCTATCGAGGCCGTCGGTCACGTTGCGGATCTCGCCGTGCGTGCGAAGGGGGTGGGCGACTGCTTGAAGAACGGAGTGCCTGGGATTCAGCGAGGAGAGCGGATCCTGGAAGATCCACTGAATCTGGCGCCGGGCGCCCCGCAGTTCATCCTTCTCCAAGTCGAGAAGCTGGTCACCGTCGAAATCGATCGTGCCTGAATCGGGCTGCTCGAGAGCAAGGAGCAAGCGACCCACCGTCGTCTTGCCCGACCCGCTCTCGCCGACCAGTCCCAACGTCTCCCCGGACCGGATGGTCAGGTTGACGTCATCGCAGGCCCTGACGACCGGCGGAGGACGCAGCAGGACGATGTCTCGCAGCGGTCGGGGCAGCGGGTAGAACTTCCTGAGCCCCGTGATGTTGACCAGGGTCTGCGTGGTCGCGACAGAATCCGCCACGAGTTACACCTCGCTCCGCCAACCGGCCACGTGCCGACCCTCACACACTCGCCGCCTCCGGAGTGTCGTAGAAGCAAGCCACCCGGTGGTGCGCGCCGACCTCCCGCAGCGGTGGGCGCTCCGTGGCACAGCGAGGATCGAGCCGGTGCGGGCAACGATCGTAGAAGGCACACCCTGCGAAAGGCTCGGTCAAGTCCGGCATGGCGCCCTCCATCGTGACCAGCCACTCGCGGTTGTCATCAAGGTCCGGCGTCGAGGCCAGCAGGCCCTGCGTGTATGGATGCCGCGGGTTGGTGAACAGGTCCCGGACTCGTGCCTCCTCGACGATCCGGCCGGCGTACATGACATAGACCCGATCGCAATTCTCGGCCACCAGCCCTATGTCGTGGGTGATCAGCAGCAGGCCCATCTGCATCTCCCGCTGTAACTCCGCTATGAGCTCGAGCACCTGCGCCTCGATGGTCACGTCGAGGGCGGTGGTGGGTTCGTCGGCGATCAGCAGCGACGGGCTCCATGCCAGGCCGGCGGCGATCATCACCCTCTGGCGGAGACCACCGCTGAACTCGTGGGGAAAGCTCCTGACACGGCGCCCCGCACCCGGTATGCGAACCCTGCGGAACAGTTCGACGACCCGGGCCTTGATCTTCCTGGTCATCCGGCGAAGCCGGTGCAGCGCCAGTAACTCGTCGAGCACTACGACGATCCTCCTACGGCCTGGCAGGTGGACCCTCATCCCGTCCGCCACCTGCTCGCCCACCCGCAGGACGGGATTGAGGCTGCTCATCGGGTCCTGGAAGATCATGGCGATATCCCGACCCCGGATGTTGCGGATCGCCTCGGCGGATTGGCGGCGCAGGTCCACACCGTTGAAAACGATCCGACCGGACTCGACCCGTCCGGGTGCGGTTGTCAGACCCATGACGGCCAGCGCCGTCTGGCTCTTTCCGGACCCGGACTCGCCGACGAGCCCGACCGCCTCACCCTTCGCTATGTCGAGGTCTATGCCGTCGACGGCGCGCACCACGCCGCTGCGTGTGTAGAAGTAGACCCGCAGATCCTCGACGCTCAGAACCGTCCCGCCGTCCACCGCTCCGCTCGTCGAGGTCATACCAACTTCACCTGATGTCCCGCATGCGGGGATCGAGGGCATCTCTCAATCCGTCGCCCAGTATGTTGAACCCGATCACCCCCCAGCTGATTGCAAGTCCGGGGAAGACCACAGTCCACGGCGCCACCGAGATGAACGACCGGGACTCGCTCAGCATCCTGCCCCAACTCGGCTCCGGCGGCTGCGTACCGAGCCCCACGAAACTCAGGCCGGCCTCGGCGATGAGCGTGCCGCCGAATCCGAGGGTCATGACCACCAGAACCGGAACGAAGCTATTGGCAAGGACCTGTCGAAACATGATGGACACGGGACCGTCGCCGATGGCACGGGCGGCGGTCACATAGTCCTGTTCCCGCACTTCGAGGACCGCACTCCTGACCAGGCGGGCATATCCGGGTACGCCGGGCAGCGCAATGGCGATGATCACATTCCACACGCCCGGACCCAGGAAGGCTACGACCATGAGCGCCAGCACCAGCCAGGGAATTGCCTGCAGGATGTCTACCAACCTCATTATCAACTGATCGACCTTGCGCCCGACGAACCCCGCCACCAGACCGAGGACGCCTCCGGCCACCACGGCCAGCAACACCGCGGCCACCGAGATGACCAGGGCCTTCCTCCCACCCCAGATCACCCGGCTCAACATGTCACGCCCGAAGTCGTCGGTGCCGAAGGGGAAGTCCCAACCGGGCGGCGCAAACTGCGGACCATGGTCGGGAATCACAGGATCGTAGGGCGCGAGGATCGGCGCGAAGACGGACACGAACACCATGCTCAGGACCAGGATGAGGCCGACCAGAGCCCGCCGAGTCTGAAGGATCGTGGAGAGCACCCTTCGGGCTCTCGCCCGCCTGGTCGTGCGGACGATCGATACCTCCCGCGCGGCCACCTGCTCGTTCCCTGTTCCGGTCACTCGAGCCTCACCTTGGGGTTGAGAACCGGGTAGAGCAGATCGGTGACCAGGTTCACAAGGGAGAACGAGATGGCGAAGAAGAAAACCGCCGCCTGGATCACGATGTAGTCGCGCGACGACACGGCTTCGAGGAACAGCCGTCCCACCCCCGGAAGAGTGAAAACCACCTCCACGAATATCAGGCCCGAGATCAGGTCCGCCACATGGAGACCGATGATGGTGACGGTGGGGATGAGGGCGTTTCGCAACGCGTGGCGGGTGTTGACCACGCTGGACGGAAGACCCTTGGCCCGGGCTACCAGCACGTAGGGCCTCCGGAGTTCCTCCAGCGTGCTGGACCGGAGCATGCGGCTGACGGCTGCCGCGCTGTACATGGCCACCGCCAGTGACGGAAGGAACAGGCTGTGGGCGGTCCCCAACGGATCGCCGAGCGGGTCTATTCCGAGGCTGCCGATGATCGGAAACCAGCCGAGCCATAGTCCCCCTCCCAACAGGAGCAGCATGGCCAGGTAGAAGCTGGGCAGGGCGACACCCACCAACGAGACGACCGAGGAGACGCCGTCGAGCCAGGTTCGATGGTTGAAGGCGCCGGTCATGCCCAGCGACATCCCGATCAAGACGGTGAACGCCAACGACATGATGGCCAGTGGGACCGTCACTCGGAGGCCCCGTCTGAGGATCTCGAAGGCGGGCTGGCCGGAGTAGAGCGAGTTACCCAAGTCGCCTTTGGCCGCGCTGGTCACGAACACCCAGTACTGCTCGACCAAGGGCTTGTCCAGACCGTGTTGACGCCGGAACTCCTCTGCCAACTCCGGATGTTCCCGGGCCATCTCGCCGTACCTGATCAGGGCTGGATCACCACCGATCGCCCGGATCAGGAAGAAGACGAGCGTGGTCACCCCGACCGTGACCACAAGCGCCCACGCCAGCCGGCGGACTATGTAGGAGCCCACGCCTCATCCACGACCGGACTGCGACCTGAACATGACATCCGTCCGCCGCCCGACGGCACGATTACCGGTCGACGAGCGGCGGCAGAGGTTCTGTGGACGTCCCCTATGCCTCCAGCCAGGCTGTTTCCCAGCGCTGCTGCTGTTCGGGGAACATCGGGAAGCCCTTGACCTTGTTGGACATGGCGACCGCGTACGGCGCCGCCACGATGGCGATGAAGGTCGCACCCTCGTTGAGGTACTTGTTCCAAGCCATCGAGTAGAGCTCACCACGCTTGTCAACGTCCGCAACTGCGCCGGCCTCCGAGATCCATGCCGAGATCTCGGGGTCGGTGTAACCCGTAACGTCGCCTTCCCCGATGAATCGTGAACGGGGCCCGGGATCCATGAAGCTGATCGAGGCGCTGTTGGCCATCTGCCAGTCCTGCTGTGACCAGCGGTTGGCCCAGAACCCCTCCTCCAATGCGGCGACCGTGGCGTTGATCCCGACCGCCTGCAGGTCGGCGGCCACCGACTCGGCGACCTTCTTGATGTGCGCCACGTCGTGCGCAGTCAACTCGAGATCGAAGCCGAGTACGCCCTCCGCCTCCAGGATCGCCCGCGCCCCTTCCGGGTCGTAGGGCGGTGGGGTGATGTTGAGCGGGACATTCGACAGCGGCGGCACGTTCGTGTAGGCCGGCGCACCCAAGCCGAACAACGCCCGCTCGTTGGCAGCGTCCCTGTTGATGGACATGGCGATGGCTCGCCGCACGTTCGGGTTGTCGAGCGGGGGATACCTCGGGCTGATCCGGAACCAGTCCACCCACGTGGAGGGGAGTACCTGGACGTTGATGGACTCGTCGGCCTGCAGGGCAGGGATCTCCACCCTCGGAGGATTCCGGATCCAGTCGACCTCCCCGGCGCGCAGCGCCGCCAGGCGGCTCGTCTCGTCCGGGATGGGGATCATGCGAATCTCGTCGAGGATCGGCAGATCGTCCTCCCAGTAGTTGGTGTTCTTCTCCAGGATCGTCACCACATCCGGGATGTGCTCCTTGAAGCGGAAGGGTCCCGAACCCACCGGGTTGGTGTTCATGTCGGCAATCGCCTCCTGCGGCATGATCGCGTTCACATGCACGAAGAAGAGTTCCTCGAGGCGAGGGTGCGGCTGATGGAGCGTGATATGGATCGTGTGCGAATCAGCAGCCTCCATCGTCTTGAAGAGGCTTTCGTCGGTCTCCGCATCCACGAAGGAGGCACGGTACGCCGAGCCAGTCTCGGGGTTCAGAACGCGCAGCGTGCTGAAGATGACATCGTCGGCGGTCATCTCCCGTCCGTTGTGGAAGTAGATTCCGCGCCTGACGTTGAAGGTCCACTCCATGAAGTCGTCGCTGGACTCCCAACTCATCGCCTGCTCGGGAACGTGCCGGTAGGTCACCGGATCGAGATCCGACAGGCCGCGGAAGATCTGCGACGGAGCCCACGCGTCCGTGAGGTTGAACTGCTTGTGGTAGTCGAAGTTCTGTATCGACCCGTCGATACCCAGCCTGATGTTCTGGGGCGGCAACTCAGGTTCAGGCGGCGGTGGGGGGGCGGTGGTGCCGGGAGCGACCGTGACGGTCGTGGTCGACGCCTCGGTAAGGGCCGTCGTGGTCTCGGCCGCCATGGCCGCGGTGGTTGTGGGCCCCGCCGTTGTCGGTGCCGCCGTCGTGGGTGCCGCGGTATCTGGCGCCGGAGCGTCCTCACCGCACGCCGCCGCCAGCGAACCTGCCGCTACCAGGGACCCGCCGTAGCCCATCCACTTCAGGAACGTCCGTCGATTCACAGGTGACGAACCGTCCTCGCGGCTCTCCGGTCGCGTCTCTTCGCTTCTGCTGGCCATGGATTCTCCTCCCGGATCCCCCAATCGACCTACCCACCGCGGCTGATGCTCGGCGTGCCCGGGCCACGGGCGCAGGTGAACTGGAGTGCGTTCGACGTGAGTCTCCTCAACACCTCCCTTAAGGCCGGGCACTGCCTGCTTCTGACTCTAGGGGTCCGCAAAATCGGCCGTCAACCGGTTTTCGGGGCTTTTGTTTGGCTAATCCGCTCCCGGCGGGTGGAACCGTCCATCTCGGTATGGTGGTGAGAGTGCGGGCAGGCGAAGAGGACGACCATGGATAGACACGACAACGATCCCTACCGGAGGCTCCTCGGTCTGCGACCGTTCATCAACGCGTCGGGGAACTCCACCACGCTGGGCGGAAGCGTCATGCCCAAAGAGGTGGTCGAAGCCATGGCAGCCGCAGCCCGATCCTTCATCGACCTGACCGCTCTGAACCGGGAGGCCGGCAAGAGAGCGGCCAAGATGATCGGTGTCGAAGCCGCCTTCATTTCCTGCGGCGCCTCCAGTGGCGTGGCGATGTGCGCCGCCGCCTGCATGACCAGGGGAGACGCGACGAGGGTCGCAAGCCTGCCGCATACCGGGGCATTTCCGGACGAGTTCGTGATCAGCCTTGTAGACCCCCATGTGTTCGTCCATCAGGGCATCGAGTCGGTAGGTGGCAAGCTGGTCAAGGTGGGTAGCCCAACGGGGGTGACCATCGCCGACATGGTGGCCGCCATCGGCCCACGTACAGCCGGCGTGGTGTTGTTCTACGGCCTGCAGTCCAAGCAGGATCTGGCCGAGTTGGCTCCTGCCGCTACAGAGCGCGGCATACCGGTTATCGTCGACGCCGCCGCGCAACTCCCGCCCAGATCCAACCTCACCTCCCTACTCGACCTGGGGGCTACTGCGGTCGTTTTCAGCGGCGGCAAGGCCATCAGGGGGCCTCAGAGCACCGGACTGGTCCTCGGGCAATCCGACTTCGTGGAGGCAGTCCGTCTCAACGCAAACCCGCACACGGCGATCGGCCGCGGCATGAAGGTAGGGAAAGAGGAGATCGTAGGGCTCCTCGCCGCCCTCGAGATATTCCTTGCCGCGGACGAGGAGCGGGAGTTGGCCCGATGGAGGGAGGACCTGGAGCGGATCGCCGCCGTACTCAACAGCCTCGACGGGGTGACGGCCGAGGTCGGTTCGAAGGGCCACGCCGCTGCACCGGCCGCGGTGGCACGAGCCTACGTGACCTTCGACTCAACCCGGACACCACCCGCCCGCCATATCATCGATCGACTCCGGGTCGGCGAGCCCTCCATTGCCATGCGCGCCGACGGGGACGCCATCGTGATCGATCCTATGACCCTGATGCCGGGCGAAGCGGAAGTAGTGGCCAGCCAGATGGAGACAGCAATACGGCGGGGTCGATAGCTCGCGCGGGCGGGCCATTGCACGCCTGGCAACGACCGGCGGGGCGAGGCCCTACCGAGGGCCGGATGGCTTGAGTCGCTCGATCGGTGTCTGGGCCGTGTGGCCTCTCCGAGAGAGGTCGGTCCCGGCCATTCCTTGAGAAGGGACCGCGACAATAAGCGTGCCCGCCGGGCTCGATGGAGGCTACGTGAAACGGTCGCCGGGTGGCCAAACTTACAACTCTTGCCGTTCGGTCCGTAAGGGGCGTGCGGACAGGCGGAATCGGCAGCCGTCATCTTCAAGACCGCGAGGCGTTCGGAAGGTATCACCCGCTGGCCGCACTATGGGTCGCCACCGACGCGGTCACCGTTTCCCCATAGTGAGTACCGTTTCGCGCACCCTTTCACAACGCTACATACATCGTTGCTCACAAACGTTGAGAGACATGCATCACAGACACGACTCGTTGTCTAGGAGTAGGACATCAAGCCGTTGGATCCTTCATCAAGACAGGAGGAGTCCAAGGGTATTTCAAAAATGATGCGTGTGTCTCCGACAACGGCCACCTCCGATCAAATGTGATCTTTGAAGGCAGGAACCGACAAAGGGAGGAAGCCCTGATGACGGCCATTAAAGACGCACTCAGATTCAATACAGCTTTCACGACCGCGGCATGGGTACTCATCCCGGTCGCAATCGGGATCAACCTTATCGGAAGGACCTTCACGCAGGTTCTCAACCTGCCCTTGTTCCTCGACACCATAGGCACCACCATGGTGGCCTTCCTGGCAGGTCCCTGGGTCGCGGCAGTTGCCGGGGTTCTCACGAACCTCGTGATCGGGCTGACACTCGAGGCGACGTCGATTCCCTTCGGGATCGTCAACGCGGCTATCGGAATCGTGGCCGGGTACATGGCGGCACATGGATTCCTCCGCTCCACCGGCAAGGTGATCTGGCTGATGGTCGCCCTGACCGTTACCACCATCATCACCGCCATGCCCCTCGTGGTTCTCGTGTTCGAAGGCGTGTCAGGGTCCGGCGTCGACGCGGTCACCGGCTTCTTCGTAGCGTCCGGAAGAAACATGGTCGAGTCGGTGCTGGGTCAGCAGTTGCTCACGACACCGGGCGACAAGGTCCTCACGGTTCTCCTGGCATTCGCCTTGATAAAGGGAGTTCCGGCACGCTACCGGCCCCCGTTTGCCAGAGAGGTCGTCCCGTTCTAACCGGCTAAGCAAACTGTCCGAAGCAGCGGCACGGTATGCACCGGCAGCGCCTCTCCCGACAGGTTCCGCCAGCCACGATCTACCGGGATAGGTACGTCGTGGCGGAACGCGGCGAGGGGCGCGGCCGGCGTGCAGACCACTAGGAGGGTGCTGAGCAATCCACTAGCAATCGTCATTGTTCAGCACCGTCCTCGGACGACGCAGCGGTAGTGGAAGCCGACACGACCACTTGGTCCCCGGCGCGGGTCGCCGCGCTATACGAAGTCGGGAACACCTGGCTCCACCGGGTTCATCCCCTCACCAAGCTGGCTGCAGTGCTTCCACTATCGGTTGCGGGATTCGTAGGCGACACGGTTCGGGTTCCCGCCGCCCTTCTGGCCGGGGCGGCATTGACCCTCCTTGTGTCCCGTCTCGGCTCCGTAGTGCTGAAATCGCTCCGGCTCATTGCCCCGATGACGTTTGCGCTCTTCGTGATACACGGGGTGGTCCGCCCGTACGACTCAGAGCCGATCGTCGGTTGGGGCCCCATCTCGATCAATGCCGAAGGGCTCGCCCTCGCCGGAACGACCGCGGCACGCATAGCCGTTTTCGTCATCGCGGTGACCGCCGCGATGACGACCGTACACCCGAAAGTGTTCGCCACGGCCCTGATCCAGCGCGGGGTCTCGCACAAGTTGGCCTACGCGTACCTGGCCGGGGCGGAGTTGCTTCCGGAGATGCGGCTCCGAGCAAGCCAGATCCTCGATGCCCAGCAGTCGCGCGGCTTCGACACGAAGGGAAGCCTGCCGAGGCGTTTCCGGACCCTCTTCGCGCTGCTCAAGCCTCTTCTGGTCAGTTCACTGATCGGCGTTGAGATGAGAACTCTGGCTCTCGAGTCCCGGGGGTTTTCACGACCCGGGCGCCGGACCTCCGCTGTGGAAGTCGAGGACAGGGGGAAGCTTCTCCAGAGGTCGCTCCTGCTGGCGGTGATCCCCCTGATCGTCCTCGCCGTCGTATGGTGAGCGGGGCTCGCGCGCCGGACTCCACCGGATCGGAGCCCGCGGCATTTGCCGTCTTCCAGAGTTTCGGGGTTACCTACGACACTGCGCCGGCGCCCTCGCTGACCGGGCTGACCCTGGAGCTGTTCAGTGACCAGCTCACCCTCGTCACCGGGCCCTCGGGGAGCGGCAAGTCCACGCTGGCGCGGGTTGTGGCCGGATTCGTCCCGAGGCTGCTGCACGGGAAAATCGAGGGTTCCGCACAGGTGCTCGGAAACGATGTGGAGTCAGCCCCGCCGAACGCGATCACCGACTCCATCGGCATGGTGTTCGACAACCCGTTCGACCAGTTGACCGCCGCCACCAGGACGGCCTTCGATGAGACCGCCTACGCCTTGGAGAACGAAGGACTACCCGCCGCCGAGATCGTCTCCAGGGCTTTGGGGGCCCTGGAGAGCGTCGGGCTGGCCGGGATGGTCGGGCATCATCCCCGCCGCCTCTCGGGGGGCCAGTCGCAGCGGTTGGCTATAGCGTGCGCCCTCGCCCAGCAGAAGCCGATCCTGGTTCTCGACGACCCGACCTCACAGCTCGATCCCACAGGCACCGCGGAAGTCGTGTCCCTGGTCAGGAAGCTCCGGAGGGAGCACACGACGGTGGTGCTGGTAGCCCAGGACCTGACCCACTGGCTGGCAATCGCGGACCGGCTGGTCATCCTTGACGGGGGTCGCGTGACAGCGGACGGGAGCCCTGCTTCGCTACTCGCCGAGCCGGTACCACTTGCCGGCCAGGTCATGATCCCCCGCTACGTCGCTATCTGGGCCGAACTCCGCAGCCGAGGAATCGAGTTGGGCGACCGCGCTCCTCTCGGGACCGATCAGTTGATCGCATCCCTTCAAGCATCGGTAGGAGCGGGGGGCTGATGCGGTGATTCGGCTCCGCGATGCCGGCTACACCTACCCGAAGGGGGTGGAGGCGATACGTGAGCTGAACCTCGACATATCCGTCGGCGAGGTTCTATTCGTTCTGGGCCACAACGGCGCCGGCAAGTCGACGATGCTCCGCTTGTTCAACGGTCTGCTGAAGCCCACCACCGGTACGGTGACGGTTGACGGCGCCGACACGGCCAAGGTGCGGCCCGCCCAACTCGCTCAGACCGTAGGGCTGGTCTTCCAGAATCCCGACGCGCAGTTGTTCCGTGACCTGGTCTCGGAGGAGGTGTCCTTCGGCGCCGCGCACGGTGCTGGGACGGGCGGCACGACCGACCGCTTCGAGCAAGCAATGGCACTGCTCGGACTCGAGTCGGTCGCGGATCGCAACCCCTACGATCTTTCCCTCTCGTGGCGCAAGCGGGTCGCCATCGCTTCCGTCGTCGCAATGGGTAGCCCGATTCTGGTGCTCGACGAACCGACAGGCGGCCAGGACGCCGAAGGAACCCGTGTCCTCACCGACCTGATCATCGACAGGCGCCGCCATGGCCACGGTTGCGTGGTGGTGACCCATGACGTGGAGTTGGCCTTCGACTGTGCCGACCGGGTAATGGTGCTGCGCGAAGGCCGGATCCATCTCGAAGGCGACCCGATGTCCGTGCTCGGCGATCCGCTCCTGACGGAGGCCGGTGTCGAACCCTCCACGATGCACCGCCTCTCGGCGGGCCTGGGACTGGATCCGCCGGTCAGGACCGTGGACGAACTGGAGGAGCAGCTAAGGGTCCAAGGAGGGCTGATGCAATGAACTTCGATCCGCTCGATACCGAAAAACCCCAACACCACATCCGGTGCCTCCCGGGCGACGTGGCCGACAAGGTCCTGCTGCCCGGCGATCCCAAGCGGGCCGAGCGCACAGCGGAGTTGCTCGACGATGCGCGCCACATCGCAAGCAATCGAGAATACGCCACGTACACAGGGACCTACCGGGGGATGCCGGTCTCAGTCACGTCGACCGGTATCGGGTGCCCGTCGATGGCCATCGCCGTTGAGGAACTCGTCAGCGTGGGCGCCAAGACGCTGATCCGGACCGGAACCAGCGGCTCGATGACCCCCGACGTGCAACCGGGTGAGGTGATCGTGGGGACAGCGGCCATCCGGGAGGAAGGAACCGGGATCTCGTACCTCCCCATGGAGTACCCGGCGGTAGCCGACCTCGACATGACCATCTGCCTGCGGGCGGCGGCCCGGGAACTCGGGCTGCCCGTGCGGGCCGGCGTTCTCCACTCCAAGGACTCGTTCTATTCGCACCGGGCTCCGGACCGGCTCCCGGTGGCCCAGGAGATGCGGGGCAAGCGAGCCGCATGGACAGCGGGCGGGGCTCTCGCATCGGAGATGGAGACCTCCACCCTGTTTATTCTCGGGTCCATGATGCGCTTGAGAACCGGCTCCATCTGCATGGTGGCAAGCTCTTACGACTCGGCCACCCGCCTGACGCCCCCAGATGCGGCCGCGCTCGTCGACAAGGTGATCATCGCCGCGCTCGATGCTTTGGTTCTGGTCGAGTCGACTGCCAAGGGAGGCCACACAGGATGACTGCACGGATCGACGTCCACACCCATTTCTATCCGGCGTCCTACCTAACCGCTTTGGAGCAACGGCGGGACATCCCGCGCGTCTATCTGGACGGGGCGATCAGGCGGTTCGTGATCTTCCCGGAGGAAGACGCCGATCCCCGCATAGGTCGCCCCATCGAGGATGGTTGGTGCACTGTCGCCGGCAAGGTCGGCTTCATGGAAGAGAAGGCTATTTCGCGTTCTGTCATCTCGCTCGGCAACCCCTGGATGGAGCCGTTCGAGGGTCAGCAGGGAATCGAGTTGACGCGGTTGGTCAACGAGGAGCTCGGCGCGCTGGAGGAGATGACCAAAGGGCGCCTGGTGGGTCTCGGAGCCCTTCCCGCGACCAGCGTCGAGGACGTAGTAGCGGAACTCGCTGCCATCGACGAACACCCGAGCCTGCGAGGGATCGTGACGGGCCCGAGAATCGCCCACTGCCGGCTGGATGATCCGGAACTGGAACCGGTGTGGGTCGAACTCGAGGCGCGGCAGATCCCGGTGCTACTGCACCCCCAGGACGGTATCGCCCTCGACCTCCTCGAGGGCTACGGGCATGTGCTACCCGTCGGGGTGGGTTTCCCGATGGAGACCACGGCGGTCGTGAGCCGTCTCGTGTTCGGCGGCGTTCTCTACAACCACCCCGATCTCAAGATGATCGTCTCGCACGGAGGCGGGACGCTGTCAGCCCTGGTAGGACGCCTCGACGCTGCCTGGCGATCGGACGAGATCGGCCGCACGCGGCTGCCGGACCCCCCATCCAGGTCGATCGCCCGCCTCTACGTGGACGCCATAACCTACGCCCCGGGTCCCCTGCAGGCATCGATCGCCATGGTCGGGAGCGAACGGGTCATGTACGGCACCGACCATCCCTTCTCCATCGAGGACACCGAAGCCACCGCCGACGCCATGGGTACGATCGACGAGAAGACCCGCGAGTCGATCTTCGCCAGCACCGCCGCCAGTCTCTTCCGGCTGGTCTGATAGTCAAGAAGCCCGCCGGTCGATCAGCCAGTCGACCGGTAGCTCGAATAGCGTTACGGCCAGCGGTGCAGGATATATGGTCAAGTCTGGTCTAGTCAGATAGACTGACGTCATGATCGTCAACGTCTACGAGGCCAAGACCCATCTCTCCAAGCTCCTCGACCGGGTCTTGAAGGGTGAGGAGATCGTGATAGGCCGGGCGGGCAAGCCCGTCGCCCGACTCGTTCCCTTCGCCGCGAAGCGGACCCCAAGGGTGCCGGGCAGGCTGGCCGGCAAGATTGTCATGGCCGAGGACTTCGACGCCACGCCCGGCTGGCTGCTCGACGCCTTCGAGGGTGGGGAGTGAATCTACTGCTGGACACCCACCCAGCGTTGTGGTGGTTCAACAGGGATCGTCTCGTCGCAGGAGCCGCGGCTGTCATCGCGGATCCTGACAACCTCGTTTACGTGAGCGTGGCCAGCATCTGGGAGATCAGCATCAAGCAGAGCATCGGCAAGCTCACCATCAGTGACGAGTTCTACACCTTCGTCTACGAGGACTTCGAGCCTCTTCATATCACCATCTCAGATGCCCGAGCAGCCGGATCTCTGCCGCGACACCACCGCGATCCCTTCGACAGGATGCTCGTGGCGCAGGCTCTTGCGCGCGACCTGACGCTGGTGAGCCGGGATCGGGCGCTGAGTCCTTATGGCGTCAAGCTGATGAGAGCCTGAACCGGGTCCCACACCTTCAAGACTTGGTAGCGGGACGGCTGAGATGAGCACAGCCTCCTACAAGTCGCTTGCCGGTCCCCACAACCAGGCACCTAACTCCCGCAAGAACCGACCACCGATTATGCGCGGCGGCCGGTGTAGGGGATGTCGTCGAGGATCCGGAACAAGACCAACTTGTCGTGGTCTGCCAGGGCGCTGAAAGGTGGGCGGACGGCCCCGCCCTTGAGGCCCACGTAGTCGAGGGTCGCCTTGATGACCGACGCCCCGAAGTAGTACGGGTACTCCTCGCCGGTGGTGAACTCCTCTCCCATGAAGAAGTGCATGTAGGGCGCCAGCTTGGCGTGCATCCGATCGGCGTCACCGTAGGCGCCCTTCTCCAGCAGGTCCCAGTACTCGAGTTCGAACTCGGGCCACCAGCTGGCCGGACCGGAGATGAAGCTGGCGCTGCCGTGTATGTGGCCGACCGACGAGGTGAAGCCCAGCGAGTTGTCGATGAAGTTGAACCGGTCCTTGAACATCGGGATGGTGCTGATCATCGGGACGTATATTCCCGGACCCCCGTACTTGAGGGACACGACGTTGGGGATATCGGTCACGCGCTGCAGCAACGTGGCGGTGAGGCTGGTAGCGAGGTTGCCGCGCCACGGCTGGTCGTAGAGCATGATCGCCATGTCCGGAACCGCTTCGGCCACCATTCTTATGAAGGTGTAGAAGCTGTCGTCGTCGAGGCGGTAGTAGAACGGGGGGGTGAGCATCACATGGCCGGCCCCGGCATCGCGGGCGTTGCGGGTCATCTTGATGGCTTCGAACACGCTGCAGGAACCCACTCCGGCCACGACCGGAAGCTTCCCGTCGGCGCCTTTGACGGACGCCGCCACCACCTGGCGGTGCTCCTCCTCGTTCAGGTGGACGAGCTCTCCCGTTCCCGACGGGGAGATGACGAATCCACGTCCGGTGACCAAGCCGCCGTCGACCATCCAGCGGATGTTGTCCTCCAGAGCGCCGAGGTCCGGGCTGAAGTCCTCGTTCCAGGGAACCATTGCCAGCGAGGCAGGCCCGCATATCTCGGCTTTCCGTGCGTTCCAATCCATTTCCGCCCTCCACTGCGAGCCGGCCGCCGAACCTGCGCCGGTTCTGTACGAACACCAAAACTATCGTCGCTCATCGCCCGGCTGTCAACGACGCGCAACCTAGTTGTCCAGCCACGTCCGCTCTCACCAAGCCGCGCGACCTCCCATCCCCTCCGCGTTGTCGAGCAGCAACCCGGGCAGCCGGCCGCAATTCCGCAACAGAACCGGCCTCGCCCACCACTTCGGTTTCATGCGTGGATGCCATACCCGCACACGAGCCGGTCCCCTCGACTCGATCGTCTCCACTACGCGGGTACGTCACAGCGACTAGCCACCCGTCGTGCCATGACCATGCGGGAAAGGCTCCGCCGGGATCACCGGCCGTCAGGCTGGGGCTCGCGGGAGAAGACTTCGTCGTAAGCGGCCAGCGCCTGACCCCCGAGGCGTTCGGCCATAGCACGGTAGGCCTGCCGCCGATAGTCCCAGCTTTCAGGGAACCGTTCAACCTGTTCGAGCCAGTCCGCAAGCTGTATCCGGGAGAGGTCGGCGAATTCCGGCTCGGTCAACTCGATGGGCGCATCGTTGAGCCGGTCGACCACGCGGTAAGGCGGACCCTCACGCAAGGACGTGTCAAAGGAAGCGTAGGTCATGGCGCTGTTCACGAACGCGAGGCGCTCAGCTGCCGTTCCGACGAGAGCCCGTATCTCTGGCCGACGCCTGAGTTCGACGGCCCCGGTACTGAAGCCTTCCGATCCATATATCGAGTGGAACAGGCCCGCTAAGCACACTGTCTCGGAGCACCCCCACGAGACGAGAACGTCATGCACGCCGATCAGGTGGGCCATGAAGCCGACCTCGGAGTGTGGGACCTCGGCGGTTCCCTCCCTTCTCAGGAACTCGAGAAGCTCCGCGTACTCGACCATACGGTTCTCTCGCTCCTTAGGAGGGTGCTGAACAATGACGATTGCTCGGGCCTGCCGCCCGCCGGCCCAGGAATTATGCCGGCGGTTGGCAGGCCTCTGGTGGATTGCTCAGCACCCTCCTAGGCGGCATCAGCGATCGGTGGGGACCGTAGGTCAGGGTCATGCGGCCGTCCAGGGTCACCCCGCCCCCGCAGCCGCCCGACTGTTACAGTCGGCCGCGTGCCTACGAGGAGGTTAGGGCATGGGAAGCGGCCAGCGCTACGAGGTGTTCGAGCCCCCCGCCCACGTAGAAGCGATTCGCGGCGACCTGCTCGGCCTCGCCTTCCCGATGGAGGAGTACCGGGGTCGGTACCGACGGGTCCAGCAAATGATCGCCGACGCCGGCCTCGACTACCTGTTCAGCACCTATCTGCCGCCCATCTGCTGGATCACGGGATACGAGACCCTGGCCGCCGGGGCCCCGGTTGCGCTGGTCATCCCCGCCGAGGGTGAACCGACCCTGATGACCGACGACTTCGAGGCCTTCAACACGCTCACCTCGTCGTGGGTCGAGGACGTGGTCACCTTCCCTTGGGCCGGTAACACCACCTCCGCATTGATAGACCTGGCCAGAGACCGCGGGTGGGCCGGCAAGCGGCTCGGTTGGGACTACAACCGGATGGCGGTAGACGTTTTCCAGGGCGTTTCGGATGCCATCGACGCGGAGTGGGTACAGACGCGGAACGTGCTCGAGGAGGCTCGCTCCCAGAAGAGTCCCGCCGAGATCGACAGGATCCGCCGTGCCGGTCGCCTGACCGTGCTCGGCATCCAGGCGGCCCGCGAGGCAATCCGCCCGGGCGCCATCGACACCGATATCGCCAACGCCGCCTACGACGCCATCATCGGCGGGGGCAGCGAGCGGATGGGGCTGCAACCGATCGTGACGGTGGGCATGCGCTCGGGCATTCCTCACACAACCTTCCGTCGCATACCGATCGAGGCGGGCGAGTCGATCCTGATGGAGTTCGGAGCCTGCATGAACCGCTACACGGCGCCGATGATCCGCGCCGGCTTCCTCGGACAGCCCAACAACCCGCTGTGGGTAGAGATGTGGGAGGCGTGCAAGGACGCGGTGGAGAACACCATCCGGCTCATACGACCGGGCGCAGAGGTGACGCCCCTGGCCGAGGAGGCTTCCCGACTGCTGTACTCGCTTCCCGAAGGCGTGTACGTGGACGGGAATCGCGGCTACTCGATGGGGCTCAGCTTCCCGGCGGCCTGGGGAGACTGCCCCGGCTTGCAGATCGCGACCGAGCAATACCTGCCGTCACCGAGACCCGCTAGCTACGCGACCCTCAAGCCAGGCCACACGTTCCATGTGCGGGCCATGGCCCGCCACGTCGGCTTCGCCGGCGTCGGGGTGAGCGAGACGGTCACCGTCACCGAGGACGGCGCCGAGGTGCTCACCTCCAACACCAGGGAACTCGCCATCGTCGAGTGACTCGGGACGCCACTCCATCTCCCGGGCGAGGCAGCGGTGAGATCCGGCGAGCCGCCCTCTTCGTCTGTCTTCACGTCGGTTCGGGAGCGGCGCCTCTGGACTTGGACCTTGGTTGTCGTGGTGGCGATCTATTCGACTCTCGGCCTTGCGCGGACGCTGGCCGGGGTGCTTCGGGAGGAGGGGATGCTCGTAGCCTCCTTCGCCCTTGGCATGGTCCTGGTCGGCGCCACCGTCCTGGTCCTGGGGCTACGGGGACGGCCGGGCGGCACGGAGATAGGCATCGTGCTGGGTATCGCGACCGCGTACTACATGGTGATGGTCCGGATGGCACTCCCGGAGGAACGAACTCACCTCATCGAGTACGGGGTCGTGGCCGTATTCATCCATGAAGCACTGAAGGAGCGGTCGAGCCAGGGCCGTTTCGTTCCGGTACCTGCCCTGATCGCCGTTGCGGTGGCCTCGGTGGTCGGAGTGATCGACGAATGTATCCAGGCCGTCATTCCCAACCGCGTGTTCGATACCGAGGACATCCTGTTCAACGTACTGGCGGCCGTGATGGCGGTGGCCTCGAGCGCGGCCCTGTCCTGGGGGCGCGGCCGAAGGCCGGCGCGACGCCGCTAGCAACCGCACGCCCGGCCCGGCCGCAGGATCGAGCGTCCGGGCGGGGAGATCCCGGATCCTCGAGCTGTCGAGGTGAGTACAACGATGACCGCCACCGGGGATGCCGCCGCGTCATCCACCCCCACCACCCGTGAGAAAGCGACTGTCGATCGGAGGGAAATACGCGTCGCCTGCTACCGCGAGCGCCCGCTGCTGACATAATGCGGAGAAGGAGGGACACGATGGACTCGACATGGCCCGGTGGCAAGACGTTCGCCGCATTCTTCTCGTTCGACCTGGATGGGGAGGCATGGCTGCTGGCGGTCGATCAGCGGAACGCCGACCTCCCGATCACGATGTCGCAGGCTGCCTACGGCCCCAAGGTCGGCATCTACCGCATCCTCGAGGTCCTGGCCGAGTTCGGAGTCAGGTCCACCTTCTTCGTTCCCTCATGGGTGGCCCGGCGCTACCCGGGTGCGGTTGATGCGATCCTGGCCGGGAGCCACGAGATCGGATTGCACGGCCACAAGCACGAGCGCCCGGACCTGCTGTCCGAACCGGAGGAGGTAGAGGTAGTCGAGCGAAGTATCCGGATCATCAGCGAGATGTCGGGCAGGGCGCCCATCGGCCACCGTGCTCCGGTCGCCGAGATCAGCCCGGCAACGAACCGCGTACTGGCCGAGCGGGGCGTCCAATACACGTCCACCTTCATGGACTCGGTCCATCCCTACTTCCATGCTCTGGACGGCCATTCGCTGCTCGAACTCCCGATGCACTGGGTGGCCGACGACTGGGGTTTCGCCATGGTGTCTCCCAATGCCTACCCGGCGCCGCACGTCAATCCGGTGGTGCCCAACGACCACGTCGTGTCACTCTGGTCTTCCGAACTCGACGGCATCCGCGAGATGGGCGGGCTGTTCACCCTCGTCAACCATCCCCAGGTCACGGGCCGCCCGTACCGCATCGACACGCTTCGGCGCATCATCATGAAAGCCCGTGAGATGGACGCATGGATCGCCAACGGGGAGGAAATCAACGCTCACTGGAGAGGGCGGTCTGCGTCCGGGTAGGTAGGAGAGGTTCGCCGTTGACCCTGACGCCGTGGGTCTCGCTGGTGACGAGTGAGCCCCAAGCAGTGACTGTGATATCGACGACTGAGCCCTCTACGGTGGCCGCCTCACGGTTTCTGGTGCTCGAGCCAAAGGGATCGAAGGGTGTCTCGATGGATTCGATCAACGGGATCCTTCCCGTTTCGAGCGGTGATCCGTGTCATGGCGCACGCGCAGGAACAACGCGACGGGGATAGACAGAGCCGCCGCGACCCACAGCACGGTGAACACGTCGCTTAGCGCTCCCGTCAGAGCAAGGTTGAGCGAGTCCAGCAGGCTGTCGGCCAGCGGAACATCCCCGCTGCCGGTTTCGACGACCGTTTCCTTCAACGCCTGGGCTACAGCGGGATCGACCAGCGCCCGCGCGTCTTCCTGTACCGAATCGAGGAGTCCTTCAGGGAGGGCGTCTCTGACGGTAACGGGACTGCGTTCTGGACCGCCACAGAGAGCGTGGCCCCCACGCCGCCGAAACGCGATTGCCGTAATAACCAGATATGTCTGGCTGAAGAGGATCGGCCCACCCCCGGCGAAGCCTCCGCCGCCGTCCAGAGTGGAAAAGAGGTACATACCCGCCGCCATGAGCCCGGCACTGACCAGCGTCTGCGTCCGGTAGTGGCCCACGGTCCGAGAGAGCAGTTGGCCGGCCAGGATCGCACCCAACGCTATCCCCAGCAGCATCGGAATGAGCAGCGTGCCGGCCCGGGTCGCGGACATTCCCAGCACTGCCAGAAAGTACAGCGGCAGGAACGGCACGAACCCGTGCAAGCTCACGGCGGTCACCAGCGTCACGATCACGGCGACGGACACCGCCCGGTGCCGGTATATCCCAAGAGGCATGATCGGCGACCTGGATCTGGACTCGATCACCACGAAGATCTCCGCCGCCGCCAACCCGAAAACCAGCGGGCCGATGCTCAGTGGTGCGTCCCAGGTATCCAAGACGCCGGCGGACGACAGCGACAGCACCACTTCTCCTACGGCCAATGCCAACACCACCATGTCGGGATAATCCATTTCCCGCTGCCCGGGAAGTGAGTGCGGTCTCGGGAAACTACGAACCGTAAGTGCCAGAACCGGCGCGCCGGCCCGCGCGATCAACAGGAACGTCCAGTTCCAGGAGAGCCACTCGGCAACGAAAACGCCCATGATCGGGCCCACCGCGATCGCCACCGCGTACAGAGCACCCAGGATGCCGTGGAACTTGCCCCGGTCTTCGGGCGGAAACAGATCCGCGATGGACACGTACGTTCGGTCTCTATCCCGAGCCAGCGCCTCACATACCCGGAGAACGCCTTCCCATGAGCGGAACCCTTCGCCCAGTACTCGACCTCAAGACAAGATTCCGCCTCGCCGCGCTGCCAACGCTCGTACATCTCTGTCGCCAGCCGACCATCACTAACCTGGTCAAAGCAGCGTGATTGCATAATACTTCCGCTACAGGTAGCATATCGTCATGGACTTGTTAGGAGTAGCCGATGCAGCAGCAGAGTTGAGTGTCAGCCGTCGCCGGGTTCGGCAGATGCTCGCTCGCGGTACGATCAACGGCCAGCGAGTTGGGAACACATGGATCCTTGAGCCCAGCGCCCTGGAACCCCTGAGACGACAACGCGCCACCGCGGGTAGACCATGGCAGCCTGCGTCGGCGTGGGCGCTGCTAGCCATCGCTTCCGGCCGCGATGCCACTCTGTCGCCTTCCCAGCGTTCGCGGGCTCGGCACCGTCTCAACGCGGGACTGGCTAGTTACCTTTCACAGTTGGCGGTACGCGCCACGGCACGCTCTTTCTATGCCCATCCCTCAACCCTCTCACTCATCGCTGCTGAACCCGATGTCGTCCTCTCAGGCATAAGTGCGGGGGGACAATACCGGCTTGACATAGCGGCTACGGACCACCTCGAAGGTTATGTCCCAACCACCGTGTTACCCACCCTCATCAGCCGGTTCGCCCTAGACGAAGCCACCGAACGGCCAAATGTCACATTGCGGACCGTCGCGGACCACCTGTGGCCCTTCGGTCCCGATGACGAGGTTGCACCACCCGCGATCGTGGCCGTAGACCTGCTCGAATCCAACGACGACCGGACCCGGCGCGCTGGCACGCAGTTGCTGCAGAAATTGTGATCCGCTGGCCGATCATCGACCGGGAACCTGTCCAGTTACCGACCCTCGCCGGGTATGAGTTCGCTCTGTGGGAAACCCTCCTCGAACTCGCTGACCTGCGACCCCAGGAGTGGACACTCATCGGGGGTCAAATGGTGTTCGTCCACGCCATCGAGCGTGGCGTCGAACCACTGCGGGTGTCCTCTGATCTGGATGTGCTTGTGAACGCGCGGCTTGTCACCGGCGGGGTCAGGCAATTCGTCCGAGCCATCCAAAGTCGCGGATTCGTGCTCGCTGGCTGGTCGCCCGACGGGCTGGCCCACCGGTATTGCCGTGGACGAGTCAGCCTCGACGTGTTGGCACCCGAGGGACTCGGACCTAGAACAGACATCACCACTACTCCGCCCGGTCACACCCTGCAGGTTCCCGGAGGCACCCAGGCAATAGCTCGGACCGAGCTCGTGCCCATCGCTGCCGGGGATTCCGAGGGCCTGATACCCCGGCCGTCCCTGCTGGGCGCGATCATCATCAAAGCCGCCGCTGTCGACGCCGACGACCTACCCGACGCGCAACGAAGCGACCTAGCTCTACTCCTGAGCCTTCTCGAACAACCCATAGCAATACGTGAACAACTCACCCCAAAAGACAGAAAACGTCTCAGGAGACGTTCCGGAATCCTCAACCCCGAACACCGAGCCTGGTCACCCCTGCCAAGCTCCCAGGCCGACCGCGGTCGTAGCGCTCTCCGCCTACTCATCAGCTAACCGGGGGATTCCTCCACGGGGCTGAACGAGCGACAGCCACGTACTTGCCAGAGCACTCCGGGGGCTCCCCAAGGCGATACCCCCCAAGCAGAAAACCCCTGCTGTCCCGGGGTTTAGGACAGTAGGAACCGGTGTGTAACGGTCAGGAACCGGTGGGCCCACCTGGATTTGAACCAGGGACCTCATCCTTATCAGGGAGGGTAAAACACCAGTTTAAGTGGCTAGTCGAGCGGCTGTATCCCACACTCTGACCCACAGTCGACCAGGGGACGGCCGACCAGACCCCTTTCAACAAACCAGGGGGAAGGGAGGTGTTTCCTCTACACCCTATCGACGTGAGGAACGGCCCTTTCTAGGAAGGCGCTTGAGGTTAGCAACCAGGCGACCCATCATCATGCCGGGCTTGGAACTGCTTCGTTTCGTCCTGAAACCGGGCAGGGTTTCTGGGTTGTCCGGTGCGGCGCTGGTGTCGGGGAGGTTTCCGGGGTGACCGAAGAATGCCCCTTTGCCTGCGACCTCGGAGGCGGCGAGTCTGCGTATGTAGGGATCTGGGTCACCGGTGAGCCGGACGAGCAGGTCAGCGGGTATGTTCGGGTTTCTAACTGCTCGCGAACGGACTTCCGGTATGTGGTCGTTGCGGGCGAGTCGCGCCAGCACGTCGGTAGGTGTGTTCGGATTGGTGGCTACGCTCTGCCGCACACTGGTTTCTGGGTTGTTGGCGAGTCGGGTTAGCGCGTCAGCAGGTGTGTTCGGGTTGTCGGCCAGTGCCAGCATCACTGCTGGGACAGAGAACTGGCCTGGTGGTGGGGTTTCTTCGTCGGCGAGTCGTGCCAGCCGGTCGGCGGGTGTGTTCGGGTTGCGGGCTGCTCCCGAACGGACATCCGGGTGGGCGTCTTCGGCGAGTTGAGTAAGCACATCGGGGGGTGTGTTGGGATGTTGGGACGCAGCCCAGCGGACCGCATCCTGTCGGTCGTGGGCCAGCCCTTCGAGCGTGTCACCTCCGGTGTTCGGGTTGCGGGCAATGGCCCAGCGGACCAGCCACCAAGAAGCACGGCGTGCAAGCGTGTTGAGCGTGTCGGCGGATGTGGCCGGGTCCTCGGCGGCGGCTAGCTGCTCGTTGCGGGTCCCTCTGGTCGGCTCAGTCACCGTCTGATGATGATTTGGATGTTTGGCGGCGTGTCGGACGTCGGGGTGGGGGTCTTGGGCGAGTCTGGCCACAACGTCGGCCGGTGTGTTGGGGTGTTTTGCAGTTTCGCGCCGCACGTGGGGATGAGGGCTCGCGGCGAGCGGGATAAGCATGGCCGCTGGCGCGTCCAGGGCGATCCTGAATCGGTTCCCGAGGAGATGCGCCGCCGATGATCGCACGCCTTGGTCGGGGTCTTGGGCGAGTTGTTCGACCAAGTCGGGGTATGTGTTCGAGTTCTTGGCTACTGACCGCCGGATCAGGGCGTCGCTGTCTCCGGCTAGCCGCGCTAGTACGTCAGCCGGGGTTGCGGGATTGTCAGCCAGTTCGGAACATACCTCCCAGTTGCTGATCAGGTCTAGGGTCGCCCCCGGCGCACCCGGACGGGCTCGCGGTTCGGCACTCGCGGCGAGCTGTTCCAGAACGTCGGGGGGTGTATTCGGGTTGTGCGCAGCGCCCGCCCGGACCCGCTTAGAGTTGTCTGGGTTCAGAGCCAGCGCGACCACCACATCGACGGGTGTGTTGAGATTGGCCGCGACCATGGTGCGGACCAGCGATTCGGGATCATCGGACAGCCGGACCAGTACATGAACCGGCGTCGCCGGATTGGAGGCTACAGCCGCGCGGATCCCCCGGTTCTCGATATCTTTCTCAATCCGCTCGCTGATCAGCCCCCAGTCGGTGTTCCCATCGGCCGGGATTGCAGGATGGTCTTCGGCGAGTTGGGTGAGCACGTAGTCGGGGCTGTTCCAGTTGCGGGCTACCTCTTCGCGGACTTCCCAGGCGGTGTCGCGGGCGAGCGATGCCATTAGCCAACCAGGGGTGCTTTCGTTGCGGGCAACCCCAGACCGGACCTTCTGTCGGGGGTCTACAGCCAGCTTTGCCAGCATTTCGCTGGGTGTGTTCGGGTTGCCGGCGACACCCTGGGCCTCATCATCGAAGCCGTATGCGGTGGACAGCGCCCACAGCGCCCGCCGGGAAGTGCCCGGACTCTCAGCAGCGGCCAGCCGCTCAAAGCGGTGCCACCCACTGGTAGGGTCGCCGCCTACACGTTCGAGCGCGTCACGCACGTAGTCGGGAGTCCTCGGATTGTGGGCGGCCTCGTCGCGCACCAGCCAGCTTGTGTCATCCGCCATCGCCAAGAGCACAGCCGGCGGGGTCAACCAACCCTTGGCGGCCGCCACCCGCACCGACTCAGGCGTACTCGGATTCCCGGCCACGGCCGTGCATACCACCAGGTCGCTGTCATCGGCCAGCGTCGCGAGAACGGCGGCTGCGGTGAGCGGATTCTTGGCGGCGGCGAGCCGCCGTTCGATGTCCCATTCGAGAGAGTCAGCCAACCATTGCCCCCCTTCCATGAGACATTGCCCCGGGGGCTGCCATCCTATCGAGCGTCCGATGTCTCAACGTCCCCCGTCCCCTCGTCGCGCCTGTGGATAGTCTGGGATCGGTGAGCGAAACGGATCCGTGACCTGAGGGGCCGTCACACTGCACAGTCACCTGACACGAGCCCGAAAGGCGGCCTGGCAGCCAATACATCTGCAACCTGTGAGCGTACTTCCCCGCTTGGTTCCCCCGGTCGTTCGCGAGAAGAACGAACAGGTCGGTTGGTACCACGATCGCGACCCGATCCGGCAGTGGTCCAGCCAGGACTGGCACCGCCGCTGTCCTGCAGAAAGCGATGCGGACCGCTAGATACGCTGGTACCCCGGCCTGTTGCAGCATCAACAGTACCGTCAGCGATCGACCCGGCCCGGCCTCCGCCGACTAACACCACTCTCCGTCGACCACCTACTTAATCGACCTGTCACCGGCAAGGCGCGGTAGGCCCTCTACACCTCTATTCTTGTCGACTTGCCACTTCCGTACTCCGAAATACCCTTCACACGCGTGTAGTTCTGGTATACGCTGCCTGGAGAGGTTCAGAGCCCTCGGCCGACAGAACAGAATAGGAAGGAGACGACAAGATGCTAGAGCCGCGCTCACCCGAGTCACGGCAGCAGCCCATTAGCCACAAGACGTCTTCCGTCGCGTTCCGCCTCCCGGACCTACTGGAGGACCAATACTGGGAATGTACGATCCTCCTCGCACAAGTCTGCACGCCTGTGTCGAAGACCCTCGGGTCTTGCACCCTTACCGATCTTTGAAAGACGATTATGGCAACACTATCTAGGCAGGAAGCAATCGAACACGGCCAACGAAACTACCGTGCCTTCCACCAACGGCTTCTGCCGACTCTACTACCAGATCACAGCGGGGAGTGGGCAGTCCTCCGAGACGAGCAGGTAACAGGGCTATTCCCGTCTCAGGAAGCTGCCCTTCGCTGCGGTGCCGAAGCGTACCCCGACGACCGATTCTCTATCCAAGAGGTTAAGGAAGAACAGCCGATCAGTCTCGGCTGGTTCTCCCATGTCCTATAGCGGCAGTTGGTCCCAGATGAGCGGACCAGTAATCCCCGTACAGCTCCAACGGGTAGAAGATCGAACGAGGGCTATAAACGTCAAGGGCCTAGTGGACACTGGTGCCACGCTGTCAATGATATCGGCAGACGTAGCCACTACCCTCGGAATGTTCCCACGGATTTTCAAGGCCGTAGAGACAGCGAAGGGCCCGGTGGAACTCCCTTTTCATGTCGTCCGGATCGTTCTATGCACAGCGACGGTACCTCTACGCCCGCGAGGTGTTCTGGAGTCGCACCCTGACGGATTCGGTGGGCGGATGATGCTGGTCGGAAGAGACATCCTTCAGTATGCCACCCTGGTGATGCGTCCGAACAAGTTCAAGCTGGAACTTCACCCACCAGAGTAGTTGAGACTTGCTCCACCGCTACGCGCCGGCCGGCCTGGGCCGAGGTCCTCGCCCGGTGCTCGTCGAGGCGCGCGCAGCCGCTCCAGCCGCTCGCCGATGAAGCGCCGCTGGTGGTCGAGCTGCTGCTCGCTGATCTTCCCCGACACGTAGAGCCGGATCGCGCGGTCCTCCTCCGCCTGCACGCCCGCCAGCTCGCGCTCCGTGCGCGCGGCGTCGTCCGCCTCGCCGGTGTCCTCGTCCGGGTCCAGCGCCGCCAGCCCGGCCGCGATCAGGTCCGGGTCCTGGAGCACGCGCCTGACCTCGCCCCAGACCAGCTCCTCGAGCCGCTCGGCGCGGATGAACGGGTGCTCGCGGCAGCGCAG
>JAPOQZ010000143.1 GCA_026710435.1 bacterium | reverse complement strand
AGCCCCTCTTAGAGGGAAACGCGGGAGGCGTTCGACGCAGAGGTGGTGGCGGTTGGGGAGGGCGCGCCGGAGGAGACCGCCTCGACGGTTTTCGCGGTCTCGGCTCCCCGGAACCGGTGCGTGCCAGGCGGAGGAGGCTATCTCCAGCTAATTCCCGATACAGGACACTAGGAGGGTGCTGAAAAATGACGATTGCTCGGGCCTGCCGCCCGCCAGCCCAGGCATTTTGCCGGCGGTTGGCAGGCCGCTGGTGGATTGCTCAGCACCCTCCTAGGACGATCTTCCCATCCTGATCGAATGAAACCGGTGTGCCGATGGTTGACGGGAGCGCGCCCGACGCACTTCCCCCAAACTCTCGGGCCGCCCCAGAGGCCTTTGAGTGATGTCGATCTGCCATCGACCACGCCTCGGCAGCTTGTGCGTAACGCAATTCGCGTGTGCTACGACTGTTGTAGATACGGATAGCTCCACTCATCAACGAACCTAAAGATCCGAGACCGATCACCCAGTACAGCATCCACGGAAGTTCGACTTCCATCCTACGCTGATTCTCGGATGAGCAGATCCAGGTCCTTCAATGCTCTGTCGAGATCATCCGGTGACCAATCAAGAACACTTATCAGTTCCTCTCGGGTGATCTTGGGCTTGGTCTCCATTACAGCCATTAAGACAAACGCCCGCTTTCCGCGGTCGCTGCCATTTACTGGTCTGTCAGTGTCCACTGTCACAGGTGTCTCCTTCCCGTTGTCTAGCAAATCAATCCGTCTGGGGACGGGAAGCGTGTCGGTGGGAACTCGCGGGCGGGAGGAAAGGCGGAGCGAAGGAGGGGGACAAGAAGAGAGGTGCGGGTGCGATGTGGTGGCCCACTGAGTTCTCCACTACAAGGGACATTACTCTAGTGGTGAACTAATCAAGTGTCAATCGGCAACTACCGCTAACCGTGCTGATTACACGATTGTAGTTCTCTGACCCTCTACGTTATCGATGGTGACGATCCTAAACCTGACGGTTCCGCTTGCGGTCGGCTTGGACGAACATGGCACGGGCCAAGCCCTGCGGGCTGCGGGGTGGTCGTACTTTGCTGACCCGTCGAGCGGACTTCGACACCTTCCGGGAACCGCCTCGTTCATAGCGAGATGTCACGGTGTTCCTTCCTACAGTTCGGCTGACAATTCATCCTACCGTCCGTTACTGGTATGCGATGATGGTGATGTCGCAGTTCCGGTCCATCTCCGCTAGGAGGGTGCTGGCTCTGACCATGCCGCCGAACGCGTTGGCTGCTGAGTAGTCCATCGCTACCTCGTCCCCGCACTCCGCCTCGATCCGGTCCACGACCGTGCCGTGGCGGGTGGCGTCGATCAGGATCCCGCTGACCTCATCGGCGGTCCTGCCTTCGATCCTGACCTGCCTGGACACCTCCCGGGTTAGGTACTCTACGTCGTCTTGGGGTTGTTCCCTCCTGCAGGAGGGTCCCATGAGCACGAGCAACATCAGGAACAGGGTCCAGTTGCGTAAGCTCGTTCCGGTCCGAATCATTCTCCTTTTGATAGGGAGAACTGTTTGGGAGACTCTCCTTGATAAAAGGAGAAAGCGAAATGGATTCGGGACCAGGCGTCGCGCCATTGCCGCGTGGCCCGTTCTTCGAGCAGCTGGCCGAGTCACAGGAGTTGGTGGGAGGTATCACCGCTCGGCGGGTAACGGGCAGGGTGACCTTGGCAGGCAAGGCGACTGCGGTGGTCGGCATGCGCCGAGCCGGCAAGACGACTTTCTTGCATCAACTCCGGGCTGAGAGGGTTGCCACCGGTGTAGCGCCGAAGTGCCTCCCCATGCTGTCGCTAGAGGACGAACGCTTCGCCGGTATCGACGCGACGCAACTCGGGATGCTGGTAGACGAATACATGGATCATCCGTTGGCGACCGGTCCGGGCTGTCATCCGATGGTGTGGTTCCTGGATGAGATACAGGTTGTCGATGGTTGGGAACGGCTCGTCCGGCGCCTGCTCGACACGCGGGGCGTCGAGGTGTTCCTATCGGGCTCTTCTGCGGCATTGCTGTCCCAGGAGATTGCTACCGCGTTGCGTGGTCGGGGCTGGCAGGTGCTCATCCATCCGTTCGCGTTCGACGAGGCGCTGCGACACCGGGGCGAGGCTCTACCCTCGGATGCGGAGCGGATGGGCCGAGCGGAGCGGGTCCGGTTGGAGACGCTGTTCGCCGCATGGTTGGCAACCGGTGGGTTCCCCGAAGCCCAGGGACTGGACGACACAACCCGGCGACGCCTGCTCAGTGACTACGTGGATGTGGCGATCCTGCGGGATGTGGTGGATCGTCACCGGGTCAGCAACGTCGTGGGGCTGCGCCGGCTGGTCCGCCATCTCCTCGGCAACGCCGGTTCGAGGTTCAGCGTCGAGAAGTTCCACCGCGCGTTGCGGTCTCAAGGCCTCGCCATCGCCCGCGACACCGTGCACCAGCATCTCAGCCATCTCGAGGACTGCTTCCTGGTCCGGACCGTCTGGATGGAATCGCGCTCGGAGCGCCAGCGGATGGTCAACCCACGCAAGTCCTATCCGGTCGATGCGGGCCTGATCAACGTGTTCGACCGCACGGGGAGGGCCAACACAGGTCACGCTCTGGAGACCACGGTGCTGGCGGAGTTGGAACGCCGCCGGCACGAGACGACCTATGTCCGTACTCCCGAGGGGTTCGAGGTCGACTTCCTGGCCCGAGGCGACGGCCCCCCCGAGCTGATCCAGGTATGCGCCGACGCATCCGAAGAGCCGACCGCGACACGGGAACTACGGGCTCTGACCGCCGCAGGAGCCATGTTCCCGCAAGCCACCAAGCGCCTCCTCACCCTGAACCGTCGCGGCCTCCCACCCGAAGCACCGAAGGACGTGGTAACCCAACCAGCCTACGAATGGATGCTCAGACCATCCCCTTGAGGTGGTCATGCGGTGGGACCGGCGTGCGAGTGCAGGGAGACCATAGGAGGGGCTGCGCGTAAGCGTGGGTTCTGGTGGTGCCATGGCCAGCGTCGGTAGTGCGTTACGAGGAATCCCCTGGGCTGCGTAGTCGTCGCAGTTCGTGAACCTTTGAGTGACTTCCCGATCCCGCATTCGACAGCACTTGAACCCGCGATGCCGACAATCCGACTCTGAGGCGACCTCGTGGCTGGGATCACCCGTCGTGTGGTTGAGGGCGACACCCGTCTCTACACCGTCGGACAGGACTTGGCGAACGTCCGTACACTCAAGGGCGGTACCGGGGCCACCACCCACACCGGACGCACCTACACAAACTGGATCTCCCTGTTCTGGACAACAGACCGTCCCGCCGTTTACATTTTGTGACAGGCGTGTCTAGCATAAGGGTTTAGCCTGCCGGTCCGGCTAGTAGGCGTTAGCCGAATGCAGCCGACATACCGCTGGTGACGGGACCCCGGAACGCACGGGGTCCCATTTCGTTTGCCGGCAACCACGTGCCCGGATTCTTCATGGACCCGACACGCGCACGCACACCGGACCACGTCAACCTCATCAATGGGGACATGACGGCATTCACCCTGCGGTTGAGCGCGGGTAGGGGGTCCGGTGAATAGGACCGCCGTCGTAGGAGGGTGCTGACCAATGACGATTGCTGGGGCCTGCCGTCCGCCGACCAGGGATTATGCCGGCGGTTGGCATGCCGCTGGTGGATTGCTCAGTACCCTCCTAGGTGCCCGAGACCGGGCCTCCGGCAAAGTCGTGACCGACAACCTCCAGGGCTTCGCCGGGGGCCGCATCGTCCTGAACGCCCCTTCGGTGGTTGCGGTCGCGGGTGTTCGTTGGCGTGAATGCCAGACCCCAACCGAAGGGACCACCAACCCATGGTCCGAGCAGCCATCGCCGTCGTGCTCGTCATCCTCGTCATTGCCGTATGCAACTGGGAAGACGACCCGGCACCCACTACCAGAGCCAGCACACAGCCCACTACCACAACCCGGCCTGCCACAACCAACACAGATCGACAGTTCGTCCCTCTAACCACACCGACCCAGCCGACCACCACACAACAGCCGACCACCACGACCACCACGCGTCCGAGACCGACCACCACCCGACGGCCCACCGCCCAGACCATCATCGCATACCAGTAACGGGTGGTACTATGGATTGTCAGCCGAATCTGTAGGAAGGAACACCCCCGCGACGTCCCGCCACGAACGTGCCAACCGCCGAAAGGTGGCCAAGGTCCGACGGGTCAGCAAGGTACGACCACCCCGATCCCCTCACGACCTAGCGCGGGCCATGTTCGTCCGAGCCAACCGCCGCAAGCCGCAACAGTGACAGCTCTGCCCCGATGAAGCCCATGAGTTGGGGGGCAGGGAAGTCGTGAGATACACAAATCATGCCTTGGAACAGATGGCCGAACGCGGCGTCACCCCTGATCACATAGACGAGGCGTTACGCCATGCAATCGAACCAATGCCGGGAATCGGCAGTTCTATATGATTGCGAGGTTTGGTCAGGGGACGGATTCTGCGAATCTGCACACCTGCTGACAACACACAACTTGTGATAACAGTAGTATGGGAGGGAGGATGATATGAGAGTATGCCATGATCTGGCAGCGGATGCCCTGTACATCCGGTTCAGACACAGTCAGGACGTAAAGACCCATTTCATCGACGCTGGGACGCTCGTGGACGCTGATTCTGAGGGTACCGTTCTCGGTATTGAAATCCTCAAGCCTAAGCGAGAATGGCCGATCAAGCGGATTCTAAAAGAGTTCGATCTCACCGAAGATCAGCAGCGGCTTCTGTTTCGGTTAGCTGATGTAGCCAACCCAACCATTGAGCAGCGTCTGTTTGTATCCACACAGACACCACAATCGCTTCTAGGTGAGCCCACTCGGAGAATTGTTCAGGCGTAGCGGATGAACGTGCCGGGTGGCGGTCCGCAGACCTGTTCCCCGGCTGTCAGGTCCCGGTACATGAGCCGTTTGCCTAGCCTCGTAGCACGCTCGATGCCTCGGGAAACGGCTCACCAACCGTGACCTGATCGCAGAGACTTGGACAGAGTTTGCCGGCTACGTGACCTCGGACCGGTGGATCAACTCGTCCCGCAACACGACACCGAGGACTTGCCTGATCACCGCCAGGGGCACATCCTCGTTGTAACCGATCCTCCGCATGGACCTGGGTAACTCAAACCCGCCGGCGTAGCCGAAGGCCATCTCCTCGATTTCGAAGGGCTCCAGACCCTTCGCCTTGGCCGTGAGTTCCTCTGCCGCGGCCCCGGCCCAGGCTCCGGCACCGAGCTGCCCGCTGAGGTTCTGCCCTTCCTCGGTCAGCCGCAACGGACTGGACCGTCCCAACCAAGGTCGTTGCCTGCCGGCGACCAAGGCGCGTACCTCTTGAAGTTGCTGCTGGAGAGTCTCCAACTGCCGCTGGAAGGTCTCCAACTGCCGCTGGAAGGTCTTCATGAAGGTCTTGGAGTTACTCCTGTCGACATCAACGGACCTTTCCCACTTGGCCCTCTCCCGTCGAATCTCCTGGGTTGTCTCGATGAAGGTCCTGAAGGCTTCCCTGTCCTTGTCAACGTGGCCCTTCCACTCAGCCCTCATTTCTCGGCTCTCGGAGCGATCTACCCACAATCCGATCCCCAGCAGGGCGACCATCGCGACAGTCGCTAGCGGGGCATATTCCAGCAACGTTTCCATCTGTGTCCCCTCCGCCTCTCTCCCTCGATGGTCTCCTGTTTCGTGTAATGAACCGATACGGTCGTGGTGTTACCGGGGCCGTGATCGTGGGGGTTAGTATCGTCGTGCTCTATCTGCTTGTCAAGCTGCGAATATCGCCAACCATCGCCAGTAGTTACACACTTGCAACTGTTTTCTTGGGCATCGGCGGTTCGGAACTACCGGCGGCCCGCTGCCCCTCCTGCCCGACAGGCCAGGGTTCTTCCGCGGTCTCTCAGGTCCACGCGAACCGATCCCACCGGGAGACCTGACCTGCGACGACCCGTTTCGTGTCCTCGTGTCCCCTGTTTCCACCGGTCGACATACAAGTCTGGGTGCGGGCGCCTATATATAGGTATAGGAGAGCGCTCGGCCGGCCTCGATCCGGGGCGTCCCGATCAGTGATCGTTCCCCGCTCCGGTTCAGACCCGGCCTCCGGAAGCTCCCTGCCCGCCACGGCCGGCCGGACGAAGCGATGCTCGGCCGAGAGCCGGCGGGAGGCCTCCCGGATCGTCGGTGCGGATCAGGAGGCTGCTGCCCCCGGAGAAGGCGATCCGGACGGTCTCGACGCCCCCGTGTGCTTCCCCTTCGGATCGGGTCAGGTGTTCTTGTCGTGCAGCACCCCGTCCGTGACTCCGGTCCGAACGGGAAGTGGGCGAACGACCCGACCCATCACGGAACCGGCGGCCACAGGGCACGGGTGACGCCCGGTTTGCGAACATGGACGTTTCGCGGCAACCGCACCGCAGGCAGATCATCTCAACACAATCTAAACAGATACAGACCTTGTTAAGACTTGTATACGTGTAGTATAGAACCCCGGTCGTCGACGTAACCGGCAGAGCGAGATAGGACGAGGTAGCGCCGGACAGGAGAGGAACACTTCGATGGGAGACAACCCGCTCATCTGGATCAGCCCCGCGGCGATTGTCACCGTGGCTCTGGTGGGTGCCATGGTCAAGTGGTTGATCCGGATAGGTTCGATGAACGAACACAAGAGGACCGTGACCGGATTCACGGTCGAAATCCGGGACGACATCAAGAAGATCATGCGCCGGCTGCCGGCTGAACCGGTCGGGATGACGAGTCCTCTCGCGTTGACGGACTACGGCAAGAAGCTTTCCGCAAAGCTGGATGCGGTGATGTGGGCGAAACAGGAAGCCGACTCACTCCGAGATCAAGACACCGGTACCGAGCCGTTCGAGATCGAAGAGTTCAGCTTCGAGCATGTCCGCAGGACGTATCCGCAGATACGCGACCTCTCCATAACGATCCGGACAGCTGTCTACGAACACGGGATCAACCGGGATCATGTCTACTCCGTGCTGGAGGTCGTGTTACGGGATGAGTTGATCCGGCGCGTCGGGGCAGAACGCGTGTGACCCTCCGTCGTTGTCATGTACCACGAGGCTGACACGAACCCAGATCCTTGAGACGGCGGTGGAGAAACCCGTCGAGGCGTTGCTGCGGATGCCAGACATCTTCTTCGTGGATCATCAGGCCTGCCACGACCATACCGCTGCTGGTGGGGCGGGTACCGGACTCGTCAACGAAACCGACGTACAACTTCGGCGCCTCCGTTCCTTCCGGGCGCGTTCGTGCCCCGCCGAACTGTGCTATCAGACGTGGGTTGACTTGTTTGGCTGCGGGAGGTCTCCGGCGGGGATACCGAACCATTCGTAGAAGGTTGCTGTCAGGTGGAAGGCTTCGGATTCGGGGGTTTCGTCCAGCGGGATGCCCTTGTGTGGAGGATCGTTCACGACCGCCTCCCGTGTGGGTGCTGCTCCGGGCGTGTAGCCCAGGATGCCCGAGAACTTGGGCTGTCCGTTTCGGAGACTCCGTCCCGCTGACCAGTAGGTCCACGAAGTGGCGTGAGGCGACAGGATTAGGCGGGCGAACCGGACTAGGTCTTCTGCCCATTCGGTGAGAAGGGTCCGCTCGGAGTAGCCATAGGGCGGGGTTTCAGCTGCGGTGATGATGAAGGTCATCGTCCCGAGTGGGTGGACCAAGGCGCCGAAGCCTGCAACATCGTGGCCCATGAGCGAGCGGCGTGGCTGATGTACGACGGATATGCACTGGCCGATCGGTTCGGTCTTCCCGCCGGACCAGGCGTCGAAGTCGTAGAGGGCTCCGGCTACACCGTCTCTTGTGTAGAAGTCGCCGAAGTGAACGTTCTCCGACGGGACGACTGCCACTTCCCAGTAGGACGCCTCGCCAATGCCGATACGGTCGATCATCTCCTGGGTAGCGGAGCGAACCGTTTGGGGGAGGGGATCCCCGTCGGCTGTCAACAGACGACCGCTCGTGTCTTTGTCGCGTTTCGTTGTTTCTCCGGTCTGCTGCCACCGATCCGCTGCTCGGGACCGTCCCGTCTGCCGAGGTGCCCCACCCCACAGTTTGTCGATGGGTATCGCGTATATGTGGTCGTCGAGCCGGTAGGGCATGTCGCCGGTGTACATGACCAGCCCGGCTCGGAAGCGTGATCCGACTTCGTCGCGGAGTATGCGTAGGCCTTTCCAGTCGTCGGCTGTCACCCGTGAGCCGGCTTTGATCTCGATGCCGATGACTGTGTCGTCGTCGGGACGTTCGACTACCAGGTCGACCTCGTCGCCTCGCCGGTTCCGCCAGTAGCCGATGACGCTTGGGCCGTCCAACCATGACAGCATCTTGCGCACCTCCCCCAGGACGAAGGTTTCCAGTAGGTGTCCGTACTGTGTCAGGAAGAGTGGTTCCCCGCTGGTGACCCGCTCTGGGGTTAGCCGCACTAGCCGGCCTCCGACTCCGGAGTCGACCACGTAGATCTTGGGACGGGAGACCGGTCCCCGGTCGGTGGTTTTCCAGGCCGGAAGCCGGTGGATGAGGAAGAGCAACTCGAGGAGCCGTGTGTAGTTCTCGGCGGTGCCCCACTTGAGTTCCACGTCTCTGGCGGCGCCCCTGATGTTGAGGAGTTGGCCGGTCTGGGCTGCGTACCGGTGCAGTAACCGTTGCAGGTACTCCCGCTCGCGGATTTCGTACAGGTTCGCCATGCCGTAGTTGATGGACTGGTCGATGTAGTTCGCGAACCGTTGGTACCGGTCAGCCGGGTCGAGGCTTCTCACGAGGAGGGGGAATCCGCCGGTGAGAACCCTTTCGATGTACGACCCGCGGGTGGTGACGGAAGGACCGGAAGATCGGAGCGCTCCGATGTCCCCGAAGGCCTGTTCCATGAAGTTCCCTTCCCGGCCGTCTATCTCAGCCTGGCTGAGGGGGAGGATCAGCACGTCGGTGTACCGGCCTACCAAGGCACCCGGATCCGACTTGTTCGCTTCCAAGGAAGCCGAGCCGGTCAACACGAACCGGCCTGGTGATCCGTCCACGTTCAACTGGGCCTTGATGTGTTGGATCAGGCGGGGGATCTTGGGGTACTCGTCGATGAGAACCGGTCGAGGGCGGCTGACGTACCCCTGCGGGTCGGCTTCTACCTGATGTCGGATGTCGGGTTCGTCGAGGTCGACTATGCCAACCTGCGATGCGGTTGCTATCTCCCGAAGCAGCGTGGACTTGCCCACGGTTCGGGGTCCTTCGAGGATCACGACCGGCTGTGTGGCGATGAGGCGGTGTACAACATCCAGGATACGTCGCGGGTACATCATTCGAGACCTTCTGGCACTATTTGAGTATTATACCTAAGTACTTCTGAGACAGTGGCCACACTATACCGATATGACAGTGTTTTAGGGATTATCCCTAAACCAAGGCGAACTAGGGACGTGTGAACGACTGTGAGTCGGTCTTGCATTCACCGAACAGGGTTGACTGTCAAGGCCGGGTTGACCAACGAGCAGCCTTGACGTATCTTTCACATCACTTGTTCTCCCTGATCGGGAGCCAGGTCTAAAGGGAGTCCTAGGTTCCCTGGTTTTGGGGCTGAGTTCTCCGTTGAGAGCTTCCCGGGAGTCGGACAGACACCCGAAATCTGAATAGCCCTCCGATGAGGGCTCACGCCGGGGACCTGCGGGTCCCCGGTTCTTTTCGGACAAGATGCCCTACAAGAGGATGGGATGGACAGATACGCAGTTCTTGTTGACGCTGGTTACGTGTTTGCCGCGGGTGGGGAACTCTGCTGTGGTACCGGGTTCAGGGCGGTTCACCCGCCCAACCCGATAATCAGCAGGCTCCTAGGCGGAGTTCGCCGCCTACTCGGGAGATAGCCTTCCGAAGGTCCCCTCCCACCTGTACCCAATCAGACCGGATCCGCCTTTTGTCCTCGGTCATAGCCGCCACATCCTCCGTCCAGGACCGGTGAATCATGATCAGCTGAATCATGATCAGCATCTGGGCGACGGCCTCGACTCGTACATCGATCGGCGCCGCGTCAAGTTGCCGCCGGAGTTCCTCCGCCAAGGCGGCGAGGACCTCGGCGCTTCCGTCTCCCTGATGGCAATGGGCCCGTAGCACAGCGACGGTCTGCTGCGCGGCCTTGTACGACAGGTACTCGGTGCTCGTGCTCATAGCTTCGTTTACTGTGCCCTTGCGCTTTCTCACGTTCATCATACCGTGACCCGTTCCGTGGGGAACCGGATTATGGCGCACCGACGGCAGACCCGCCAAGCCGATTCCGGCTGGCGGTCACGGCATGAGCGACCTTACCGATTCCGGCAGCCTACGTCTTCGCGACGCTCTACGAGAGGGGTGGCGTCCACCAACGTGGGTCTATGTGCGGGAGTTCGACTCCGGTAGATCTGTGTGCCCTTCGTAGGGGATGTAGTCGAAGATCCTGAACAAAGCGCTCGTGTCCTCACCGCGAGGAGGGTTGGTCTGATCTACAGGTGTACCATCCCCGAGTCTTTCGGCTGCGACGGTGGAGGGCCTGTCTCGATTCCGAACAGTCCGAGGAGTTCTTCGCGGGTGAGCATGGTCGAGATGCAATGGGCCTGTGACAGAACCCGGGGGGTACTAGCTCCGGGGCGTGCTTGGAACAAGGGCCCGGAGACCCCGGCCTGTCCGAAACGTTCGCCGCCGGGTGACGAGGGCGCCGGACGCGGTCGAGAAGGGTATCCGGACACCCGGCTATCCGGGGACAACCGTTGTCATGCCTCTCGGCCGGTGTCGGGGAACGAAGCGGTACCTGCGTGGTCGACCGCGCCGCCACTCCTGATCCCTTCGGGAGGCCGGACAGATCTCAGCCGAACCGGATGAGGACCCCTACGGCACCGATCACCAGAACGGTCGCCCAGGTGATGATCCACCGGGTCTGCTCGTTGAACCGCTTCTCCATGTCGGCCCGGAGGCGTTCCATGTCGGCACGCAGGTTCGCGATCTCGGTCCGGACCCGCTCTATGGCAGCTGCGATCTTCAGATCTGTGTCCGTGGCCATTCTCTCTCCCTCGGTCCTGTCGAAGCTGAATAAGGGGGCTACCCCGGCAGCCTGCTACCGAGACCCGACGATGATGCCGGTAGCGGCCACCACCAATCCGGCCAGCCAGAGGGTGTGGTGATTGATCCGCCTCTCCATGTCCGCCCGGAGCCGCTCCATGTCCGCCCGGAGCCTCTCCATGTCGGCACGCAGGTTCGCGATCTCGGTCCGGACCCGCTCTATGGCAGCTGCGATCTTGAGATCTGTGTCAGTGGTCATTCTCTCTCCTTCATCCAGACGGACCCGAGAAGGGGGCTTTCCCGGCAGCCTGCTACCGGGACCCGATGATGATGCCGGTAGCGGCCACCACCAATCCGGCCAGCCAGAGGGTGTGGTGGTTGATCCGCCTCTCCATGTCGGCACGCAGGTTCGCGATCTCGGTCCGGACCCGCTCTATGGCAGCTGCGATCTTGAGATCTGTGTCCGTGGTCATATGCTCCTCTCCGCACTCCTCGCCGGCTTCATGTGCTGTCCGGGGCGGCCACCACGATCGGTATTCCCCATCCGATGGCCGTGCCCAGCACCGCGATCACGACGGAGGCTCCCTACAGCATGTTGCGCAGCGAGGTCCGATGGATGTCCAGCAGGGCCCTCGACACTGGGCAAGAAGCGGCGTTCCCTCCGGCTAGCTGGTTCTAGAGCCTACCGTGTGATCAGCACCACGACAACCCGTTACCATCTCTTATAGTATCTAGCTACCAGCCTGGTGGTGGCTGTAGTACATGATCATCTCGGTAGGGACCAGCCGCTGTGCGACGGGGTCCGCAGCCAGACCCATGCCTTCCAGGGTGTAGGCGCCCAGCAGGGGTGGAGCGTCCTCCTCGCCGAACGCCACCAGGGTCATCTCGCTGGTGCCGTCAATGGTCGCCCAGGCTCTCCCGAGGTCCGACTCGACCCGGCGGCCGTCGGCCAGCAGGACGGTCCGCCGGCTGGTCGGTTCTATCCCCATCTCGTGTAGGAGCCGGGCGGGCAGAGTGGTGTAGGCGGCCCCGGTGTCCACCGTCATCTCGACCTCTCTAATCCGGCGGCCGTCCAGGCTAGAGATCCGTACCGGCCAGCTGAAGGTACCCATGGGTTTCGATCCTCTCTCTTAGCGCTGATCAAGCACTGTAATATTATGTCAATGCTTGTCAGTCACCCATTCTACCAGTAGAGCTGGGGATCCGGGGCTGGCCGGACCTCCGACCACATGGGGCTTTGGGACCACCGTTCGGAGGAAATATGATCGAAAGAGTTCCGACCCGGTCCGGTGCCGGCTCAGCTGAGGGCCGAGGTGAGGCCTTCCGGGTCGTCGGTGCCGATCAGGAGGCGGCTGCCGTCGGAGAAGGTGAGCTGGACGGTCTCGATTCCCCATACGTTCCAAATCCAGCCCCTGGAGATGAGGTGGACCCCGCCGCCGTCCCACCAGGGAACCTCCAGCGGTTCGACAGAGACGATCCGGGAGCGTTCGATCCGCTTGCTGGGCCACCCGAGGGAGTACGCCAGTTCCACATCGGAGGGGGTCACGGTCACCATGAGGCTCCGGAAGCCGAGGAAGAGGACCGCCGTCACGAAGACGCTGGTCATCAGCGCCAGCGACGGCAGGGCCGTGTCCGGGTCCAGGAACCCCACGATCAGGGCAAGCAGCAGGATCAGGTAGAGCCTGGCCAGGACGGCGGGCCTGGCGGACTGGGTCCACTGGTAGAGGATCATCTGGGACTGGAGCATACGGGCGGATTCTCGGCTGCCGGTGCGGAGGATAACCCCGGCACTGCAAGGCATCCTCCGGCCAGCCGGCGGGCCTCCCAGAAGAAGGCCCGGGGCACAGCCCGGGGTTGTCGCGCACTGTGCGTCAGCCTGGGCTGTAGCCGCTACCGGGTGGCTTCGATGGCGCGGACGAGGAACGAGGCGATCTGGTCCCGGCGTACGGGCTGGCCGGGGCAGTAGTTGCGGCCCGGTGTCTTGCCACAGCGACGGTACCCGGCTCAGTGTCGACCGTTGGGTGGATCCGGTCCTCGACGCTCACCGGCGGCGGGTCCGCTACGACGATTACCGCTGTTCGGTGTCGGCCCGGTCGGGTCGTGAGGGAGCTTCGGTCCGCTGGCTGGGCCACGTCGACCGGCCCGAACCCGACGCCGCGGCCGAGGCTGGGCCCCCCGCCGACCCGCCGGGGGGCGACGATCTGTGGGGTGGTCTCATCGACTACGACGGGTCCTATACAACACCCACGCGTGAGAGATCTTCAGGTGCGCGCCCTTCGGGCAGCGCCCAGAAGAGAGAAAACAAGGCCGGGGGCAGAAAAAACGTGGGGGAGGCATCCCCAAGGGTGAGACGGCGAACCCGTTGGACGCCGGACCGGTGGTACTACGAGGAGGCCAGCGCGGCGCTGTCGTGGGCGGGTCCGGATCCTGGGTGGGTGACAGGCCTGGCACGGCGGTTCGGATGGCATCCGGCGGAACAAGCCGCCCTGGAAACCAACCGGGTGATGCGCCTCGGCCGCTCGGTTCGGTCCCCCGAAGCGTTGACCACCCATTTCGCTCGCTGTTTCGCCCGTCCCCAGAACTGTTCCCGCACACATCGGGGAGTGTGCGGGCGGAACCGCCTGGACCTGTACCGGGGCCGCCGCCTCGACCAAGACCTCGAAACCCGAGCCACCGGTTCCCACCCCCGCCCGGTCCTGACACCGACCCCAACCACGGTAGGAGCCAGCCCAGCGGCGGGTGGGGGAGTAGCCACCCCGGCCCCCGACGCTGTCACCGCTGAGCTGCCGGATCCCGACGTGTTGTTGACCCGGGTAGCCGCAGAAGGCCCACCCCGCTTAGCAGCCCTCGCCAGCCGGCTTAGCCACCGACTCGCCACCACACCGCACCAACAACAACAGCCACAGCAGTAACAGATAGGAGAGGGAGGACCCGAACATGACCCTGGCATACCAACGACAGTCACAGCCGCTTCGCGATCCGGCGAAGCGGCGTCTGCCGGCGCCGCCCCACAGCACAGAAGCAGAAGAATCAGTGATCGGCGCGCTGCTGCGCTCCCAATCCGCTGCGGACGACGTGTTCGACCAACTCGCCCCGGCCGATTTCTACGTGCCCGCCCACCAGAGGATCGTCGCCGCGATGCGCCGCCTCTACAACAACAACCAACCCATCGACACAGTCACCGTCGTCGACCGCCTGCACCGGGCCGGCCATCTCGAGGCGGCCGGCGGGGCGGGGTTCGTGGTCGGCTTCTGGGACGCGGTGCCATCGGCCGCGAACGTCGGCTACTACATCGAAGTGGTAGCCGAACACGCCCTGAGACGGCGGATGCTCGAAGCGGCACGCCGCATCACAGAACTCGCCGGCGACCTCGAAACCGAGGTAGACACCGCCCTCGACCAGGCCGAACAGACCATGCTGGCGGTGGGGGAGAAGCGGGCCGGTGACGCTCGCGAAACCCTCGGCGGACTGCTAACCGCCGTGTTGGAACGGCTCGAACACATCGAAACGGAAGGCCTCGACATCTCAGGCATCCCCACCGGCCTCGCCGACCTCGACCGAAAACTCGGAGGCCTCCAACCCTCCACCCTCGTCGTCGTAGCCGGCCGCCCCGGCATGGGCAAAAGTGCCCTAGCAATGAACATCGCCTCCCACGTAGCCGCCAACTGTGGCCCCGTCGCCTACTTCAGCTTGGAGATGTCACCCACCGAAATCGCCTACCGCTGGCTCGCCGCCCAAGCCAGAGTCGACTCCATGCTGCTACGCACCGGCCTCACCAGCCGTAGTGGTAGGGGAGGGGCTGACACGACACAGATCTGGGCGAAACTCGTCCAAGCCACCAACCACCTCCACCAAGTCCCCCTACACGCCGACGACCGGTCCCGCACCGTCGGACCCGAATTTGGCGGGTGTTTCGCGTTTTACCTGGTCAGGGGGGGTTTGGGTGTGACGTGTTTCCACTACATCGCCGGTGTGGGGGGCTGATGGTGGGGGTTAGGTGATAGCGGCTTTGTCCCAGGTGCGGGTGTCT
>JAPOQZ010000034.1 GCA_026710435.1 bacterium | reverse complement strand
TTACTCAGACACGCGCGCTAAGCGGATCGAACCGGCCCGGCGGGCCCCGCGCCCCGCGGGGGGGGCCCTGCCGGGCCACGACTTCCACCGCACCTTGCAGGTGGGGTCGCTTCACCACTCTCCGGCTACTCGATGCCGGTCGAGATGGATCCGTCCCTGATACCGGCTTCAGTAGCATCCGCAGCAGCCCGGACATCAGCATCGAGTGAGAAGTTGGGGTTGTACGTCATGGTCAGGCCACCGTTGCTGAAGTCGGCGGTGATCACCCTCCCGTTCATCTCTCCCGCCAGTAGATCCTCCACTATCTGGCCAAGCTGGAAGTCCCAGTTGTAGATCTGGGAGGCCACCACGATTTCCTCGCCGAGGGGCGTTTGATCGGACTGCGATCCGAACCACAGGACACCGTGCTCCCTGGCTACTCCGGTGGCGCCCACGGTCATCTGTGAAACGCCGGTCAGGATGTCTGCACCGGCCTCGATGTGGGCCTGCGCTGCTTCCGCGGCCAAGGCTACGTCGCTGAACGAGTCGATGTAGTTGACGTTGACAGTGAGCGACGGGTCAACGGAAGCCACACCAACCACGAAACCGTCGATGTATGCCTTGATGTCGCCCACCTCGATCGGGCCCACCACACCGATTATCCCCGACTCGGTCAGGTGGGCGGCCATGGCGCCGTTGATGTATCCCCCCTGGTCCGACTTGACGCTGTAGGAATACACATTGGGAAGCCCGAACGTATCCCGGCTGGTACCCCATGCGAAGTACGTATCCGGGTAGTCCGGGGCGATCTCCGACAGCGAACCACCGAACTGGGAGCCATGGGCCAGGACAATGTCGAAGCCGTCCTCCGCGTACCCGCGGATGGCGACGGCGGCGTCCTCTATCACGAAGGTGCCGTCAGTGATATCGACCTCTATGTTGTAGTCCTCGCCGAGCCGGGTCAACGAGTCGACCATGCTCTGTGTGAACGCCAGATCGTTGGACGCGCTGGGTCCGACCATTGCGATCCGGATCGGATCGTCCGCCGTACGGCCTGCTGTTTCCTCTTCTGCACATGCTGCAGCCACCACGGCCAGTAGCAGGATTGCGACCAACCAACTATGCCGGGCAATGAATCTGGTCAGATTGGGCATTATTGGAGCTACCTCCCTCTCCGTTCTAGACGCTGTCGATTGTAGGATAGGCGTTCTGCATGAGGCGGACAGCCCGCTCGAGCGACTCTCCCGAGAAACCGATCCTAACCGCCGTGAAGCCGTCGGGACGGGTGGCGTCCAATGCCAGTCTCGACGTGGTTCCTGCAAGCGACGAAGACGGATCGAGCGGGCTGCCGGGCAGGCCTTCCACCACGAACATGTCGGAAGCAGGCTGGAAACGGGTGGCGAGGGCCCAGAGCACCTCGGAGTCGTTGGTGATGTCGACATCGTCGTCCACGGCTATGACTGTCTTGATATACGGATCCCAGCCGAGCACGCCGAGCATCACCTGGCGTGCCTGCCCCCTGCGCTTCTGGCGCAACTTGACGTAGCAGTGGAAGTGGCTCCCCGAGTTCGGATAGTGGAGGGCCACCACATCCGGGAATCGGTTCTTGAGCTTCTCCGCCATCTCAGCCTCCCGGGGGATCCGGCCCAGGTTGAGGTGTTCGTCCGAGTTGCCACCTACTACGTCGAGGAGGATGGGATGCGAGCGCGAGTACATGGCCTCCACGCGGAACAGGCTGTTGGTGGATCGATCCGACGAATAGCCCGTGAACTCCCCGAAAGGGCCCTCCTCGACCCTCTCGGTGGGATCGATCACTCCTTCGAGAACGAAGTCGGCAGTTGCCGGAACCCGGATCCGATACTTCGGCGTCCTGACAACTTCGAGTGGCGCCCCGAATAGGCCCCCCGCCACATGACGTTCGTCCACCGACATCGGAACCCGGGCCGAAGCCGCCAGCATGAACAACGGATGGCCACCGATGACCATCGCCACAGGAAGCGACCGGCCGGCTTGGGCGGCTGCCAGCAGCATCCGCCACAGGTCACCCCGGGAGTGGAGGCTGGTGGCGAGTTCGGTTGGCGAATGGACCATGGCCCGCTGGTAACTGAGGTTTCCGGTTCCGTTCGCTCCTTCCACCACCATGATCCCGCTGGTCACGTAAGGCGCCCGATCGGTGGCGAAATGCGTCAGCAATGGGAAGTCCCGAAGGTCGACAAGGTCGCCTCGGATCGAACGCTCGAGTGCAGGTCCCTCGCCGATGTCCGCAGGCGGGATGAGGTTCCGGGCACGGGCCTGGTAGGCGGTATGGAGGTTCCGTTCATCGGTGCCGAGAATCCGGGCGATCCGGCGACGGCAGCCGAACACATTGGTGACCACCTCGTAGGGGAATCCGGCTAGATTCCCGAAGCGGAGCATTTCTCGGCGACCCGCTCCGGACAGTTGCCACACCAGAGCCGCCACATCCTGGGAATCCGGGACCCGATCCGAGACCCGGATCACATCCTCAGGGTGATTTGAGGTGTACGAAGCGAGGAAGTCGTGGAGATCCTGGCTCCGCGTGAACTCCGCTACCGGCAAGTGGTGCCCTCCCATCGCTGGGGACGCGCTGGAGAACGAGGATAGACGTCGGTAGGACGGGCCACCGGAAGGTCCCGCCGCACCCTCCTACTCGGTCGGAGCGCCGTAGCTTCCTGCGGCCAGTTGCACCCGGGCTTCCTCGACGGAGGCAGGTGGAGCCGTGGGCTGGATACCGACCAGTCGGGCTATGTTGTTGCCCATGTAGTCCTCCAACTGGTCCTCCTCGATCCCGAGGCCCTGGGGCGGCTCGTGGCACAGCACTTCGAGGTGTGTGAGCCACATTCCGGGATCGTTGGGGGGCGAGTCGGTTCCGAACACCAGACGGTCTCTTGGCATCTCTTTGGCGAATTCCACAATCCTGGACTGCAGCAACCAGCCGGACTCTCCGTAGACGTTCGGCGAGTCCATGATCATCCAGAACGCTTCGAAGCAGTACACACCCCCGGTCTGCACACCGAAATGCCCGATGATGAACTCCACGTTGGGGAACTCGCGGATGATCGGATAGAACTGGGTCGGGATGGAGTAGGGACCGTCTCCCGTGTGGAGAAGTACCACGACACCGAGTTCGTCGCACTTCCGGAGGGCGGGCCGGAGCCAGTCCAGAGCGCGGTCGGGACGGTAGGCATGCATATTGGCGTGGAGCTTCATCATCTTGAAGCCGTACTCCTTGACGTGGAACTCCAACTCGGCGGCGCCGTTCTCGGGACCGAATCGAGGGTTGTAGTTGAAGTTGCCGATGAAGCGGTCGGGATACTTCTGCGTCAGTTCGGTCACGTAGGCCATGTAGTCGCGGATCCCTTCGCGGCCACCTCTGCCTCCCTCCCGCCACACGGTGTTGCCGGGCGGCGGCTGGATGAAGCCCATGTCTATGCGACGGGGTTTGCCGTTGATCCAGTAAGGGCCGTCCATCAGCTCGATCATCCGCTCACCTGTGAACGGTTCACCCGTATGCCTCCATGCCTCGTCGATCAGGTTGGTGGGGTGCAGATGGGTATCGATGATCATGTCAAGGTCACTCCTGTTTGCCGGGGCCACACCTTGCGCCTGATGTCGGGCGACCAGAAGCCGGGCCGGTACGGGCGCTCGTTGCCGTGGCGAGCATCAGAATACATGTTGTCCCCGTGGATCAGGGATCCGCGTCGGGAAGGAAACGGAGATTCTCCAGTACCGGAGTTGCGACTCTGCAGTGGCGCCGTCGGTCAGGTGCTCGGGAACCCATGTCGACCCGACGCTTCTGCGACAGTTGCCCTGGAGGGTGCTGAGAAATGACGATTGCTCGGGCCTGCCGCCCGCCAGCCCAGGCATTTTGCCGGCGGTTGGCAGGCCGCTGGTGGATTCCTCAGCACCCTCCTAGGTCAGTGGACAGCCTGGCGACCAGGATCCTCGTCCTTCAGCTCCACAGAGCGGTCCGAAGGAGTCGCGTTCGTCGGTTGAGACAGGTAATCGAGAGCGGCGAGAGCATATACCTTGGCGGCCTGAGCGACCCCGGACGAAGCCATCCGCTCGTTGGGAGCATGTGCCCTCGGTACGTAGCCCGGCCCGAACGCGGCCACGGTCGGAATACCGGCGATGCCCTGGAAGCTCAGCGCGTCGGTCGCACCTGGAAAGACAGCTGGTTCAAGCGACTCTCCCAGGACGTACGCGGCAGCGTGCTGGAGGCCGACGACCACCGGATGATCGAACGGTATCTCGGTCGCCTGACTGATGCCGACAATGTTCAACTCGGCTGAAAGGCGCGGATTCTCGGCCATAGCCTCCTCCAGGAACCGTCGTAGGTCGGCTGTAACGGTCTGCTCGGTCATACCTGGGACCAGGCGGATGTCCGACGAGAACCTGGCATTGCCTGGATAGACACCGTAGAAGACACCGGCCTCGGCCATCACCCCAACGTTGACGGTCGGCCCCGCGTTGCCTAGACGGTGGGGGGTGAAGGTCAGGTGGCCCTTGAACTCGCGGTGCATCTTCCGGATCAGGCCCGCCATCTCGAATGTGGCATTGACGGGGTTGAACCGATCCGACACGCTGGAGTGCATCTGCGTGCCGGATACCTCGATGTCGACTAGAGCCGATCCACGTGAGACCACACCGATGTTCTCCCATTCCCGCATGACGCCGCATGGTTCGCCGATGATCGCGGCGTCGGCAGCGAGGTAGCCCTCGTCCGCTAACCACTTGGATCCGAGCGTGGAGCCACCCTCCTCGTCCGCGGTCAAGACCAGCTGTAGTTCACCGGTCCAGCCGTCCGAACGGGAGAGCGCCGCCGCGGCGTACACCATGGCCGCGACCGCTCCCTTCATGTCACCGGAACCCAACCCGTGGAGTTCTCCATCGGCAATCAACGGATCCCATGGATCGGTACGCCACTTGGAGAGATCACCGGGCGGCTTGGTGTCGATATGCCCTGAGAGAATCAGGGTCCTCCCCTCTTCCCGAGCGGGGATCCGCACCAGAAGGTTGGGTCGGGAGGGTTGGGCGCAGACTGTCGTGACGTTGTCTACCCCGAGCTCGCCCAGCCTCTTGCATAGCAAGTCGGCCACCGCTCGCTCGTCGCCAGGAGGGTTGGGACTGGGGGTCGCAACGAGTTCGCGGGCGAAGGCCAATTGGTCGGCTGCCGTGCGTTCGAGGAATGCGAGTGCACTCGCCGTAGCAGGACTCCACGCAGGATATCCGGATGCGTTCACTGCCTACCGCCCGGGTCAGCTATCGCGTCGGTTCCCCATCCGGGTTCCGGTCGATGGGGTGGAGAGGCTTGGGAGCGTGCTCGAAAAGGAGACCCTCGAGCCTTGGAGTGCTAGGCCCGGGAAGGTCCAAGGTGACTGCTTCCGGCGCCGACTCAGGAAAGTTGGCCCGGTAGTCGCTACACGAACGCACTACCAGAACATCGGTACTGTCCGGATCGAGGCCGGCATGGCGCCAAGTGGCCGGGTCGGCTGTGATGGCCGGTATCGACGTTACGAGCAGCCGGTGAAAACCCGACTCCAGGACTACCCACTCTCCCATCGACACCTCTCGGCGAGTGAACGATCGGCCGGCCAGGCGGTAGCTTCCAGCTCCCGATCGGACCACTGTCCCGTCCACGATGACGGGTGTCACCGCCGGATTCGATCCTCCACCCACCCGGATCCGAACTCGGCTGCCGATAGCCGACGCACACTGGCTGACCGCCAACGGATCGACCACCGAGTGCAGAACCTCCATGTCGGGTCCATGGACTGCGGCCTCGGAGACCATCACCGGATCGTCACCGGTGGCTCCGGCAGTGGGAGAGTCGGAGGTGTGCGCCATGAGGAACGGACGGCTTTCAAAGGCCCGTGCGGCCTGGAACGCCAACTCCGGAGTCATCAACCGGGGGGTGGTCATCCGATCTCTTCTCGCCCAGATCTCATCCGCCATCCGCTCGGCGAAATCCTGCGCGCCTGACATATCGGCGTGAGTTACGACTAGGACGCCGAGTCCGAGTTCGGGGACATCGAGCCAAGGCTGGACCGGGAACAGAGAGACGTCGAGCGCGTGGGAAGGGGCCTCTGTGTATCCAATCCGGCGTACCTCCGACATGGGGCCCTTATCCATGCGCATGGCCTCGGCAGGAACGAGCATGGGTCTCTTGGCCAGGGCCATCGCCGGGGCGATCTCTCCGTATGCAACCCCAGTGACCAGGCGGGCGATGCGCTTGCCGGTGGCGGCCATGTCGGTGTGTGGCTCCGTGTGGTAGCCCACGATCACGTCGGCTTGCCTGACCATCTGTGACGTGACGTTGGCGTGGAGGTCCAGGCACACGCCCAGAGTGGTGTCGTTACCGATGCGACGCCGGGCGGCTTCGATGAGCGCCGTGTCGGCATCGAAGATGGACTCGGTCGCCATCGCTCCGTGGAGCGACAGGATGAGTCCTTCGAGACGCCCCGCTTCGACGAGGCGATGCTCAAGGAGGGCCACAAGCCGGTCAAAGGTCTCGTCTGTCACCTTCCCGGAAGGAAGGGCCCAGGCCGCCAGCAGGGGAACCGGATCCGCGCCCATCCGGCGTAGCGAAGCGAAGGCTCCGGCGAACTCCGTGTTCGTTCTCTTGAGGGAGGAGGCTGCGTCGTCACCGACCAGCACCGTGAAGTCCTCCCAGACTGTAGGTCTGGGACTGAACGTGTTCGTCTCCTGAACCAGGGAGGCGACCCCGATCCGTGGTCTTGCCAGCTGCCAGGGGTCCATCAGCGAGCCGGGGTCAGACCGACCGGCTGGTTCAGCCGAGCGGAGCGTTTAGCAGCGTCCACGAGCGCATGAGCGAGCCTGGCGTCGGCAAGGCTTACGTCGGGCCGTGTGTTCGCGAGGATCGAGCGGATGAAATGGTCGAGCGAAGCGGCCAGGTCCCCTTGGACGCGGTCCCTCGAAATCGGCCAGTGCGTGAGGTCCGGAAGGGTCATCCGATCAGATTCGACAACGGTAAGCCCATGATTGGAACCCTCGACGAAGACACCCCCCTCGGTCGCCACGACTTGGAGCGACGCATCGAGCGGAGCGGGGATCGAGGTTGGAAGAACCCAACTGGTCTCCAGCGATCCGATGATCCCGTTCTCGAAACGAACCAGCGCCATGACAGCGTCATCGTGCCCGTAGGGCGCCGAGCGCTTGGAGATGGTCTCTGCGTATACCCGGGTGACCGCGGAATCCGCCAGCCAGGCCATCACGTCGAGGTCGTGGATACCCGTAGAGATAAGCAGATCGGTCCATACACCGTATACGTCTGCCCCGAGCGACGAACCCCGCCGCCGGACGAAGATAGTGTGAACATCACCCATGCTGCCCGAGGATACCGCCGCCTTCGCCTCGGAATACCGTGGGTCGAACCGGAGGATGAAATTCACCATGGTCAGCACGCCGGAGTCTTCGATGTCGGCGATGAGGCGGTCGGTCTCCGGCAGCGACGGCGCCAAGGGTTTCTCCAGCAGGAGATGCTTTCCGGCTCGGGCGAGGGGGAGGGCGGTCGCGTGGCGGTGGTGCTCGGGGACCGCCACAGAGGCAGCATCGAAGTCGCACGCGTCGAGCAGATCGGAGACCTCTGTGAACCACGGCACGTCGAACTCTCCGGCGACAGCTTCCGCCGTGGCCGGGTTGGCGTCGACGATGCCCACCAACTCCGAGAACGGATGCTCGCGGTAGATGCGGGCGTGGAGGGAACCGATTGCCCCGACGCCGACGACAGCCGAGCGTAGAAGCCTCATCGAGACACCGTCGAAGGAGTGAAGGCCCGGTCGTGACCGGGCATGACGGTGGTCGGCTGCAGTTCCTGGATGCGGTCGAGGCTCGAGTGGAGTCCACGCAGCTGGTCGTCGGTGTACCAGTGGGAGAAGCTTCGCTCGGAGTACTCACGGCGCGTCATCACCGTGTCCCCGGCGACAATGACCCGATCGCCCGACTCCGATTCGGCAAGCACGCTGATGTGACCGGGAGTGTGTCCGGAAGTGGAGATCGCCATCACCCCCGGCATGAGCTCAAGTTCCCCACCTCTAGGCACCTCGGTGAGCCTTCCCATGACCGCCAGCCTGGCAGCCGTCTCGTCCGGGCCGTAGAGTTCCTCGCAGAAGTCGGCCTCTCCCTGGCCCATGACGATTTCTGCTCCCGGGATCCTGAAGGCGCTACCCATGTGATCGTGATGGCAGTGAGTGCACACGACGACATCGATCTGATCAGGGGTGAGTCCGAAGCGGGCCAACCCTATCGCCAGTTGCCCGTAGAACCCGGTGTGGTGGTTACCGGGATCGACGACGATATTCCGGTCTCCCCTTATCAGCACGGTCGTTGACACGGGCAGGAACCCGAGGTTGGAGTCGAACAAGGCGTCCTTGGCGGGGTCGATTCCCATCATCGTCTCCATCCGGTCCAGCATCGCCTCCGTATCAGACGCGAAGTAGTAGACCACCTCGTCGTCGGATAGCGAGAATCTCAGAACGACCGGCTGGATTACCACGTCGATTCGGTTCGGCATTCGTGTTCAGCTCCTCCAGGATTCGACTACTGCGGGATCGCCCCCATCACCGCTCGACCCCCGCGGTTATCACCTCGGTGATGTTCCGCTGGAAGATTGCGGTGATAAGGATCACCGGCAGGGCGGTGATGACCGTGGCAGCCGCCAACTGCCCGATGGCGATGTCCATGGTAGATCGGAAGAGCCCCAGGGTGACGGTGAGCATCGAAAGGTCGCTCGTAAAGAGCAAGGGTGTCAGGAACTCGATCCAGGCCAGGACGAAACCCAGTAGCAGCCCGGCGAAGATGCCGGGCCGGAGCAGTGGCAGGACGATACGGAAGATCAACTGAGCGAGGTTAGCCCCGTCGATCCGCGCCATCTCCTCGACCGACACCGGAATCGAACGCACGAACGAGCCCATGATCCATACCATGAAGGGCAGCGTGAAGGCCACGTAAGGCAGCAGCAGGCCAATGTACGTGTCGTAGAGACCCAGTTGAACCACCGTTATGAACAGGGGAAGTACGAAGAGCAGGGTGGGTAGAACGTAGACGGCGGCGAATCCTCCGAGGATTATCCGCTTGCCGGGGACCCTCATCCGGTTGAGAGCGTAGGCGGCGGGAACTGCGATCGCCACCGTCACGACCGAGGACAGCAGAGCCACGACCAGGCTGTTGACCATCGACTCGGCGACAGGAACCCCGGAACTGTCGGAGAAGATCTGGCGGTAGTGCTCAGTGGTTACGTAGGTGGGCGCGAACGCAACATCCGCAGAACGGATGTCCCTTTCAGTCTGCATACTGGTCAGGATGATCCCGTAGAGCGGAAAGGCCATCACCACCAGGACGAGGAGGGCAAGCGCATAGGTCAGCGCCTGCCGAGGACGAGAGGCGCCCCGAGCGGCCATTCCTACTCCCCCACCAACCGCTGCGACCGGAAGAACATCCAACCCAAACCGGCAATGGCCAGGACGGTCAAGGTAGACAGCAAGTACGCGGTGGCGGAAGCGCTACCGAAGTCGAACTGTTCGAATCCTTGCCGGTAGACGAGGAAGTTGAGGGTGGTCGTCGCCCGGCTGGGCCCGCCCCGAGTCAGCACGAAGATGGTGTCGAACACCTTCATCGCCCATACGAACAGGAAGATCACCACCGGCACAATCACCGGCAGCATCAAGGGGAAGGTGACGTGGCGGAAAGCCTTCCAGGAGCCGGCGCCGTCAATGGCAGCCGCTTCGAGCACCGTCCGCGGCACGATCTGCAAACCGGCAAGAAGGAAGATGGTGGCGAACGGGATCCACCGCCACACCTCGGCGATCAGCACCGAATGTAGAGCGATGACCTGGCCGCCGAGCCAGATAACGTCGCCGTCGCCTCCGAACGCCCTGATCAGACCGTTCAGGAATCCGAATTCGGCGTGGAACATCTGGACCCAGAGCACTCCGGAAGCCACCGGGGGCACAGCCCAGGGGAGCAGCACGGTCACTCGCACCAGCCCCCTCCCCAGGAAGGTCCTGTTCAGCAGGAGGGCGATCATGAACGCGATAACCACGGTGGATACGCAGAGCATCACCCCGAAATAGACCGTGATGCCGGTCGCCTCCCAGAAGGCCGAACTCGTGAGTTGTCGTGCGAAGTTCCGGAAACCCACGAAACCGGAGATCCGGAAACGCGGCGACAGATCGATGAAGGCCAAGCTGTAGAGGACGGTCGAGATGGCCGGGTACGCATATACACCGGCTACCAGCAGTACCGCCGGCGCCACCATGGCCAGCGCGACTCTCCGACCCCGGAGGCGGGCCGGTTTGGTTCTCCCGCCCGCCTCGACCATGCCGGTCGCGGAGTTGGGCCGTGGAAGCCTAGGACTCGTCCTGCCTCCGGGCCTCTGTCGCTGCGGCGGCGGCATCATCCAGAGCCTGCCTGGGTGACTTGCGGTTGGCAAGCACCTCGTGGATCTCGTCGGCGAGCATCTGGGTCCAGCGAGGCCGGTCCTCCGACCATCCTCCGTCTACCGGATACTCGTAGGCCTTGGCCAGTGCCGGGTAGAAGGGGAATGCCTCCACGATGTCGGGCTCTTGGAGGATCCCGTTGTATATGGAGCCCCATCCACCCATGGCCACCACCCTCTGACCTTCACGGGAGGAGATCAGGTCGATCAGGCGCCACGCCTCGTCCTTGTTCTCGGAATAGACGGGAACTCCGAAGAACTCGGAACCGTCCACCGATCCACTGGTCACGACGGCCGGGTTGGGTGCGAAGGCACTGTGGCCGGCGATCTGAGAGGCGTCGGGAATAGCTGCCACCCCGGCTACGAACGGCCAGGAGATGAACATGCCCCGGGTGCCCTCGAAGAACCCCGGAGTCGCGTCGAACACCCAGGTATAGGTGGTGACCGCGGGATCGATCACCTGGTGGGCGTGCAGCAGGTCGTGGAGCTTCTGAAGGGACTCCACCCCGGCCTCGGAGTTCCAGGCGGGCTGGGATTCCTCGTCAAGGAAGCTTCCCCTGTGCATGTTGAGCATTCCTCCCCAGGTCCACAGCACGTGCTTGTCGGCCCAGGCGTCGGTGTAGCCGTAATACTGGACGCCGTCGCGTTCCCCTGTCATAGCCTTGGCGTACTCCACGAACGTGTCCCAGGAGTTGGGAGTGGAGTGCCGGTCGGTGGGCGCGTCGGGGTCGAGCCCGGCTTGCTCCATCAACTGCTTGTTCCAGTGGAGGAGCTGGCTGCCCATGGTCCACGGTACGGCGAGTGTGTTGTCTCCAACTTCGACCGCGCCCATACCTCGGGTCAGGAGATCGCCTTCCGGGAGTACCCGCTCGTCCATGAACGTACTCGCATTGGTCAGCCACCCGCGTGTACCCAACTCGGCGCCGAGTTCGGCAGTGACGAACGCTGCATCCCAGGGAGAATTCTGAGCGAGGAAGGAAGTGGTGAGTTTGCTGCGCAGGTCGGGGGTGGTCACCTCTTCGATGTTGGGCGCGAAGCCCACCGCGGCCTCATGCTGGGCGAGGAGTTGCTTGACCGGATCCATATGGGTTCCGATGAGAACGCCTAACTGTCCCGTGAAATCTTCCCCCGGCTCGGAGCCCTCATCGATCGGGTCGCCCCCGCCACAAGCAGCAACCAGAGCAGACAATCCACCCATGGCTGCAAAAGCCATCAGAGCGGAGCCACCGCCGAGTACCTGGCGGCGTGTGAACAAGCGCGGGTCGTGTCCCTTTGGTACCAATGTGTTCTCCTGGTGGAAGCGGCCGGTTTACTCGCCGGAACTTAGCGGACCCCTACCGAGCCCCGCATAGCCACAATGAGGCCGGCCAAGCACAAGTTGCGGAGCCGTCCCTTGCTCTTGACGAGCCGCCGGAGCCGGGTACGACCGTCTAAGGGATTGTGTGGATTATCCCGGCGTTACGGAGCGGCGAGCACAGGGATAAGGTCGCTGGGCCGGACCGGAACCCTTGGAAGTTCGAGACCGGTCGCGTTGCGAAGGGCGTTCACGATGGCCGGGGTAGATGACAGGGTGGGAGGCTCCCCTACCCCGTTCAGTCCGTACGGTGAGTCGGGATGAGGGAACTCGAAGAGGCGCACGTTCATGGGCGGCGTGTCGAGGATGGTCGGGATGAGGTAGTCGGTGAAGGAAGCGTTCATGACCACTCCATCCGTGATCTGAACCTCTTCGAGGAGGGCGAGGCCGAGCCCTTGCACGGTTCCGCCTTCGATCTGGCCCTCGACGGCTTGCGGATTGATTGCCTTCCCCACATCCTGGGCGGTGGCCAACTCCACCACCTTCACCAGACCGAGGTCGGTGTCCACATCGACCACCGCCCGGTGCGCGGCGTATGCGAAGGCGATGTGGGCGTTGCCCTGGCCCGTCACATCGTCAATGGGTGCGGTGGGACGGTGGTGGTACTCGAAGGTAGCGCTTAATGTGTCATCACCCAGGAGGTCGACCAGGCTCATCAGGGGTTCCGCGTCCGGACCGGTCAGGACACCGTCGTCGCTCATCGACAAATCTTCGATCGGGCATCGCAGGAGTTCCGCGGCGCGAGCCAGCAGCTCGGATCGCAGTCTGGCGCACGCTCCCTGGACCGCTCCGCCCGTCATCCAGGTTTGGCGGGAAGCAGCGGACGACCCGGCGTCGCCGATGTCCGTGTCGGCGGGCCGGACCACCACCGCGTCGACCCCGAGTTCCGTGCGTGCTATCTGTGCTTGGACGGCGACGATACCCTGCCCACACTCCGCGGCGGCCGTGTAGACCTCCACCACTGGCGACCCTCCCACGACGGAAACCGAGACACGGGCCGTGGAGTAGTCGTCGACCCCTCCCGAGAAGCCGATAGCCTTCATCCCAAGCGCGTACCCGACCCCTCTCACCACTCCCTCGCCGTGGGAGGTGTTGCCCACTCCTCCGGGAAGGCGGAGCAGCTCGCGATCGCCCGGAGGCCCACTCCCGGGGAGCGGGAGATCACGGAGGTGGCTCAGCAGTTCCCCGGTCGGTGTTGGACCGTCGACAGCCTGCCCGGTGGGAAGGATGCATCCCTCCTCGATGGCGTTGAGCGTGCGGAGCACCAACGGGTCCATGTCGAGCGCCCGAGCCAACTTGTCCATGGCCGACTCGATGGCGTAACACGCCTGGACGGCACCGAAACCACGCATCGCACCCCGGGGAGGGTTGTTGGTATAGACCGCGAACCCGTCGATCTCCACATGGTCCACCCGGTAGGCACCCGCGGCAAAGTATGAGCCGTTGGCAATCACGATCTTCGAGGTCGACGTGTAGGCACCGCCGTCAAGCAGCAGTCGGATCTTCGAGAACACCAGTGCCCCGTCCCGGAGGGCACCCAGTTCTACCCGGATACGCGAGGGATGCCGGTGCACGTGACCTACGAAGGACTCCTCGCGGTTGTACGACATCTTGACGGGACGTCCCGTCCGCAGGGCGAGCATGCAGGCGTGGATATGGATCGACAGGTCTTCACGACCCCCGAACGCCCCGCCTACCCCGCCTAGCGTGATCCGAACCCGGCTCGGGTCCAGACCGAGGCCGGCCGCTATCTGGCGCTGATCGTCATGTATCCACTGGGATGCGACGTACAGATCTACGCCCCCGCTGCCGTCCGGAACGGCAAGGCCGGATTCCGGACCTAGGAACGCCGGATCCTGGATGCCGGTCCGGAACTCACCCCGGATGGTCACATCGGCCCGCGGGCGAGCACACGTGACATCCCCATGGCGGATCCGTACGTGGCGGGCAATGTTCCCACCGGGATCGATGGGGTCTCCCCTACCGTCGAGGGCCTCCTCCGGATCCGTCAGCGGCGTGCGGACCTCGTAGCGGACCTGAACTGCTGCTGCGGCGCGCCGGGCTGTCTCGGGATGGTCGGCGGCCACGACGGCTACCGGTTCTCCCAGGTAGCGGACCTCGTCGATGGCAAGTATCGGCTGGTCGGCTACCTTGATCCCGTAGAACTTGTGTCCCGGTACGTCTTCGGCGGTCAACACCGTCGTTACTCCCCCGATCTTCAGTGCCGCCGCCATGTCGATCGACAGGATCCGGGCCCTGGGATGGGGGCTGCGGACGGTGGCACCCCACAGCATGCCGTCGATGTGAAGGTCCGACGAGAATGCAAACTTGCCCTGCACCTTGAGCGGGGCATCCGGACGGGGCGGCGACGTACCGACCCCCATGCTCGTCCGGACACGGCTACCGAACTTGGTTCCGGTCTGCTGCGACGGACCGTTCATGACCGGCAAGCCTCCAACGCCGACCGCAACTCAGCGCCTTCGAAACCCCGGCCGATGAGAACCATGCGGTTTGTGCGCTCTCCCGGCCAAGGACCGCCCGCGTATAGGTCGAAGAGGCCGTGGACGCCTTGGAGAACCATCTGGTCGTGGCAGCCTTCGATGGCGAGGATTCCCTTGAGGCGGTAGATGTCAGGGGCACGCCTACGCGTCAGGTGCGACAACCAGGCTCTGAGCAGCGCCTCATCCAGGTCACCCCGAGTGGCGATGCTCGTCGCTTCCAGTCCCTCATCGAGTACACCGGACCTTGCAGTCTCGAAGACACCGGCCTCCAGAGAGTGGGCCGACGGGTCGAAGGCCCCGATGTCGAGTATCCGGCCCGGATCGACTCGGGCGTAGGAGGTTCTGATGATCGGAGCGGTGGTGTTGAACTCCCGTACGCGCTGCTCGACTTCCTCGCATGTGTCCTCTGTGACAAGGTCGGTCTTGTTCAACAGGATCCGGTCGGCACAGAGGATCTGGTCGACGACCCGGCTACTCGACCGGTCGGGCCCGAAGCCGTCGAAGTGCATCGTGACGTGCTCGGCGTCAACCAGTGTCAGGATGCCGTCCAACTGCACAGTATCAGCGATTTCCTCGACGAAGAGGGCTTGGGTGATAGGCACCGGATCCGCCACGCCGCTGGCCTCGATCAGGATGTAGTCGGGTGGATCGGGCCTCGCCAGCAGCCTGCTCAGCATGGTCGTGAGGTCGTTGCGAACCGAGAGCGTGCAACACACGCAACCGTTTGCCAACTCGATGATCTCCTCGTCCGACGACACGATCAGGTCCCCGTCGATGCCGATCTCCCCTGCTTCGTTGACGATCACGGCGATCCGGTGCCCGTGGTCTGTGGAGAGAATGTGGTTGACGAGCGTGGTCTTTCCGGCGCCGAGATAGCCGGTCAGGACGGTGACCCGGGGCTTGCGCGCAGCGGTGACGGGGACCTGCTTCACGAGACTGCCATCTCCAAGGCCGCCAGCCTGACCGCGTCGATTATCTTCTCGTAGCCGGTGCAACGGCAGAGGTTCCCGGCGAGCGCCTCCCTTATCTCGTTGTCCGAGGGGCCGGGATTGGCTGCCAGGAGCTGGTGGGTGGCGACGATCAGTCCAGGGGTGCAGAAGCCGCACTGGACTGCACCTTCCAGAACGAACGCCTGCTGGATCGGATGCAGATGGTCCCCGTCCGAGAGGCCCTCCACCGTCACTACCTGGGTGCCGTGCGCCTGCCCGGCGGAAACCAGGCACGCGCAGACCAGACTCCCGTCCATGTATACGGAACAGGACCCGCACTCACCCTGCTCGCAGGCGTTCTTGGACCCTCTCAGGCCGAGGCGTTCCCTGAGAACGTACAGGAGGCTCTCGCCCGGCCACACGTTCTCGGCCGATCGCGGCCGGCCGTTCACGGTGAGTTCAACGAGCATCCGCCCACCCTTCCAAGACGTCGGCCCATGCCCACTCGAGAGTCCGCCGGGCGATTACCCGGAGTGCGTGGGTCCGGTAACGAGCAGTGCCTCTGACGTCGTCGATGGGCCGGCCAGCAGAGGCGACCAGGTCAGCGAAGCGGTCGAGCACACCGGCGGGTAGGTCTCGAGGATTCTCCCAATAGTCCAGATGGGAGAGCTCCGATTCGAGGTAGACGGCCCCGTCGGTGGCCCGGATCGGTGTGGGAGCTGCGGAGCCGATCCCGGTGCCTCCCCGACGGCCTGCCAGATCGAGCGCTATTGCGAAGGAAGCTACCGCGATGACCATGGCATTGCGGGTTCCGACCTTCGAGAACTGCTGAGGTCCGCGGGCAGTCGGGACTATGACCGACCTGATCAGTTCGTCAGGCTCCAGAACATTTCTCCTGGGACCGGTGAAGAAGCGCCCGATCCGGACGTCCCTCACACCCCGCATCGATTCCACTCTGACCGTCGCGCCTGTAGCAAGCAGGGGCGGGTGGGAATCGCCGGCCGGTGAGGCTGTAGCGAGGTTTCCGGCGATGGTTCCCCGGTTGCGGATCTGCGGCGACCCGACCGTTCGGGAGGCAAGAGCCAGCGCCGGGAGGTCACCACTCAGGTGCTCCAAGACCTCGGTGTAGGTAACGCCAGCCCCGAGTTCGACAGTACCGTTGCTTCTCTTCCATCGCTTGATCCCGTCGATATGGGAGAGATCGAGTAGCGAGGGCGGCCGACGGTGGGCGAAGTTGATCTCCACCATTAGATCAGTGCCACCGTTGATCGGAACCACTCCGGGGTTCTCGGTCTTCAGCGCTAAGGCATCCTGCCAGGTGCGAGGTCGAACGTAATCCACTCGGCGTTCCCTTCCGGCGGCCCTTGATGCTAGCGGGCGGCATCCGCGGGGACGACCCACGACTCCGGCTCCGATGGTGGTGATTCGTCTCGCTGGTTCGGTCCTTTCAATGTAGGAGCTCGAGCATGTCTGGTTGATGCGCCACCCTTCCGGTGGCTCCGGGTATCCGCACAAGGTATACCTCTGTGGCGGCACCGACGAGGAAGAACAGGGTCGGCGGGGAGGGCACCTCCGCTGGCAGCGAGACCAGAAGCCGCCCTGGTATTGCATCCGGGGTGCCATACACTCTGGAGGCCGAGTTTTGCGAGGGAAGGAATCGGGATGCCGTTCCGGGATGGTTATGAGCACGGTACACCGGGCTGGGTGGATCTGAGCACGGCCGACCCGGAGGCCGCCAAGGCCTTCTACGGTGGCCTGTTCGGGTGGCAGTGGGAAGACCAGGAGGGCTACGGAGGCGACACCTCCTACTCGATCGCCCTGTTGGGAGGCAGGGCCGTGGCAGGTCTCGGTGCTGCACCCCCCGAGTTGGTCGAGGCGGGTTTCAGGGGAGCTTGGAACACCTACCTCCTGGTGGACTCGGTCGACACCGCCTACCGGTCCGTGCTGGAAGCCGGCGGTAAGGGCCTGGTGGGCCCGCTCGACGTGATGGACGCAGGGCGCATGGCCTTCGTCATGGACGACCAGGGGGCGTGCTCGGGCCTCTGGGAGGCTCGGCTCCACAAGGGCGCACAGGTCGTCAACGAACCCGGAGCGTTCACGTGGGTCGAACTCTACGTACCCGATACGGATAAGGCGGCGGAGTTCTACCGGGCAGCCTTGGGTCTCGTCGCGCAGCCGGTGGATCTCGGCCCGGGCATGGGTTCCATGTCCTACGCCGGCCTGACGGTTGGTGAATGGGTTGTCGGTGGGTTGATGGGACTCCCCATGGAGGGCATGGCGCCGCAGTGGCATGTCTACATCGGGTCCGCCGACGTCGATGAGACCGCAGCCAGGGCAATCGAGCTCGGAGGCGAAGTCATGGCGGGACCGTTCTCTCTTCCGGCGGAAGCCGATGTTCCGGAGGGGCGCATCGTCATCATGCACGATCTCGGTGGTGCGATGTTCTCGGCTCTCGAATTGGGCGAGTGGCCGGTGGCGTAGCCGCTAGCTATGTGAACGGTGCCGAAAGGGGGTCCTTGGACCTAGGAGCTCCCATCGTATGCCGGACACGGGTTGCCATCCACTCCGTGATAACTTGAGCTTGGTCGACCATCGGACGGCATGACCGGCAAGCGACCGGACATCGACATCGAGCGTAAGAGGCTGCTCCGGCGCGCGCTACGCCTGGAATGGTTGACGGTGAGCTGGAACGCGGTCGAAGGTGTGATCGCAGTAGTTGCGGCTGCGGCAGCGGGCAGTGTTGCTCTCCTTGGATTCGGGATAGACAGCTTCGTGGAAGCCGCCTCCGGCGCGGTGATCCTCTGGCGCATCTGGGCCGAACGGCGTGCCACCGATGCGGCCCGTATCGCCCGGGTCGATGACATCGCCCGCAGAGGGGTAGCCGCCAGCCTGTGGCTGCTGGCGCTCTACGTGGCAGCGGACGCCATTATGGCACTGATCGCCGGTGAGCGGCCTTCCGCCTCGGCAGTGGGGGTGGCTCTGCTGGTTGCGTCACTGGTCGTGATGAAGTGGTTGGCCAACACCAAGCGGGCCGTAGCCCGTGCCCTGCACAGCCATTCCATGGAGGCCGACGCCGCTCAGACCGACTTCTGCTGGAAGCTGTCGGTTGTTGCGCTCATCGGATTGGTTGCCAATGCCCTTCTAGGCTGGTGGTGGGCCGACCCGCTGGCGGCCCTCGGACTTGCCGCGTTGATCGCTACCGAAGCCCGCCGGACCTGGAAGCTCGAAGCAGCCTGCTGCGGATAGGACTTTCCGAGAACCGGTACGAACGAATACAGTGCATTTGCTGAACTAGTCGCCGGATCAGCGGTACCGGTCACGGCATCGTTTGTATCGTCAGGGCGATACCAAACCGGAAAAAGGGTGCAAATGCGAGTGGCGACCAAGTGGGCTAGCGGGACTGGGACACGAGCCCTTCCGGCAACGATCACACGTGCTGCGGCGGGACTTGCCATCCTGGTGTTCTCGACCGCCGCATGTGTAGCCGCCGAGCCGCCACCGCGCACCAGCTCGGACGGGGACAGCGGACCCGCACCCTCGGCGACACCGGCTATGACGTCCCCGCCGGAGACGCGGCCTCCCGAGACCACCCTGTCGACAACAGGGTCACCGACAACTGAGGCAGCCGCGGGATCACCGCCGACCACCGATTCGGCGGCGACAACGACCGGACCCCTACCTGGCGAGCCATCACCCTTCGGACCTGCCGATGGAGCCGTCCTGGCGGTGGTGGGCGTGGATCACGATGATGTGCTCAATGTCCGTGACGTGCCCGCAGGCGAGATCATCGCCACCCTGGGCCTTCTCAACCCGTACGTCGGCCTTCTCGAAGTCCGTCAGGCGCCCTCCGGCGACGTCCTGGCCTCACCGGACTCGTGGGCGGACGCCATCGTGGCCACCGGCAGGACCAGAGCACTAGCCACCACAACCTGGCACGAGCTACGCGTAGCCGGCTTGACGGGCTGGTCGAGCGCCGCATACCTGGCGCAGCTGGGCGCCACCGACGATTTGACTGGCCACATCATCGAGATCCTCGGCGAGAGGCCGCAGGCGGACACCTTGCTCGATCTGGGTTTCATCGTTGCGAATACGGTGGCATCCGACGAACCGCCATCTCGTATCGTCGTTTCGGTGGAACCGTTCGTGTTCGAGGCGATCGGTGAGATGACTATCGATGTGATCAACCTGGGCGACGACTCCGTCCTGGGTTACCGGTTGGACATCTTCACGGACGCCGGGGACGACTGGATGTCGGACAACCCGGGTCCCTTCACACTCCGCGCGGTCGAGAGCACCGTCCTTTGCTACACCAGCCGGGGAGTAACCGAGGACGGCCTCTGCCGCTAGCCGCAACGCTCAACGGCGGAAGAATTGTTGGGACAACTCGACCGCCGATGACAACTCTCGTTAGGACCGTTACAAGAGTTGTCGAGGCGGAAGGGTTTGGTGCAGAACGTGGCTGCGGTTCAAGGACGCCGTGCCCGGATGATGGCGGAGTGGACTCCCACCACGGCTATGGAGTTGGCCGTTTCCGCCATCTGGTGGGTGGGAGTGATCTCCACGTCGACCAGGCCTGCAGACTCCAGACCCTGCCGGTATTCGGTGAAGGAAGGCGCCCCGGCGATACAGCCGACCCATGAGCCGCGCTCCTTACGCTGCTCGGGCGTGAGGGCATCGTCGGCCACCACATCGGTCACCCCCACCCGCCCGCCGGGACGGAGCACCCGGGCGATCTCTGCGAAGACGGCCTTCTTGTCCTCCGACAGGTTGATCACGCAGTTGGAGATGACCACGTCCACCGAGGCGTCGGGCAGCGGGATGTCCTCCATGTAGCCCTTGAGGAATTCGACGTTGCTCACCTCTGCCTCGGTAGCGTTGGCCCGAGCCAGGTCCAACATCTCGTCGGTCATATCCAATCCGTAGGCGAATCCGGTCGGACCTACGCGCCGAGCCGACAGCAACACGTCGATCCCCCCGCCCGAACCGAGGTCCAGCACGACCTCGCCAGGGCGTAACTCAGCCACCGCAACCGGGTTCCCGCAGCCGAGGGACCCTTCGGCTGCGGCCGTCGGAAGCTCGTCGATGTCGGAAGGTGCGTAGAGACTGGACGCGAGTTCGCACGCCGGTTCGGTCTCGGCCACCCTGGTCATTGTGGCCCGGGCGGCGTTGGCGTAGCTCTGCCGTACCTGTTCACGGATGCTGCTAGTCATGAGATTCCTTCGATGGCGGCGACCCACAGTACCTGCTTCGACCGGCCATACCGTACGAGAGCGACCCACCCAGGGTGGACATCCGACCGGCGAGCCCCGAGTACGGACCGCTCCTCCTTCTCGCCTTCCACCTGATGCGCGCGCAACCGGACATCGGACGCGGGTGGTGAAGACAAACAGCTATCTTCTGGCCAATGGTCATCAGAGACGAAGTAGTCGGCGCGGCAGCCGCGTTGTCCGCTGCGGAAGGATTCGAGGCGGTGACGGTGGAACGGCTCTCGGAGGATCTGGGGGTTCCCGTGCGCGATGTCTCCGAGCACTTCGGTTCGGACGAGTTACTACAGCAGTCGATCGTCTGGGCCGGCGCCGACGTGTTCGACAAGGCCGTGACGAAGCCGACCAACGACGCACCGGACGGCATCGAGCGGCTCAGAGCCCTGCTCTCGCAGTGGGTCGACTACGCGGAGAGCGACGCGTACCGGGGTGGGTTTGTAGGCGGGGCTGCCGACCTGCCCGATCACATCAGGGACCTGATAGCCCGGATCGCCCGGTCATGGATCGAGACTCTGGCCGGAAACGCGCGCTTGGCTGTGGAACAGGGCGAGTTACCGCCCGGAACCGATCCGCACCAGGTCGCCTTCGAGCTCCACGGACTGGTTCAGGAGGCCAATTGGACCTTCGGCGTGCTAGGCGACAGAAATGCCTACAACCGTGCCCGAGCGGGTATCGAACACCGTATCGGCCGTTAGGAGGGCGGTGTTAATCCCCTTCTAGTGTCCTGTATCGGGAATTCGCTGGAGTTAGCCTCCTACGCCTGGCACGCACCGGTTCCGGGGAGCCGAGACCGCGAAAACCGTCGAGGCGGTCTCCTCCGGCGGGCCCTCCCCCAACCGCCACCTCCTCGGCGTCGAACGCGTCCCGCCGTACCCTCTACGAGGGGCTGGGT
>JAPOQZ010000130.1 GCA_026710435.1 bacterium | reverse complement strand
TTTTTCGCTCTTCGATCACCCGACGCTGTGGTTACCCGCGACAGTAGGGGGAAGAAGGTGAAGCGGCACTACTACGCGGACATCGAAAGGGGTCTCGATCACGATCCATACGACAGCCGTGAGGAGTACGGGATCGTCGGCGTCCCCGAGAGTCGCCTGGTCACCGAGAACTTCGGCCGGACGGTCAAGCTCGATCTGCGATCCCGGAGTGGGGAGATCACGAGCGAGATGTTCCCACTCGACATCGTGTTTGACCCGGATAGGACTACTGACTGGCAGATGGAGTATCTGCAGTCGGGACCGGGTGAAATCGCTGATCGGTTAGAGAAGTGGAAGGGGTTCGCCAAGAGATTCATCTCACAGTTTCTCCAGTACCAGGTACCGACCATCAAACTGTCGAAGGGAACATCGAAGGAAGCGGTCTGCCAGGTGTTCGAGAAGGTCAACACTGGTGGTGTTTCCCTTACGGTGTTCGAGCTGCTGACGGCCACCTACGCGGCTGATGAGTTCAACCTTCGCGACGACTGGGATAAGCGTAAGGCCGAGTTCGGTAACCACCCGGTGCTAAAGCGTTTCGACGCGCCCCAGTTCCTGCAGGCAGTTACGCTGCTGGCGACCCACGACCGGCGGATACGCCATGTCGGGGATGCTGTCCCCCCCGCGGTGGGCTGCAAACGGCGTGATGTACTCCGATTGGAGGTCGACGATTACAAGAAGTGGGCCAACAGCGCGTCACGTGGCCTGATCCGGGCTGTGGAGTTCCTCCACAGCGAGCACATTTTCGGTGCCCGCGATGTCCCCTACGCAACCCAGCTGGTGCCGTTAGGGACAATCTTCGCTGTTCTGAGCAACGAGGCTGACAACCACGCGGCCGTCCAGAAAATCCGCCGCTGGTTCTGGTGCGGGGTCTTCGGGGAAATGTACGGAGGTTCCACCGAGACCAGATTCGCCTTCGATCTACCCGAGTGTGTCGCCTGGGTCCGAGGTAAGAGTCCCGAGCCTAGAACGGTGAGAGAAGCACAGTTCCAAGCCGAGCGTCTGTTGAGCCTCCGGACAAGGAACAGCGCCGCCTACAAAGGCCTGTATGCACTGCAGATGAAGTCAGGCTGCCAAGATTTCAGAACAGGAGTCACCCTAGGGGCTCACACCTACTTCGACCACAGCGTTGACATTCACCACATCTTCCCCAAACGGTGGTGCACATCAAACGGCGTCCAACAATGGATAGCGAACAGCGTGGTCAACAAGACCCCGATCGGTTCGTACACCAACCGCCTCATGGGTGGTGCGGCCCCCAGCAGATACCTGAGCAAGTTGGAGGATAAGCACGGGATCGACCCCGATGAACTGGATTCGATCCTGCTCTCTCACGACATCGACCCAGCGGCTCTCCGCCGAAACGATTTCCCAGAGTTCTTCAACCATCGCTTCGAGAAGATGCTCAGACTGATAGAACGGGCGATGGGCAAACCGGTCAACCGCAACCCCGACCGAGACGAAAGCCCCTTCGCCTCGACTGCAGTCGTGGACGGAAAAGTCCAAAATGCCATCGCCGGTGGAGAGAGCGACACCGTCGAGTTCAAGTCAACCGGCCGCACGAACCTCTACACCGGTACCAAAGATCCAGCCATCGAATGGGCAATCGTCAAGTCGGTCGCTGCGTTCATGAATACCCAGGGAGGAGAACTCCTCATAGGAGTAGACGACACGGGCCAACCAGTTGGGATCGAGGAAGACTATCCCTTCGTCCACTCCAAAAACCGGGACGGATGGGAACTGTGGCTAGGAACCCTGATCGGCACAACCCTCGGCAAGGTCGAAGCCGCCGACGTAACACCACGATACTGCGAACTCGACGGCAAGACCGTCGCGTACATCAAACTCGCCCGATCATCCGAGCCTGTGTTCGCCACACCCACAAAGGCAGCAGCCCCAAAAGGAAACATCCTCCCCGGAGAGAACAAGTTCTTCTACTTACGTGTGGCCAACGCAACCGAACAACTAGCTGGAAACGACCTACTGACCTACACCAACAAACACTGGCCAACCAGATAGGTCCACCACATCCGCTCCGTCGCCGACGACCCGGCCACCTTCTCGCGGGGTAATCCAGGGAGGCTCTCGATGTCCGACCCTATACACGTCCAGCCCCGAACATAGCCCGCCAGCGACGCTATGCGGCCCTCTCCATCGCGCTCGCTTCCGGCCACCCACAGCACCTCGCCGAGGCTGCGGCGGGTATGCCACCGCCTGCTCTTTCCCGGATGATCCGCCAGGTCACCTGATCGTCGCCTGCTGCCAGGACTCCGAGCTGGGAGGGTCGACGGGCGGACCGTTCGATGGATTTGCAGCGCCCCCTCCCCCTCAACGAGCCGAGAAGGTCGCGGCCCTGTATACTTCCGCCGGAAACACCCCCACGCTCGGCCGAAACCGGCCTGGACGCGTTAACCAACATGACACAAAGGGCTAGAAGCCGTCTTACGGGCCGGGAGACCCCACCCACGACTTGAACAGCCCGGCTATGCCGGATCTAGCAAGCAGCGCCACCATCTGCGACGACAGCCGGTAGGTTAGAGGTTGGAGGCCCTGGCCGCGGCTGAGCCTGGCTCCCGCTGTGGGCGGATCACAGGCGGCCGTGTCCTCGGGGTGGAGCGACTTGGCGGCCCGATGATCCGCCATACTGGGGGTTCGTATGGTGTTGCTCTCGGAACTTTCCGTAATCGTTTCGCCGGGTGTGGTTTCCGTCGGGGGTCAGGTGTGAACCTGTGAACGCTGCCGGGTTTTTGAACCATCTGTTAGCCCATGGTGTAGCGAAGCCGGTGGCGGCTCGTGCGGGTACGGCCGGTGTGGTCGTTGTTCGGGCCTTTGAGGTAGCGGCTGCTGCTGATCCTTCTGAGCGCAGTATGAGGGCCCGGTGGCGGGAGCGGGTTGGTAACAGCCCGGTGAGTTATCTGTTGGTGGCTGACGATCCGGACCGTGCGGGGTGGTTGCGTGTTCTTGGTCCGGCGTCGGTTGATTCTCCGGTCCGCTCGGTTGATGCTTCCGCTCTGGCCCGCGCTGTTCGTGACACCACCGAGATGGGCGCGCTCGAGGGGGTGCGTCACCTAGCGGAGGAGGTCGTCCGGCTTGGCGGTGAGGGTCTCCACATGGAGGGGTTGCTGTCCCGCCACACTGTCGAGGTGCGGTTCAAGGGGAACGAGGCGGTTTGGGCCGAAGCGACCGGCAGAACCGCGGCGCTGGGATCGTCCGATGCGTGGAGGGGGATACTGGCCAAGCTCGGCTACCGCCTGGAGCAGCTCCCGGCACGGGGTTATCTGGCCCGCTACGAAGGGCGGCCCGTTGCTGTTGTACATCCGAACAACAGCCCACGAGCGTTCACACGGCTCGACGCTCGGGGACGCCCACCTGAGGGTCTTCTAGCGCGGGACTGCCGTGTCGCTGGTGTGCGGTACGGGTTGTTGGCGTACGAAGGCCGGTTCCGACTGTTCGATACCGCATCAACCCAGGAGTGGCTTGATATCGACGCCAGTCTGCTCGGCGACGAACGGAGACCGTTCCTGGCGTTGGTTTCGCCTTCTTATCTGGCGGACGGTGGGTTCGCGGAACTTCGGGCGGAGGCCCGTCGCTTCGGGACGGATCTGCGGAAGCGCCTGGATCGGACGATCCGCTTCGAAGCTTTCCCGGCTCTGGCGGCAGGGCTCGACCGGTGGGTTTGCGACAACAGGGAGGATATCGAAGACGACGACCAGCGGGCTGAGGTTGAGAACGCCGCTCTCACTCTGATGTTCCGGGTCTTGTTCATCCTCTACGCCGAGGGTTCCCGGTTCCTACCGATGGACAACGCGACCTATGAGAGGAAATCGCTTACCGGACTGGTCGCCGAAGCAGCCGAGTCGGGCAACAGACTCAGCGACGATTCAACTGCGTTGTGGTCCCAGTTCGCGGTGCTGGTGCGGGCTATGCGCCACGGCAACCGGGCCTGGGATGTGCCCGCCTATAACGGTTCGCTGTTCGCGCCCTCCGGTTTCGCGGGTGCCGAACTCTTGGAGGGCATGGAACTAGCCGACCCTCACTTCGCCCGGCTGCTGTTAGCGGTCGGCTGGGACAGCAACGAGAACCGGGGGGTCGACTATTCGTCGTTGGAGATCGGTCACCTAGGCCATATCTATGAGGCCTTGTTGAGTTTGCAACTGTCGGTGGCTGATCGGCCCCTCCGCTACGACCACAAAAAGGACCGCTACATTCCCGACGCTGACCGACCCGACGTGCGTGCCGGCGGCTTGTTGTGGCAGACACATGAAGGTGGCCGCAAAGCGGGCGGTGTCTACTACACCCCGGCCGAGCTGGTTACCCACCTGGTCCGGGGGGCAGTGGTACCAGCGTTCGAGCGACACCTCGAGAGGGTGCGGACCGTCGCGGAAACCGATCCTGCCGCTGCGGTAGCAGAGCTGTTCTCGTTCTCGGTGCTGGATCCCGCTTGTGGCAGCGCCCATTTCTTGGTGCAAGTGGTGGAAACGCTGGCGGACATGACTGTGCGGTTCCTCGCCGAGACTCCCCTTCCCGGCATCGGAGCCGACCTCGACCGGCTCCGGGCAGGTACGTCTGCGGGTATCGGCGTCGACGACGCTGCGCTGCTACGCCGGCTTGTGCTGAAACATTGCGTGTTCGGGGTGGACGTAAGCCCGATGGGAGCAGAGATCGCTCTCATGTCGCTGTGGCTGGCTTCCTTCGTTCCCGGCCTGTCGCTGTCCTATTTGGACCGAAACGTGATCGTCGGTAATTCCCTCATCGGGGTTCTGTCACCCGAGGCGGTCGGCAACGTGGGAACCATCTGGTACGACCATCTCCTCGACGCGCTCGGCAACGCGATTGCAGCGGTCGCACGCCTGGCAGACATCGACGACCGCAACCCCGAAGAGGTAGAAGCCAGCAAGGTCGCAGACGCCCAAGCTTGGGCCGCTACCGAACGAGCGCAGCAACTGTTCGACCTGTGGACAGCGCAGGGATTCGGTTTGCACACCAGAATATATGTCGGAACGCATGCCCTCGATGTGATCTCCGGCGACGTCGACAGACACGGGCAACAGTTGATCAGTGCTGCCACTCCTCTGAGCCGGGAGCACCGTTTCCTCCACTGGCCGCTGGCGTTCCCCCAGGTGTTCGACCCCAACCGAGACCGGCCAGGCTTCGACGTGGTAGTCGGTAACCCACCCTGGGAAGAAGTCACCGTCGAGGAACTGGGCTTCTACGGGATGCACAAACCAGGCATCAACGCACTGCCATCTGCTACCCGCGCTCAGGCGATCCGTGACCTGACCAGACAACGCCCAGAATTGGTGGAGCTCCTCGACCAAGACCGCGAACGAGTGGCCACACAAAGAGAGGCACTCTCCTCTGGGGAATACACGTCGATGGCCGGCGATCCTGACCTGTACAAGTACTTCTGCCAGCGATACCGGCAGCTAACCCGCCAGGACGGGTCTATAGGCGTTGTGCTACCGAGGAGCACCTTCATCAACAACGGATCCCGCGGATTCCGCAACTGGCTGTTCGACCGTATGACAACCCGGCGGGTCGACTTCCTGCTCAACAGGAAACGTTGGATGTTCGATACTCATCCACAGTATTCCGTAGCCTTGGTGGTAACCGAACGAACACAACCCGACACCAGCCACCGAGTTGAGATAGCCGGGGTAGCAACCTCGCGGGATGAATGGAAACACCAAGCGGCAACCGTGGGAGTGCGCCTTGGGGCCACCGCGTTCGGTCCAGACTGGATGACCCCACTCGTAGGAACACAGGCCGAAGCCGACGTACTCGCGAAGGTACGAGAAGGTGCTCTCTTCCCATTCGGAGAGAGAGCAGGAACTGCTCCCAGATTCCCAATCCGAGAACTCGACGAGGCGATGGACAAACGGTTATGGACCCGCCCGGATGGCTCAATGGGCGGCCGGCCCCTTTGGAAGGGTGAAAGTTTCTACCAATACGACCCTCACGGGGCCGCGGCTCGCCGATGTCCGGAGTCCGACGAAGTGTGGAAGAAGGTCCGCAAGCCCAGACCTGGCCTCAGGTCACAGGTAGCGAGGGTCGTGCCGGTAGCCGACCGGCGACGGGCGGTTCTGGTCGAACTTGACCGGCCGCGTGTCGCTTTCCGGCTCGTCGCGAATAGAACTGATTCCCGGACAATAATCGCATGTCTCGTTCCACCCAACGTGTTCCTCGCTAACAGCGCCCAGTATCTGGCTTTCGTGGACGGCAACGAGTTAGATCAGTCGACCTGCCTCGGGGTCATGAACAGTCTTCCGTTCGACTGGCAAGCGAGAAGGTTCGTGGAAAGGAACGTCAACTTCTTCATTCTCGAAGGGTTGGTAGTACCCCCGTTCAGCGATGAAGACTTCCAAGCTGTAGCCCGCTGCACCGCCCGCCTATCAGCACTAGACGACCGCTTCGCGGGCTTCGCAGGAGCGGCGGGCGTGGATGTTGGACCTCTTGATCGGATCGAGCGTCAGAGGTTGTTGTTGGAGATCGACGCTCGGGTGGCCCGCGCGTGGGAACTGACCCCCGACGACCTCGCGCTCATGTTCGACGACTTCACAACGGACGCCGTTTCTGAGGGGTACCGGTCTGAGCTGGTGTCTCGGCTTCGAGAGTTGAGTTGAGTGCCTGCCCGTCCTTCGCTCGTTGACAACGCTGAGACCAGCCACGCTGATGCCCTAGCGTTCCTGATCGGGGATCACCCAGTCCAGTACGGGCTGTCGGTAGCCACGGGATACGTGAACCTTGGAGGGCTTCACCATTTAGCGGTTTGTGTTACAGATCGGCGGGGGGTGCGTCTGCTGTTGGGAGCGGTACCCGCTCCTGGTTTGGGTGCGGCCCCTGCGCTGCCACATTTCGAGCGGGCGCTTGAGGGGTTGCGCAAGGATCGGGACCTGGCTCGGTTCCCGCCGTCGCGGGCGGCGCAGCTTGCGAACCTTGATGGGTGGCTGGGGCGGCCCGAGGTGCAGGTGCGGAGGTTTGTTGAGCGGTTCCTGCACGGCAAGGCCTACCTGTTCGGCGATTCCGATGATGCCCGTGCCGCGTTGGTCACTTCCGCCAACCTGACCAACGCCGGGCTATCCCACAACCTGGAACTCGGTTTGGCCCACTACGACCCGATGGTGGCTGGCGCCGCAGTCGGATGGTTCGACAAACTCTGGAACCAGGCCGACGAGTTCAAAGCAGATCTACAGGAATTGCTGTTCCCCAACGCGGGCCTCATCGATCCCCAAACCGTCTACCTGCGGGCGCTTCTGGAACTGTTCGACGAGGAAACCGTGCCTGTTCCACCGCTTAGCACGGTGAACCTGGCACCGTTCCAGGAGGACGGTTTCCGCCGGGCGCTCGAGATCGTCCGCCGCCGTCACGGGGTTGTCTACGCGGATGGGGTCGGTACCGGAAAAACCGAGATCGGACTGGCGTTCATCGAGGAGTACACCCGTCGGCGGGGCAGCCACGCTCTGGTGGTAGCTCCCCGCCAGCTGGTCCAGCACTGGCAGGAACGGATAGAGAGGGCACTGTTACCCGCCCGGGTGGTCACCTACCACGAGTTGGCCACCGACGAACAACTGACCCCTGTGGGCACGACCAACCGGGCCAGGCGGCTGACGATCAACAAAGACGTGTACCGGCTGGTGGTTGTCGACGAAGGCCACGCGCTGCGTACCCCGGACACGACCTGGCAGAGAGCCATGGCACGCCTGTTGGGTGGGGAACGCAAAGACCTTGTGCTGCTGACCGCCACCCCGATCAACAACGGTTTGTGGGACCTCTACCACCTGGTCATGACCTTCGCTCTCCACGACCGGGCCTTCGCCGCTGACGGTATCCCATCGCTGCGCCGCTTGTTCGTGACGGCCGGAGCCAACGAGCGGGACCCCGAAAACCTCGACCCCGATGTGCTGTTCCCCCTCGCTGATATGGTCAGCGTGCGCCGCGACCGTAGGTTCATCGAGACCCGCTACCCGGATGCTGTCTTCCCCGACGGTACCCCGGTGAGGTTCCCCACACCGGTGCTGACAACCGAACGCTACGACCTCGACGAGGCCCACCCCGACCTGGTGCTCGAAGTCGTAGTCGCTATCGGTGACCTGACCATGGCCCGATACAGGCCCAGCGCCTACCGGATTGGGGATACGGCAGAAGTCCACGAGGACACCCTCAGTGCTCTGCTGCAGTCGGCCATCCTGAAACGTTTCGAGTCGTGCTGGCAGGCGTGTCTCCTCACCCTGGAGCGGATGCTCGGAGCCCACGACGCGTTCCTCGCTGCCTGGGACGAAGGCCACGTGCTCCACGGCGACGCTTTGCAAACCGCGGCAACGCTGGAACTCGACGAGACCGGAATAGCACAATGGCTGGTCGACAACCCCGACGAAGAAGGCGTCGAACCCGTAAACTCGTTCCGCGCTGCTTTCCGAAACGACGTGTCACGCGACCGTGAGGCCCTAGCCCGGTTGGTGACGCTGCTCAGCCGGCTCGACCCCGGACACGACCCCAAACTCGGTCTGCTCCGCTCGGTGATCGAGACCTCCCCATCGCAGAAAGTGATCGTGTTCTCAACGTTCGCCGATACTGTCCGCTACCTCGACGACAACCTCCCCACCCGGCTCGGTGGCCGCCAACGCGTCACCGTGATCGGTGCAGAAACCGACCCCGACCAGCGGACAGAACTACTCGCCCGGTTCTGTCCCAAAACCGTGGTCCGCCCCGACTACGAACCCGAAGACGGTGAAGTCGACCTGCTACTCAGCAACGATGTCCTCTCGGAAGGCCAGAACCTCCAACAAGCGGCAGCAGTCATCAGCTACGACATGCCCTGGAACCCCCAGAGGGTCGTTCAGAGGTACGGGCGTGTCATACGCCTCAAAAGCGAACACAAACAAGTACATCTGACCACGATGCTGCCCGAACCCGGCGACCTCGAAGAAATGCTAAAGCTAGAAGCCGCCATCCGGCGCAAAGTCAAAGCAGCCCGCACCTTCGGGATGGAAATCCAAGTAATCAAGGAAGAAGAAGGGGAAGAAGAACGAGAGATCCGCTCCTACGCTCGTCGCCTCACCGACGGGGACCCGTCACTGCTCAACGAAACCGGCCACGACAGCACACCCCAAGGCCTCAGCCCCGAACAAGTCCGCTCACAGCTACGGCGGGCCTTCGAAGAAGGCGAAGCCCAAAGGCTACGCCAACTGCCCTGGGGCATCGGAGCAGCCTTCCACCAAGGAAACAGCATCCCATCCACAGGCCCCCCAGGAGTGTTCTTCGCATGCCGCACCACATCCGACCAAAAATACTGGAGATACATCGAAACAGACAACAACGAAGTGGAATCGGCACCGGGAGCGATCCTACGCCGCATCAACCCAGGCAACGCCCCCAACGTCGATAACCCACCCATCGACCTCGAAGCAGCCTGGCAAACAGCCGTCACCTCGATCGTGGAAGAACACAACCAACGCGCCGCGTCGTCAGGCGACCCGGCCCCGGTCGGACCGATCCAACGATGGGCACTCGAACTGCTACGCAACCCGGCCGCGTTGCTCCCCGAAGGCGCCGAGAACGCCTACCAAGCGCTATCAGTCGACCGAAGCCGAACCGTCCGAACAGCGCTCGGCGCCATCCGCCGCGACCTCAACAACGAACACATCAACCCCACAACAGCCGCGAACAGAATCGTCGAAGTCGTCCAATCCTACGGCCTCCACGAAGTCGAACCCCCAGAAGCCCTAACCCCAATCACCCAGAACGATGTAGGCGTAGTCTGCTGGCTAGCAGCCCTCCCCAAAGAACAACCCTGACCACACTCGCAACGGACGTCGGCAGGCCCCAACGCGTCCTCAAGGTACGCCGCCCGATCCCAACCCCCCGCGTGTGCCTTCCTATTTGGGGTAACGACGGCCGGGATCGTGTTCGGCGGTGAGAGCCGCGACGGCTTCTATACCCGGGTGTACGTAGCGGTCGAGGCTGCGCAGGCTCCGGTGCCGGCTTTTTGCTTTCAGCAGCGGTGCCCCCACCCCCGCTTCGCCCAGGTGGGTGAGAGCGGAGTGGCGCAGCTGGTGCAGTGTCCAGCCCGAAGCCCGGCGGAACAGTTTCCAGGCTTGCTGATACGACAACCTTCCCCGACCCGTGTCAGGACACACATCTGGGAGCGCGGGCGCCTGGTTGGGTCGGCGGTGGGTAACGAACAGAGGCCCCCGACCCCGGCCGCTCAGGTAGCGGGGTAGTAGACGAGCTGTTCCCGAAGCTCACACGACTTCTTGGCGGTGGCCGCCTTTGCCCCTGACCACAGCTCTGCGTGCTCCCACGTCGAGGTCCTCGACGTTGAGGGCCAGCACCTCGTTGGCTCGGGCCGCGGTTTCGTACAGCATCCGCCACAACGTCTTTTCCCGAACGTGGATGTCCGCCCGGGTCCACAGGGCGTGTAGCTGTTGGTAGCGGATCGGAGCGACCTCGTCGCGGGGCTGCGGTCGGCGTTCGATGCCCGCCAACAGTCCCGCCCGCACCCAGCCCTGCGCTTGTGCCCAGCGGCAGAACGAACCCACAGCAGCCAGCCGACTGTTCCACGTCGCCGGCGCCGCGCTCCCCCACCGCCGCTCCAGGACACGGCGCAGACCTTCGGTGCTGACCTCGGCGAGGGCAGTGTCCGCGCCCAGGTCTGCGGCGACCGCTCTGAGGCAGTACGCGTAGCTGCGTCGGGCGTTGGCGGACAGCGGCTTCACAACCAGGGACTGTTCCACCGCCCGTCCCAGGGACGGCACCCGATCGGGCAATACCGCAACCCTGGTCGCCGGATCGGGCTTAGAAGAGATAACCGTCAGGGTTCACAGAACTGCAGGCTAACCGGAACCCCAGCACATTCCGGGTTTGATCCCGGTGGTAGGAGAGATAACGGTCCAGTATCTCTCCCAGCACCACCGGCCAACAACTCTCCAGCGACACTTTACGCAAACTGCTCATAGACCTCGACGTCCCGGCGAGCCCGCACGGATTCAGGACAAGCTTCCCGAGCTGGTGTGCGGACACAGGCGTCGCCCGCGAGGTTGTCGAAGTCACTCTCGGACACGTCGCCGAAGGCGTCTGCCAACGCAGCGACCTCCTCGCCTACGGCCCCCGTCATGAGGCAATTGGCTGCCTAATCGGAATCTGCGACCTCGTGGAGGGCATGGCGTGGACACCGTACCCTCTACGTGTCCTCGGCGGAGTAGCGCCGTGGCGCTCTGCTCCCGCACGGCGACGCTGGTTTTCAGTTGTCTCATGCCAGACTATGACGATGTCCGGGGTTGTTCATCCGTTCGCCGGGGGAGGTGGTGGACCCCTGTTCGAGTACAAGGTCGCGACCCTG
>JAPOQZ010000036.1 GCA_026710435.1 bacterium | reverse complement strand
CCTGGATGAGGCCAAGGAGGATGTGCTCGGTGCCGATGTAGTTGTGGGTGAGGAGGCGCGCCTCCTCCTGGGACAGGACCACGACACGGCGGGCCCTGTCGGTGAACCGCTCGAACACCGCTCACACCTCCCCCCTGGCTAACGCCCCTGACGCTGGCCACCCTAACCCCGGCTCGGGCCCGCCCGCGGTGGGACGGCTAGACCCAGATGCTCATCGGATAGCCCGTGGCGTCGAACTCGCCCTCACCCAGGCAAATCGCATCGCCGGATGCAATCCGGCGAGCCGTCCAAGCCGCCGCCGCAGCGTCAAGCAGGTCTTGATGAGTCGGCCGCGGCGGGCCGACATGCGCAGTGAGCACGGCAGCTTCGACGATGTTTGGAAACTCGCCCACAAGCACGCTCAGCCGGGCGGCAACACCGGGTTGGTGCTTCTTGACGAAGGTCATCGGCGCACCGGCTAGCTCTGAGAAGCTGACCTCCGGGTGGACCTCGGCCAGTCGCGTCTGAGCGGTCGAGGCGTATGCGTTACTCCTGCTAGCGCTCCGCGCTTCGCGAATCTTCGGCAAGAGACTGAGCGCGAGCGGCGAGAGTTCATGGCCAGTCCGTCGATTGCACTCGTAGGCCGCCGCGGCGTCGCGGGCAGCAATCGTGCAATGCGCCGGAGCATGGAACACAGACTTCTGTCGCTGTCCTCCCAACCGCTCCTTTGCCTCGATGTCTGCTGTGCGCCGACCGACCCCGGATAGGCCGATTGGGATGTCGACTCCGACGACCTTCAACCTTCGAGCCCGAGCGTCGACCAGCAAATCCTCAAAGGAACGCGACACGACGAATTCGATTGGTGCGCCGCGCTCAGCGCCGGTAACCGCCATAACCCAACCTCCGGTCGCGCCATCTACGCCTGCCACGTATTCCATCCCTGAGATTGTCGATACATTGTCACTCTTCATTATATTATCTTTCTTTTTATTGGTAATCCCGCCAAGCGGAGCGGCGGCATAGCTCTCGCGGCTCCGACTGGCGGGATTCACTCCCGCGACCCTGACTCGCAGGTCGGGGCGGGGGGAACGTCCCCCCAACCGCCGATCAACAGCCCGGTGTTTGTCGTTCTGGCTCCCGCGGCAGTGCAGTTCCCGTCGTGACGCAGAACAGGATGTGTATCGACCGAGGCGAGACCGGCCGCTATGGTCCTGAATGTGGCCGGGGATCTGGGAGTGGATCTTGGGCTTCGTCGCCCGGAAACCGTAAGTCAATGCAGGGCAACCGGAGCCGCGACACCAAGCCCGAGCTAGCAGTGCGCTCAGCGGTGCATCGACGAGGCATCCGCTACAGGGTCTCCGCTCGTCCCCAACGGGAACTCCCGCGGACCGCCGACCTGGGTTCTGCGGAATAGCAGGATCGCGGTGTTCGTCGACGGCTGCTACTGGCACGGCTGCCCCGAACACCACACGCAGCCCGCCACCAACGCGGAGTACTGGGCAGACAAGATCGCCCGAAACATCGAACGCGATGCCGAAACCACCGACTACCTCCAGCAAGCCGGATGGACGGTGCTGCGGTTCTGGGAGCACGAGGACCCGGAGTCGGTGGCCGATCAGGTGCAAGAGTCAGTGCGCGCGGCCCTCAGGGAATCCAACTGATGAACCGCCAGTAGCTAGTACAACCGTCCATCCGAGCCGCGAACTTGACAGCACACTATGGGCTGCTGACAGGTTAGGTGGATGGCATAAAAAATAGGTGGTCAGGTGGGGTCTTGGGGGTGGGTTGGGTCGGTTCGGATTTCTTGCAACAGCCGTTCGCGTCTGGCTTGCTCTTCGGTGGTGAACCGCCCTGGGTTGAGCGTCTCAGTCTGAGACGCTGGGGAGGATTGGAGCCGGGTGTGCGGGATCGTCGTCGGCGTCACCATCGGTGGCCGTCAATCTCAACGACCGCTGTAGCACGCGGCCGGAGCAGGAGCTAGCCGATGTCGGGGCCCAAGGACTAGGTAGGCGAACCGCAGAAACCCGTCCGTCGTAGACGGGCATCCACGGTGCGTGCCGCTACTCAAGGATGTAGGCGAGGTGCAGGGCGATCTCGCGGGCGAGCACTGGCGGTACGGCGTTGCCGATCTGGCGGGCGATCTCTGTCTTGGTACCCTCGAAGATGAAAGAGTCCGGGAAGCTCTGCAGGCGGGCGGCTTCTCGGTGGGTAATGGGGCGGTCGTGCTCGGGGTGCAGGTAGCGGCCTTTTTCGGGCTTGAAGAATTCGGTGCGTATGGTGGGCGCGGGTCGGTCCCACCACATGCGGCCCATCACATCTGTGGTACCAGTCGGCTTGTTGAGCCAGCACGGCGGTGTGATATCGGGGCGGTTGCGCTGTAGGTCGAAGCGGTTGCCACCGGGGGGTATGGCCCGATACCGCTGCAGAGACATCGACCGCGGCTTACGGCGGATGTGTAGGTCCTGGGAGCCGTCGGGGCGCATCGTGGGCTCGTTGGTCGTGGGTTCGGCTGGCAGGCCAGAGATGGAGTCGCGCACCGTGGCGTACGACTGGTGTGTGCCCTCGCCGCATACGACCTGCGGCGGCCAGGGGACGTCCCGGCGGTGCACTGCCATGAAGATACCGCGGCGGCGGGTCTGTGGCACTCCGTAGTCGGCGGCGTTCAACACGCCGTACCCGACCCCGAACTGTGACAGGAACGGGTCGCTGGCCATTCGATGCAGCAGTTCCTCGAACTTCGGGGAGCGCTGAAACTCCGGGACGTTCTCGAGAACGAAGGCGCGGGGTCGCACCCGCAGCACGGCCGCGATGAAGTGTTCCCACAGCCCGTTGAGGGCGGCCCGGGAGTCGGGATCGCGGTCGCGTCCCAGCGGTGCGAAGCCTTGGCAGGGAGGCCCGCCGATAATCACGTCCGCCTCCGGATAGGCAGAGGGGTCCAGGAACTCGATATCGCCGTCATGAACGTGGCTGCCGAAGTTGGTCTTGTAGGTGTTGACCGCCGCCTGGTCGTTCTCCACCGCGAAGACCGGCTCGTAGCACACACCGGACTCGGACCTGCCCGCTTGCGCGAACCCCAGGGTGAGGCCTCCGGCCCCGGCGAAGAGGTCTATGGTCGAGTAATTCATGGCTCGAATCCTTTCCGAGAAATTAGTAGCCAGCAAATGCGAGGGGGGCGATCCCGGAGCGGCCTGGCTTGCGCCGAGACCGGGGGCGCTGGATCCGGCTAGCGGATCGACCGTCCCGACTCCGGCCTGGTAGGAGCAGGCGCTTCGGCACGAAAAGATGGCTCGCGTCGAGGCTCAAAACAATGTCACGGGACTGTGACATCGGGGCCTCGCGGAACCCGGTGTCAACTAGACGGTTAGTTCCAAGGGGTGCGGGCGGAACTCGGCCCTGGATGTGGCCGAGAATGGCCAAGAGACATCAGGGATGGTGGTGCCACGCCGGGATCGATGTTCCTGTGCGCCGCAGATGTTGGGAGGCTCTCCGCAGCATTCGCCGCGAACGTCCGCTCGCACGCCGGCCACGAGACCTCCACAAATGCTTTATCGAATCTTTGAGTAAGTTTCATTGCAGATCCTCGCTCATACCCTTGGAACTACTCATCTAGAGACGGTTCCTGCTTCGACAGCTGCCGAGGCCTGCTCGCGACTTGATCTCGAAGCTGCGTGCCGCCTATGGGACGGACGGTTTCTTGGAGCCCGCGAACGACGATGGAACCGCGCAGGATGGCCAGACGATGCCGTCAGTCCTCGAGTTCCCTCGCGAGACGGTCGTACTCCGGCAGGACGCTGAGCACGCCGCGAGCGGCAGCGATCCGTCCTGCGTTTCGGGCGGTCTCGTCGATCGGCTTGCCAGTTTTCTCGACTGCCTTGCGATCCTCGTCGTCGAGGATGAGGAGGGCGACACCGACTCCTACCGCGTACCGATCACGGGCTTGTTCCTTGCCCTCCTCGGTGAGTTCGGCGGCCCGTGCCTGGACGTAGGACTTGAGTGGCGAGAACGTGCGGTTGAGGACGATGGTGGGGATCTCGGCGTCGATCTTGGCGAGGTCCTCGTACTCAGGGCGCTTGTCGGCAAGGTCGCTGCCGGGTACCATTTCGATCTCTCCGACAGTGGCAGGAGTCCAGGCGACACCATCGTCCATGTCGCTCTTCCAGATGAGTGCCACTAGCCCTCCCTCGTCGGGCCCCGACTTGCCCTTCTTCTTGTCCCCACCGGGTTTCGGAGCCGGCGGCTTCGGCGTGTCGTCATCGACAGTCTCGATCTTGGTCGTCCACTCGAGGCGAGCGCCGAGGCCTCCGGAGGTCTTGGCCCAGTCGTCCAGCACGATGTCAAGCATGTAGTTGCCCAGGTCGGCATTCTCAGGAACGGCGATCGCCACGCGGAACCGGCCCGAGCGGAGTTCGCCGACGGTGATCTCCGAGGGTCCTACGTCGGGGTGGTCGCACGCAACCTGAGGGGTGGCGCGACGGCTGATGAAGCCGTCCTTGGCGTTGAGCTTGAAGTGAATCCCCTTGACCTTCCCCAGAGCCGCCTGGACCGTTTCGGGCCCCTCGAGGTGGGTCGGATCGTCGTAGAGGTCCTCCGGAGGTGTGGGGTCCGGCGGCTTCGTGCCGCCTCCACCTCCTCGGGTGCCGACTCCGCCGAGGGAGAATCCCTTTGCCTTGAAGGCGCGGGCGATCTTCTGAGCGATGGCGATGGTTGGGCGGTCGTTGTTGTCCCCCGTTATCGCCTCACGGATGAGCGCCCTGTTGGCTTCGTACAGTGCTGGCCACTGGTCGAGGAAGGCGGCGATCTCCTTCTCGAGCCGCATGGCGACGCTGCTGCGAACGAACTGGGCCCGGTCCGCGGTGAAGAGCTCCGTGCGGATCTCGATGGGCAGAGCATCGCTTTGGACCTCGACAAGGACGCGGTCATACAGCTTGTTGAGCTTCGTGTTCAGTTTGAAGTCCTGCGGGGTCCAATGGGAGTGGACCTGTCCGTTGGAGGTGATCAGAAGTGCATGACCGTGGGCGACGAAGTTGCGTCGCTGGCCTTGCTCACCAGGCTTGGCAAAGAGGCGGAATTGGATCGGCAGGTGGTAGGTCGTGCCATCGTGGTTGAACGGGAGAGTGTCCTCCCCCTGTGTCCCGGAGTCGCTGGGATTGTCCTCAAGCCGCCGTGCAAGCCCGTCCAGCACTTCGTGACGTTCTGGCCGAGTGATGTTGTTGCGGTACTTGATTGGTAGCACCGGCCTGAAGAGGCGCGTGTTGAGGACCGTGTCGAACGACTTCTCATCGCCTGACCGTCGGCCTAGTCCTTCGGTGTCGTAGGCAATGAGTGCGAGGTGCGTCCCCGGCTCGAAGTCGGGGAAGTCGGTCGCGGGGATTGACAGGGGCAAGGCCTTGGCAAATGAAGAGGGATCGTTCTCGTCCCACCCGGCGACGACGAGGTAGTAGGCGTTGATGGTGGTGCGCTGCCTCTCCCACCGCACGACTGCGACCGTGATCCGGTCACTTTGGCCAGGTTCCAAGAGGTCGGGGTGCTGGCGGGTTACGAGCACTACGGCCTCCGCGTTCCTGTAGGTGGTCGTGCCGCCAAGACCGAAGGTGCCCTGCTGCCAGTCGACCCCGTCCTTGTTCTTGGTCCCGACGCGGAAGATGCCCTGGGGGACGCCGGTATCGGCGATCCCACATCCGAAGTCGCGCATCACCAGAGTGATGCGCTTCTTGTCCGATCCGACGCCAGCACTGTCGATCGTTACGGTTGCCAACTCCGCCTTCTGCCTCCTGTCGAGGCCAGCGAAGAGCGAGCCTGCGGCTTCGTGAGGGGTGGAGAAGGGAGTGCCCTCCCGGGAGCCGTAGTGGCGGAGCGCTTCCAGTTCAAGGACCGCGTCTTGCATGTTCGTGACCACTTCGAGTGACTTGTGGTCGTAACTTGCACCCGATCCGGTCAGGATGCCCTGGTTGTTCCACGTATTGCCGAGTGGACGCTCGTAGCGCTCCCCGATGGCAGAGGCGATCAGATCCTGAACCGCAGCGGCTTCCTCCGGCGTGCGGGCACTGAGCGCCCGCTTGACAATCTTCTTCATGTTGATGGTCATTACTTTCCTCCCGGGAGGTGTTCGACGCCAAGCGGCGTGAGGTGATAGTGAGACTTGGTTTGCTTCGGCTCGACGAGGCCCCACTCGCGGGCACGGGCGATGTAGCCGGCAGCGTTGGTCGAAACCTCGTTCTCGTTCCACTCCGGCCATTGCGTACCTGCGTGGTCGAGAACGACCTGGCGTGTTGCCCCCTCTGGGCCGATCGCTCTCAGGATCTCAACGAAGCCCCTCAGGTCGGCGCGGGCGTGCTCCGTGAGGTGAGTGAGGAAGGCGGCAACAGATGCCGGGGTATGGGGCTCGTCGACCGAGAGACCGTCTAGAGCGGCGAGGAGCCGCCACCCCGCTTCGGTAAGGCCAATTCGAGGCTGGTCAACCGAGCCGATTAGGCCCGCAGCGCGCCACTCAAAGAGCGGGCCGCTCGTGGGGACTGTCTTGTCGCCATTGATTCGGAAGTCGCCGATGGCGAACATGCAGAACCGTGCCTCCGCAGACTTCCGCTTGTCAGGATTGGTTGGGAACAATGCCGTGCACTTCCTTCCCGTGTGCTCTTCGAGAGAAAGCAGGTGCTCGCCGTAGTCCCATGCCCTCTTGAGCACCTGTGCGTGGTAGTCCACGACGGGGATTGGCTCTTCCTTGGCCAACTCGGCTAGTTGGCTGAGGGCCCACAGAGACGGATAGTCCCGGTTATGGAGACCGAACAGCGCCTTGCCTTCGGGTCGGCTGAGGTTGTCATCAGGCGAGATGCTGAACCCAGCCCCTCGGGGCACCAGCTCGGTCATCTCCATCGTCACGGGTGTGCCCGAATCCGTTGGCCGCCGATGAGCGGCCTTCTCCTCCGGTGGCCCCGGCGCAGCCGAGACGTCATCCTCGTGCACGGGCGGAGGGCCAGCGTCTTCAACTCCCTCGATGGTCAGTTCTAGGATCCGCTCCTGGATGGCGTCCACGATGAACTCGGCCCGAGTCGAGTAGCCGCCGGCACCGCTGATGATGACGGCGTCCATCTCGCGGATCAGTGGGACCGGTAACGGGATCCTCATTATTCTCTGTCCTCGATCGGCCACAATATATCTCCTCTCAATCTCAGTCTCGCCTTTACTCATCCATATTAGCTGCATAAATCGCTCTCTTGCAACTATACGCCAAGAGTTCCTAAATTATAGTCTCTATATCTAGGCAAGTGGCTGGCAGGCAGTCCGCGTGAGGGGACGCCCGTGTGACACCGGTTGCCCCGGCTGAAGAAGCTCCTAGAGTTGCTGGACAGGGCGGGACAATGACTGCAGCGACTTGCCGGCTTGTCGCCATGCGATCTGGGGACTGGTGGGAGATCGAGGTCGTGTCGGGCCTGCCTGACAACATGCTTGGTGCAAGCCAGGCACGCAGCCTGGAGGAGGTGGCGGGAGTCGCTCGAAGCGTCGTCGCGGACCTATTGAAATCGACGCAGACGAGGTTGAGGTCGAAGTGGTGCAGTCGAGCTACATCCCGGCCTGAGAGAGCAGAGCTAGAGGCCGGCGGCTACTCCTATCTGGGCTCGGGGGTCGGCGGCTCCGGCGAATGTGCCCTGGGCCGTGACCTCGATGATGTGGGCATGGCCGTAGGTGTGGGGTGACTTGTCGCGGAGCTCTGTGTTGTGGCCTCGGGCCGCCAGGGACTCGTGCCAGCCGGTGGAT
>JAPOQZ010000228.1 GCA_026710435.1 bacterium | reverse complement strand
TCTAAGCCAGCCTCCTCCGCGGCTGAAGCCACTTGATCCGGCTTCTGTTTCAGCGCGAGGAGGACACGAGCGGCGCTGTTCGCGTGGTTCGCCCTTCCTCCTTTCAACAGTTGGGAAATGACCGAGGCGGCTTCTTCAGCGGACTGCTCCACGTGAGGAGCCTTGATCCAGTCGACAACCTTGTGGGCGACTTGCCGCAAGTGATCCTTGGGCAGTACTCCAGCAGCCTTCAGGCACAGACGTGTCACGGCTGGATTGTCGCTCGTCGGTTGATTCTTCAGGATTGAAGCTACGGCGTCCGGCACAAACGGTGCCATCCGAACGAGGTAGCGGCCCTCTGGCCAGGGTGGAAACAGGATCGATCCAGGCTCCGAACCAGGTCTAGCCACTGGCGGATCCGAAAAGAAGCCACGCTCTGCAAGCCGGATGACCCACTCGGGGTTTTCCAACCGGTCAAAGAAGTACCCACGGCTCTCAACGCGCCCGACGAGAGACTCGAGGCGTGCTAGCTCTTCATTGGTTGGCTGATGCGAGGATCTCATCCAACGCCTCCAAGCTCTCATAGGATCGGCTCGATATAGCGATCAGTACGGCCTCAAACGATTCAAACACATCGACAACCTCAGTATCGGCCTCTGGAACGTGCGGCTTGTCATCAACGTGCATATATTTGTTAACCCAGCTTGCCTTATGAAACCACCTGTTGATGACATAAGTCGGAGAGGGCTCCCCCCAGATCGTCTCGAACAAGCGCCGGGCTTGCCGACGGCTGTTGCCCGACGAGCGAGTATTCGCAAGGACAAGATCAGCCACTGCGCGAAGGAGCCCCAGCGAGACTTCGTATCCCGGTCCCGACACCGACGGTTCCGACCCTTCAGCGAGCGGCAATGAACCATTAGAGGGGAGTTCCTCCTCATCCCACTTAGTTCTGAGTCTCGTCGTCAAGACCTGATAGCTAGGCCCCCGCTTCTCGACTCCGGCGACCGCATGGGGAAGCCGATTCCTGATCTCACGTATCGCGTGAGCCACGAAGTGAACGCGGCCTGGGAACGACTCGTCCATTGCCATCCTCAGGGCAGCCAAGTAGATGGGAGCAAGATGGGCGGCTCTTTCCCGGAGCCAACGATGCAGCTTCGCTCGCTCCGGTGTCCACCACTCCTCCCCGTGTGGGTCGTTGGTAGGTATCGGTTGCGTCGGAGAAAGGGTGGGGGCCATCTACGCCTAACGTCCTCGCTCCGAGATCCGCTCATTGTCGGGCGCTGCACCTGTCGGCGACATCATCTCGAAGGAACTGACCGTTCGGGGACCAAGGCTAACCAACAGACGAGGTGTACATCGTCCGGCGTGATCTCAGGTAGGGCCTTGGGCGGTACGTAGGGTTCAAGCCCCAGGTTGTCGATCACGTCGAGAATGTTCTGGGCCTGTTCAGCTGGGTCTTGGGTGGACTTCATAGCGGCGCGGAAGGTTCGGATGGTTCGTTGGGGGTAGGGGGCGTGGAGGGTGTCGATTGCCCGGTCGATCTGGTCTTGGGTGAGCGGTGGGGGAGCGTGGGTACGAACGATTTCGGCGGCTCGGGTGAGGGCTAGTGGGATTCGGGGTTCGAGGTTGGCTTTGTCGGCCAGGTAGTTCCACTTGTCAACGACATCGTTGCGGGCGGTTTCCCACGCGTCGAAGGCTTGGCGGTAGGTTTCGTCGTCGAGGACTCTGGGCGTGTCGAACCCGTTGCGGGGGCGGGCACGGTCCAGGCAGGCGAGGGTGTCGGCGATCGGGGTGCCCCCATCGCCGGGTCCTACGTAGCGGAAGAGTGGCTGTTTCCAGTCCGCGACCCGGACACAGAACACATAGCCGGGCTCCGTGATGTCGGCGGTGGGGATAGCCATTCCGGATCCTGAGCCCCACGGGAGTTGTTCGATCCGCTCCCGCAGGCCTTGCTCCACTGCTTGTCGGAGTTCTTGGCGGTATTCCTCTCCGGAGAGGGCACCTCGGCTGGTTCCGCCTCGTTCGAACAGGGTTGGGTCCTCGCGGCGGATGCGTTCGATCTCTTCGCGGGTTTCGGCGAAGTCAATGTCGCGTCGTGATTGTTCGGGCAGTATCTCGCCTACACCGACCGCGGCAGATGCCTGCTTGATCTTGCGGTGGAGGCGTTCTTCGAGGTTGAGCAGGTCGTCGAGGCGGGCGTCGGGGAACACGCAGCGGATCACTATCCGGCTGTGGTGTGATCCGATCCGGTCGATGCGGCCGTGGCGCTGCACCAGGCGCATGGGGTTCCACGGCAGGTCATAGTTGACGATGTGGCCGGCCTGCTGAAGGTTGACTCCCTCGGCTAGCACGTCGGTGGTAACCACGATGTCGTAGCGGTCGTCGTCGAGACCCTGGGGAGCGTCGGCGGTCTTGGGAGCGAACCCCCACACCGCCGTTCTCTTGTCCTGTGCTCCCGTCGATCCGGATAGCGATGCGATACGGCCCCGGTAGTCCTTGAGTCGTGGGTCTGTTTCGGTCTTTTGGAGGAGGTGTTCGACGATCCAGTCGACGGTGTCCGCGTAGTAGCTGAAGATGAGGACCTTGCGCCGGTTACGGGTGTCCGCCGGCCCGATCCCGGTCTGTTTGGCCTCTTCGGCGATGACGGCTAGTTGGTCGACCAGTTCGGCCAGGGTGGGGTCGGTGGAACGGGTCACCGTGCGGGCAGTTCGGGCGAAGGATCTGAGCAGGTCCCGATCCCTTTCCACATGGCGGCGTAGCAGGTCAGTGTTGTATTCATCGGCGTCGTCGACCAGGCCGCCGTACTCGTCGAGGTAGCTGTCCACGTCGTCGGAGTCGGTAGCCATCCAGTCAGCAAGCGCTCCACCGGTAGCGACTTTGCCGTTCTCCAGCAGTCCGAGGAACGCTTCGTGGCTGGATGCCATCCGCTGGCATGTCTGCGCGAACGCGTAAGGGGAGGACTCGAACCGTTTCAACATTCCCGATCGCAGCAGTCCGGCCAACTGGATCTCATGGGTTTCGAGGTCTTGGTCGAGGCGGTACTGGGACGGGGCGTAGCGTGCCAGGGTAAGGGACTCTGGATCGTCTAGATGGGTGTCGGGATCCAACGCTTTCTTGAATAGGTCGAAGAATCCGGGAAGTACCGCGTCGAGGTCGTAGCTCACTTTCCGTACCCGCGGGGTGGGGAACGTGAGCGTCTGCTCCCGCCCACCGATGATCACGGTGTCGTTGGGGTAGTAGCGCTTGACGAACGACCGGGTACGGCGCACCGCTACAGTGTCCAACACGTCGAACAGATGCTCAGGGGTGAGATCATCGGGATTGAGGGCCATGGCCTTGGCGAAATGGTCCCGCATCGAGGGGATACCCACATCCGCGAACGCGGCGTCGTTACGCATGAAATAGCCGAGTTGGTGGTACAGGTCCCACAAGCTGTTGTTCACCGGGGTAGCGGTGAGCAGCACCAGCTTCTTCGGAGGTGACCCACCAAGGAGACGGCGTAGCGCTTCGGCCCGCTGGGTGCCCGGATTACGCAGGTTGTGGGCCTCGTCCACCACCACCATCGCATAGTCATTGATCTCGGCTTCCAACTTGACGCCGGTCGCATGGTCAGGATTGAGCCGCTGGTCTGACATGAGGTCCTCGTAGGAGATCAACTCCATGGGCAGCATTAACTGGGCTCGGAACGCCCGCCACGGCCCGTCCCGTAACGTGGCCGGTGTCACCACCAGTACCCGCTGCCGACGGTCCAACGCTGCCTCGCGGATCAACTCACCAGCCAGATAGGTCTTGCCCAAACCCACCTCGTCCGCGATCAGCACCCCGTGACGCTCCGCCAGAATGCGACGGGCCCGCCAAAGCCCGTCCGCCTGGAACGAAGTCAGATGGATCTGCGGTGCACCTTCGGCCTCGGCCTCTTCCACCAACTCGGCGCCGTACCGCTCCCAGAGCATCCGCAGATAGATCAGATAAGGAGGATGCGGCTCGAACCGGGCCTCGAACAACGCCGCCAAGTCGTAGTCGACCGCCTCGTCCCACAGTGCGTCGAACCATTCCTGCACTTGTCCCACAACATGCGGGGAGTAGTTACCCAGGTTCAACTCCACATTCGACACCAATCCCGCCCGGGTGAAGTTCGACGAACCAGCCACCACACCATGCAAACGGTCACCCACCAGGAACGCCTTGCCATGCAAGAACCTGCTCTCAAGACGCCGGACCTGCACAGTGCCCGACCGAAGCCAGCGGACCAAGCGCCTCGTTGCGGCATCGACCTCCACCGAGAACCCCAACAGATCCCGCTCTGCCGTCAGATCCCCCTCGTGATCCACCAACGCCCCCTGCAGCCGGGCCCGAGCCGCCCGTGTCGGATGCACCGACTCGACCCCCAACACACGACGGCGCTTCTCCAACGGTTTCGGCTCCGCACCCAACAACAACCGGGTCCCTTGCACCTGATCCAGCGAGTCAGCCAGCAACGAATGCCCGGCAACATTGAAGTACGCGGTCGCCACATCGAGATGGGCACCACCCACGAACCCAGTCGCCGCATGCGTAACAAACCCGTTCACGGCTACAGCCACCGACCGGCCATCCCGGTTCACAGCAAACTCGGGCTTCAGATTACGCTCGCCGCCCCCTCCACCCACGCCCGACGACACTACCGCCGACCCCACCTACGGAAGTGCTCAAGGACAGCCGCGTGACGCTCCGAATAGTCAGCGCCCTCGTGAAACGTGTCATATATCACAGCCAAGTCGCTCTCTTCAAGCCCATAGAGATGAGCCACACAGGCGTCCAACTCGCAGACGAGGTCAGTCTTCGTAGCCTCATCTTGCACTGAGCCGACCGGGACACCGACCTCAGCCGCCCACCCAGCGAACCGATCGTCTACCGCAGCCAACCGCCCGCCTATCTCGACTACTCGTGCCGCTGCCAAGTCCCGCTCGATATCGACATGCGGGATCGGCAACCCATTGAGAAGCCTGAAGCTAAGGGTCATCTCTACAAGACGCCGGGCATACCAATCCAGGATCATCGAGGATAGGATCCCGAGCAAGTACGCCTCATCACGCGCCGTTCCATTCGGCCACAGCAACGTTGGAGCCTTGTGAACAGCGACAATCTCGCCCGGTACCAGAGCCGCTCTAACCGTTCGAGTATCGGTTGCACGCGTCACGTCGCGAAACACGATCCGAGGCTGTAAGCAAGCCAGCGTGGTGGGATTGTCGATGTGCGCAGGGTCGAACTCTGAAAAGACCGACCTCTGGTTCTTATGTCCCCGTTGGCGCTTCTGTGCAAGGTGTGCTGTTATCGACTCCGCATCGACCGAGGCGTAGTACTGACCGGTGTCTGGATTCCAGACGTCGAACGACTTCCCAGAGTAGACGGGCCATCTGTCCCCTTTCATGACGCTGCGCCCGGCGTCGAGGACGAACCGGTGTTTGTCCTTCGCCGAGTCGAGCTCGCGGTATGGGCGGACTCGCCACCATCGAGGATGAACCGATGTTTGTCGCCCGTCGCATGGAGTTCGGCATACGGCCGAACCCGCCATGGTTGGTTGGTTGGTTGGTTGGTTGGTTGGTTGGTTGGTTGGTTGGTTGGATGGATGGATGGATGGATGGATGGATGGATGGATGGATGGATCAGTCCCGAACCTATCTTGGTCCGTTCTGTCGAGCCGTGGATGACTATGCAGTTTGCGGAAGGTGATCATGGCTGCATCAGAAGGCAGTAACGGGAACAAGGCCGTACCTGACCAAGACTCGAAGTCTTCGACGACTACCTTGGTCGCTCTATCGCGGTTGTCATATGCGAGTCGACTAGCATATGGGCCTCGCATCGCCACCTTGCCCACGTAAGCCAGTCCTTTCCGAATTGAGCACAGAGCGATGGTGTACTGCTGGTGAACATCCTCAAACACCCACTTTCGATTGTTGACTAGCTGTGTGGTGTCGCTGAAGGCTCCAGTCGTAAGCACCGTCTTCCGCCACCTCTTGTAGCCAGGCGCAGCGAGAGCTTGGCGGGGTAGGACGACTCCAATAGCGCCTCCGTCGGCGGTGAGTTGCCAGAATCGCCATCCAAACGCTTGGTAGAGGTCGGTGTCCCCAGTTCCCAGATCAAATGTTCGGCGTAGGAAAGCGGCCATTCGCTTCGCCTCGGCAACATCCCACTCGTAGGAAGAGTCAAGGTCAGGCCGCGAGCGCCGCAGTGCCTTGATGACCGCGTTCATCTTCCCGACCGAGAGGGCTCGTATCCCTGGTTTGTGTCTGCCCCACCACTGCTGCTTCTCAACTTTGACCTTTTCCCAAGGTGGGTTACCGAGAATGCAGTCGAATCCGGGTCGTGCTCGGAGGAATACTTCAGGGAAGGCAGCGGGGAAGTGGACTGGATCCAGAGTCGTGATCTGGTCCACGACATGCCCGTTTCGTGCGTGTCGTATGAAGGTTGCTTCGTCGTAGTTCTCTGCTGGATCCCACACCCCGGCTCGATGGGCCGCCACCACGTCGAACACTGCCCGGGCGCTGGCTACCGCAACCAGGGCGTCTTGATGAGCGGCCCGGGCTTCGTCGATTTCTCGTTTATTCGCGTCAGCGGTACGGGCGAGGCGGAGAAGAGCCGATCTTGCCCGTGACAATAGGTCCTCAAGCTGCGATTGGAACAGGGTTGGGATTGCCGGGTCAGCGTCCGGCTCGAACTCCGCTATAACCTCCTCGAGGGTTCCTACGCCGGTCAGGCTGTCACCGCAGACAAGGTTGTGATCGAGAAATGACAGCGGCAGCCCCGGCACGAAGGTGTGAACCCAGATAGCCAGGCGGGCGAGTTCCACAGCTACCCGGTTGCGGTCCACGCCATATACACAGTGTCTTGCGATCTGCCGCCGCAGCAGCGAACTCGACTCGATATCCACACCGAGACGAAGATCACCAAGCGCCCGCAGGGCCGTGGTTCGCAGCCGATTCAGCTCATCGGTCACCGCGGGAACGGGATGCAGCGCCAGCCATGCGGACAGTCGCGCTTCGATCCGATCGAGGGCGGCGACCAGAAAGTGGCCGGAACCCATGGCTATGTCGGCACAGCGGAAATCGAAGAACGCTTCCTGGAGAGCTATCCAGTCGCCAGCTTCCGACAGTTGGTCCAGACGGTTGAGGTGTTCGTCCAGTGCTGGTTCCAGCGCATGGTTGAGGAGATGCTCAACTGCGAACGGTTTAGTGAAGTAGCTGCCTGTGGCCTTTCGAACTCCTAAGCGGTTGTGCAGGTATACGGAACCCGCCTCGACCTCCACCGAATCGTCCCCGGTAGCCGGAACGTACATGGACTGGCCCCTCACATTCCGAACCGTCAAGTCGTCTTGGGCGACGGCGAGCCGGGATTCCAACAGTCCCTCATAGATGGTGCCGAACTCCCGAACCGACAGTGCCCGGAAATCCACCGGTCCTTCACCCTCGGGGGTCTCATCAATCAGCAGCCTCCCAAGGGGTGGTGCGAACTCGGCGTCGGTGAGACGCAGCGTCGACAACTCGGCACCGGCTCGGCTCACCACCGGGTCGTCGGAGAACAGCCCACCGTTGTAGGCAGGAACCCCCCAACTCACGTTTCCCTTGTCGACCGCGTCCCATAGGTGTCGGACTTCGTCCCACAGAGCGGTAGCCCGGTTGTCGTAACGGTCCCTCTCTAGCCGACGGTCTTCGAGGAGGCGCCGTGCGATCAGCTTCAGGGAGTGGTGGTTGTAGTTGCTGTTGGTGTTATAGGGGAGTAGATCCTTGTCCTCAGCGTACGCGACGAACAGCAACCGGAACAGGATCAGCATCACCTTCTCATAGGCTTCATCCAGTTCCTCATCACCCGGGTCGAGACCGAGACGACGCGAGACAGCCCGCGCCAGAGCCGGGACCGTATCGAAGTAGACCCGTTCACGCAGCCGAGAAGCCAACTCGGCTGCGAACCGCTCGGAATTGCCCAGGATCTTGTCCAACGTGCCGCCATCGACCAAGGCATCAGTTGAGAACAACAAATGCAGATACCCTGCCTGATCAGAGGGCAGCAACGACAGGTTCACCTCCACAAACGTCTCGGACCGGCCCTTGCGACCAACCCCGGTATCGGCCCGCGCCGCGTACAGCCGTATCTCCGACGCTCGTGTGAGGATCACCCAATCCACGTTCTGCTGATCCGCAACCGCCAGCCCACGAGACACCGGCGACGCACCGTCGAAGCGTCGAGCTGGCGCATCGAACGGCTCGTCCTCGTCGCAGAACACCGCGATAGCACGGTTCCGACCCCGATCGTCAACATCGACGTGTTGGAGCCCAACACCTCTACCGTATATCCCAACCTCTCGACCAAACGGCGACCACGCTCACCCAGCAGCGGAGAAGACCGGTTCACCGCCTCTCCCCACTCGGGCATCTCCCGCACCCCAGCCGTCAACTCGTGAGTGGCCAACAGCCCAACATTGCGCAGTCCCGGAACAGGGGAGTCCAACTCCGCCAACGCCGCCAGCAGGAGTCGGGCAGCAGCGTGATGGTTCGGCTCACCCAACGCCACAGCCGCTAGACGCTCCACCTGCGACACATCAAGATCATGACGAACCACCGGCTGCTCACCCGACGGCCCACACAGCGAAACCCGCCCACCATCAGACGACGGATAGAAAGCAAGCAACAGAACCGGGCTAGCCCGCCCAGCCCGCCGCTTCGACCACGCCCGCCGCATCACTGGAGCGTTAGGCCTCTGACCGGCTTCCGCCAAGACCACCTCGAGCCCACTCGGCGCATCCTGAGCAAACAACCCTGCTGGCCGCAGAGATCCGGGAAAACCCTCCGGTGCGGACCATTGAACAGGATCACGCTCAATCAGAAACTCATCCGTCAATCCTCGCATCGCACCGCCTGTCCTCCAACATGCCGACAACCACAGGATAAATGGTGACCGTGACACCCCCTGCCGATCGTGGTCAAGGGCGATTGACGGGCGAGTCGTAGTGTCTACCTATGGCAGACATGTTTCAATGCGTGAGCAGAGCCTCGAGCTAGAGACAGATATTTGCACAAGTCATTGTTACTATTAGTTATAGGACATAAACTCTTTGTACATAAGCTAGCGGTGTCTGTCGAACCGTCGGATGGGATCAGAGCCGTGTCACGGTCTCGCCATAGAATCTATCCCAATGGACTAAGGAGGAGACCCGTTTGGTACGGCATCCAGTAAGCAGGGAGATTGCGGCAACGCTCGGGTCGTTCGTTCGGGGGGGTGCTGGACCCTATCACAGGGTCCTCACTGAAGTATTCGAGCGGGCTGGCTATGGTTCCGCCGCTCCGTACGATCACGGCAATCCGTATGAACAGCCCAGTAAGGAGAAACGGATCCGCCAGACAATCATGGCGGCCGTTCGATCGCCAGCTCGGTCGCGCGATCTGGTGGAAGGGATTCTCTCTGAGTACCGTGCCCACGGCCTCTTCGATGAAGACGGTAACGATGCCAAGAGGAACCACCGACTGGCAAAGGCCGCATTCGCTCGTGTTAGCTGGGAATTGACCGAAGGCGGCGAGGCTCGGCCTCTCAGTGTCTCGAACGTCAACACAGTCGCTGAGCGTCCCGCCATTGAGGACCAACTCGACCGTCTGCGCCGAGCGATCGACGACCCGGCTTTGATGCTGGGAACAGCTAAAGAGATGCTCGAGTCTACCGCCAAGTATGTCTGTGAAGCCTTCACCGTTCCATATCGGGAGAACACATCCTTCAGCGAACTATGGCATCTCGCCAGAGATCGGCTAAGTCTGCTACCGCAGCACGTGGATCTAAGCAAGGCAGGCGGCAAGGAACTTCGCGTCATCCTGCAGTCATCGTGGAGCATCGCCGAGATGACCAACCAACTCCGTAACTATGAAGGTACAGGACATGGGAGGACTCTGCCGACAGCGATCAGTCCCGAGGTAGCCCTGCTAGTCGTTAGAGAGGCCTGTAGCGTCACTGAGTTTGTACTAGAGACTCTCCATCGGCAGATGGGTCGATCCTGAGGCGCGGGGCTGTCCTCACTCGGCACTGGTGACAGGACTCTCCTAGACAGGGGGGCAAGAGTGGGCCGGGATCGTAGATCGGACACGGGAGAACTTTGGGTCTCCACCAGACAAACCCGCATGTCCCATAATGCACGTTATGTAAAGCTGAGCCGAGATGGCTGTTGTCCGATCCCCTTGAAGTTGGCAGAATCCCGACACCTTGGGGACTCGCGAAACCCGGGAGTCCGGGAAGAGCCGGGTACCAATAGCCCTTCCGCCAAGCCACCTACCCTTAGGATCGCTCTGCCCGGTGCCGGTTCACTGAATCAGAACTCAAGGGCCGGACTGCATTAGAAGTTGCTGCTCCGCCAGTCGGTGGAGACGACCACTACCGCCTACCCCGTATAGAACGGGAGTCAGCCGCCGATACTGCTCCCCGAAGAGCCTGGCGATACGTCGGCCATGCTCAAAGGCCGGGTAGCCACGAACCCAGCCGGAATCCGCCTGTATTGCCATTTCGAGGGTTGTGCAACTAGCTAGGTTGCTGATAGGTTGCAGCATAAGTACAATTTGCGCATGCCTTCGATTGACCACCTCTTGGAAAACGACCTCGACACAGCTTCAACGATCGCTGCGGGCATCCTTCCCGATGTGGTCGCTTCGCTGGATCGGTTAGTGCCACTGTTGGCAGCCGGAGCGGACCGTGCCGCATTGCGCCGTTACTACATTGCGGTCGATGCCGCAGCGCAGACTCTGGCATCGCTGCCTGCCAGCAATCCAGAGGCCCTTGTTGCTCCCGCGGTGATGCACCGGCTTCTGCGCAGAAACATCGCCGAACTGGCGTGGGTAGCCCCGTCGGCTGACGGAGCCGGTGTCCTGACCGCGTTGGTTGATCGCATCCGGGGCCTGGCAGGTGGCCTCCCCCAGCAATGCGTCAAGGCGCGGCCCGATATCGATGAGCACCGCTTCGGATGGTTCCTTGAATCCATAATCGACCTGGAGTTCGAACAACGGTGTGGTTCACCGCTGAAGCGAGCTATGAGGACTTTGGAACTGTCGAGCACTGACATAGCGGGTTTGATGGGGGTCACCCGCCAAGCGGTGGACAAGTGGTTAGTCGGCGCGCCGCCGATCGATCGGATGGCAAAGATCGGAGCGATAGCTGAGATCTCCGACATGCTGAGACACCGCTTGCGCGACGGTATGCCACCCGTGGTGGCGCGGCGTCCCGCAGAGGCATACGGAGGACGCAGCATGCTCGAGGTGATCGCTGACGACGACCACGAGTGGCTACGTCGTTCCGTCAGGGACAGCTTCGACTTCGCATCCGTAGCGTGACCATGCTGACCCTATCGATCGGCGGCCTGTACTACCGGGTTGCCGACCCGGACTGGGCCGACCCGCTCGACCCGTCCTTCGCTTCGGCACCCCCAGGCCAGCGATGGAACCCCGCTGGGCTGGTGTGCCTGTACTTGAACCCACAACACGACCACCGCCCGAGCCAATGTCATGAAACGATTCGTAGGCCTCCCCTACGGTCCCGAGGACCTCGACCCTGCAACAGCCCCTCTGCTGCTCGGCGTTGACATTCCCGAAGGAGAAGGAGCCGACGCCTACACCGAAGCGGGCCTCGCCGCCATGGGACTACCCACCACCTACCCCTATGACAGCGCCCGTGACCTGATCCCACACCACATGTGCCAACCAATCGGCCGGGCAACCTACGACGCAGGACTTGACGGTGTCGACTGCCGATCCGCCGCCGCGGACAACGGTCGCGAACTCGCATGGTTCCCCCGCCATACAGCCGCAGCCGAGAGATCGCGACTCGCCTTCGACCACTGGTGGTAGTCAAAGCCTCCACCGCACGGAGGTTGGCTCTGCACGGCCGAGATCGCGCGGTATTCAGCCGGCCTTGACACGGGACAGGTATCGTGGGGTCGTGACGCCGGAGGACTTCTTGGATATCCCAAGGCTCTGGCGAATGTCCCAAGATCGTGTCGAATTCGGGAAAACCGTAGGATCCCCAACTGTGTTCATTCCCCGGCAGGGTTCCGACTCCCTACCTGCCGGACCGCCGCCCTCGGCGATCGCGAACAACGCTCTACCTGAGTGCCTGCCCGAACAAAGCTCGCGTGGTCGGAAACCCCCACCGCAGCTTCTACCAATTTGGTATCTTCCCGGGATGGATCTGAACATCAAGGGCCTAGACGACGACGTCGGCAAACGACTGCGCCACCAAGCCGCAGCGGCTGGGGTGTCGATGCAGCAGTACCTGCGCACCGAACTTACCCGAATCGCGTCGCGTCTCTCCCCCGCGGAATTCGTCCGCGGTCACCGACCGATGACCCGCGACGAGTTTCTATCGATCAGGCAGCGCCTCCGCGAGATCGATGCTTCGTAGTGTCGTCTGCGACGCCGGAGGAATCCTCGTAGCTTCCGGTGCGATCGAAGGCGCCGCGCCCTCGGACACCGAGTTCCTCGCTCTCGACTGGTCGACCATCACCGTAGGACGTTTCCTAGCGGCCAGGTACGAAGGCCGCTCCGAGACGGTACAGGTCGAAATCGGACTGGCTCTAGCCACCGTTTCCGAATGGTTCCCGGTACGGCCCATCGTGGCCGATACCCTCGCGCGTGCCGGACTGGACACTGTCGACAACCTCGACACATGGTCGGCCCTCGTCCTGGCCGAACGCCTACGCCTCCCCCTCTTCACCGCTTCCGACGAAGTAGCAAGCACACGAGTGGAAATCCAAAGGCCCTGGTAGCACTCCCCCCACCTGAGCAGACCGACGCGATGCTCCTAATCCGCGTTGGTGCTTGCTGCTCGGATCGGTCCGAGCGGCAGTGAGCGCACGCGCGATCACCCACGTCTGCGGATGCGCTACCTGCCCTTCACCATCGGCCGGACAGCGCGCGACGCGTTGATGGCGCACATGACAGCTTCGATCGATGCGGTCACCGTCGCCGACGGCACCGGTCACGTGCTTCCGCCAGCGATCCGGGCAGCGCTGTTCGACCACTTCGACAACGCCGCCAACACGTGCAAGGTGGCCTGGTCGAGGCACCGGGGGGTGGCTTCTCTGTCCGAGTCCCAGGTATCCGAACTAACCCGGGGACCTGACCAGGCAGTGGCTGCGAGAATAGATGTCGCAGATAGTTCTTACACTTGGTTCATAGACGACGTTGCGTGTCCAGGGGTTAGGGCTCCTGGACATGGGGGACATCGGTCGTTCTGCACCGCAGACCGGCACCGTTGACTTCAAACATCCCGGCGATGGTCACGAAGGGAGATTATGTGTCTTTGACGTCCAGACAAGTGCAAGGTGATTCCATCGGGGCAGGCGAAACGTTGCGTGTGGCTGTTATCACCCGGGTAGGAGAACGCAACGTCGCCAACCAGGATCGGGTTGTTGTCAACAACACTGTGATCGCTAGTGAACAACGCACCGTGGCGATGTTCAACCCGCAACTGCCGTGTCTGGTTGCCGTGTTCGACGGGTTGGGAGGACACCGCGGCGGTGACATAGCCGCAGCGCTGGCGGCTGACGTGGTCGCGTCGGGAAGTCGCTCGATCGCAACCGAAGACGATTTGATCGAGTTGGTTGAAGAAGCGAACCGTCACCTGTACCGGATCATGTATGACTACTTCAGCCTCGACGGGATGGGCACCACAGTGGCAGGTGTGTACGTCACCCCTGATGCAATGACAGTGTTCCACGTCGGCGACTCCCGTGTCTACACCTATGCGGATGGGAACCTGACAGCCGAGACCGCTGACGACGCGAATCCTCGCACGGGACTCATCACTCAAGTGTTAGGCGGGTCCAATCGGTTCACACCCATCCGAGTGCACACCAGCGCACTGCCTTCAGCGGGTGGAAGAATCCTCGCGGCGACCGATGGCCTGTTCTCCCTTGCCGACCCCGACAGCCTATCCGAAGCGATGAAGGGTCCGCTCGACAGCGTACCCGACCAGTTACACGAGGTAGCCGTCAACTCGCGAAACCCCGACGACTTCACTGTCGCTGTCATCGAAACCACCCCGAAGGGTGGCAGCCCGACAGGTGGTGGATAAGGACACTCGCCTGCACCGGCAGGTGACCACGACTGGCCTACCCCCCTTGGGGCCGTCCCGTCGTCGTCCGATGCCGGAAGTTTCAGCAGAGCGTAGGAAGGTAGGCGGTCCATGACGCGGGGACGGGCTCCAAGAACTCCAGCCAGGTCCCAAGTGCGACGTTTCCTCCTGTCGGCGCGGGTTTCGAGGATGATGAGACCAGGCTGGTTCGGCGTCGAGTAGTTCTCAGTCCTCGCCGCCAGGGTCATCGGTGTGCTGAATGTCCCGTGTGACCGGATCTCGGCCGGTTGCCTCCCGGAAACCTTCTCGGGTTGACAACTGTTCGATGAGCCGCTCCATCCACTTGTCGTTATACAGGTATCTCTTAACGGCTGAGATGTACTCGCAGTACTCGTCGTCAAGTGATCCTTCTGGCTCTCCCTTGGAAGGTCTGATCTTGAAGAATCTGCCAGCGCTCGCATGGTCAATGGCCGTGAACCGATAAGGAATTCGCTCCTCGACAGCGCGGACTACATACATAGCGGGGTGTTCGGGTCGCTTGGGGACGACGACTTTGGTCAGCACCACACATTGGTCGATCGTGTCCGCTAGCTCGGCGGGGACGCTATCGGGACGGACAAAGTAGGCGACCGCGTCGGGACTCCGTCCCGACGGTGGCACAACAGGGATGAAAGCTACCCGCATCTGGTAGGTCGGGTCAGCAAGCAACTCTCGTGGCACCGACTCCGCACGACTAAGGAAGGTCTGGACATCGAGGGGGAGTTGTGATTGGGCGGCTTTGAGTGACCGTAGAACGTTCGGATCCCTGAACCCGGAGAGTTGGAGGGGAACCGACAAGTGCTCGGCCAGGCTGTACTCCTGTCCGAATTCGATAACCAGCAGTTGCTCGTAGTTGAGAAGCCCAGCCTGGGCATACGGGATCACTTGCAGGTCCATAGCTGGGAGATACCGGTGAGCCACCGAGTTTCTGATCTCGATCCAACGCCTGAGATTCTCTCTAGTCCCGGCTAGGTCTGCGCCTTGCAGCGTTCGGTTGACCAGATCGCGAGTGCCAACCGAGTGGTCCATGCCGCCGGCCGTCAACGGAGTCCCGTCGTCGTTCAGTTCTCGCCACTCAATGCCATCACGGATCGCGAGTGCAAGCAAGAGACCATTCCAAGCTGCTACGAACAGCAATGAGAACGCTCCAGTCCGGAACGACGCGACTGGATCATTCCAAACCCTGAGAGCGGCCAGACAAGCCTCCCGGCTTTGGATCAGTTGAAGCTCGACTTCGCTCGGTTCCGTACCGACCGGATACCGACCCAGGGAACGAATCTGCGACTCCAGGGCTCTTATCCGACCCGTCTGCTTGGACTGCGTAACCGTTCTTGTCCCCAGATGCCTGAGGATGAACCGATCGAATCTTCTTCCATGGGAGCGGCCGTCGTTCCAAGTCCGCCGCTCGAGCGCGCTCTTGGATGTACCCCGGCCGTGATCCCACTCGGCGTACAGCCGCCTAGCCAGAGCTTCATCGTTCTCTACCGGTTCCTGCACAGCCTAAACACACATGTCGATAACGAAAGCCATGACCATCTCACAGAGTTCTATGTCCACGGTCAGCCAAGACAACCAGAGCCTTCATTGAGGTTCCTAACTCACCGGCGGATTCCACTCCACCGCCCTACTCTTACGTGAAGCCAATCGCCAACCAGGTTACTTGCCATCGTGAGCGGTCAGCATCAATACTCGACCGCCACCTGCTTTGGCTACCACCAATGGCGGCATGCTCATAGCGTCGGGAGCAATCGAAGGCACCACACTGGAGTTGCCCCGCTTTTGTGGACAGTTCGCGATTTTGTTATCCACAGGTGGTTTTGGTTATCAACAGGGTGGTTGGGTGCTCCTTTCGTAGTCTACGGGTGAGTGGTATCCGATGGCGGAGTGCCGCCTTCGGGGGTTG
>JAPOQZ010000038.1 GCA_026710435.1 bacterium | reverse complement strand
CGGACTGCATGAGCGGGGCGTGTACGAAGCGATCGACTTGACACTGAAGGGCGGCACAGCCCTGCGGAAGTACCACCTCGGACACCGGAGCCGGCCCCTTCTTCGACCTCGACTTCGACGCCGAAGAAGGGGCCGAGGAGCTGGTCGCTGAGGAGATCGACGGGGCGTTAGTCGATTACATATCTTGGGCTTGCCTTCGGCCTTCTGGATCATCCTCCCCCGCTTGACTCCGACAGTACTCAAAGACTAGGCTAACGTTTAGCAAACCGTTAGAAGGTAGGTTGTGTACTACCTGAGGAAGCGACAAACGAAAGAAAAGTCGACCAGAAAGCGACTAGTCGCAGCGCTCGTGGGGTTCGCGCTCGTCGCCGCCGCGGTGTCCGTCTCGGCGGACAGCAGCGAGCCGGTCGTAACGGACGTCGCCAAGATCCGGCAAACCTTCGTCGTGACGGCCGATTACGTCGGGCCGCTGTTCGACGGGGAAATCCCAGTCATCGAGGAGGGCGACGGGTACTTGTTCACGGTCGTAGTCGACGGGAAAACCGTCTACGAGTTTAAGGACGGCGACCCCGCCCTAACCGAAGACCAAATAGCGGAGGTCTGGCAGATCCTCGAAACGTCCGGCATCTACAAGATGGATAGCACGGACAACACCGCAGATCGCGGCGAGGCCCAGGCCATGGGAAAGGACCGACGCAATGCTGACTAAACGGGAGACCACCCGCCCAGCGGCGAAGGAAACGGAACATGGCACAGGTAGTGCACAAAACCCCCGACTTCTGGTCCGAGGTCGGGCAGTGGATCAACACTCTAGGGTTGTGGATCCCGCTCGTAATCCTCGGGTAGGCCATGGTCGACTACTGCCTGCAAGGATGCGGGTTCCGGTTCGAGGGTTTCGGGTTGTGGGAACGGATACGCCGAGGCTGGCACAGCGTACGTGGGTGACCCACACGGAGCAGACCCCGGCGGGCGCCGATGAACTCTCACTGGTCCGGATAGGCCGGTTCGTGGTGTCCGCTTCGATACTGGTGGCCTTCGTGGACTCCGCAGCCCTCGGCTTCTCGCTGTTCTCGCTGCTGTCAGTAGTCCTCTACGTGGGTTACGTAGTGGTGTACTGGCCTGCTGTGCGGACACGACGGTTCGAGGCCGCCGCGCTCGGCGGTATCTCACTCAGCCTTGCAGCCCTGCACATAGCCGCGGTGCTCTGATCGACATGATCCGGACAGGTCACGCCGACCCTACAGAACGCAAGATAAGACGGTGGGAGACCATCCTCGGCGACGTCGGGTTCGCTCGCATCGAAGCAGCAGCCCGCATACTCGACTGCGCAGACGTCCTCACCGCAGCCATGGACCGGATAGCCCGCGACGAGAACCTCGCCAACCAGGGCGACTACCAGGCCCTATCGCTCCTCCGATACGCCCACCACAAGGGCCGGCAGCTCACCGTAACCGACATAGCAGAAGACCTCGGCGACACGACCGCCACGACAGCCAACCGGGTCCGCCGCCTCCAGACCCTCGGATACGTCGAACGGTCACCACACCCGACCGACCGCCGGTCGGCGCACATCCTCATCACCGCCGCCGGCGCCGACAGCGCCGAACGCATGGTCATAGCCCGCACACGCCAACGCGAAAACTGGCTCAGAACACTCACCGACAACGAACGGGCAACACTCACCGACCTGCTCGGCAAACTCAAGCCTTGATCACGGGGACAGTAACCCCACGTCTCGGGCAGCGCGGACAGCCAAATACGCTGAATAAGCGGCCCTATGAGCACGATCGGCCGTATCAGCGGCGTGCTTCAAGATGGCGAACTGTGTCGCGTCCACTATTCCAGACAACAGCCCGGAAGCCTCGACATGGGCTTTCGTTGCGTGCCTGAAAGCAAGCTCCGCGTGTTGATAGGCGGATGGTTCCGAACTCACTTCTGGGAATTGCATCGTCATTCGTCGCCTTCCCGCGGCAACCAGAGGGACATCCTTGGTCGCCTTGCTTATGAACTTATCATCGTCTTCGGATACGTCCCGGTGCCCTTTCGTCACACAGAATCGTGTCGGATGCTCCGTTCGGGCAAGGTGATTGTCGGGGTCGACACTCACAAACACATCCACGTAGCGGTAGCGATCAACCAGCACGGAACCCGTCTGGGTGACCACGCGGTGACCGCTGACAGCGGTAGCGAAGCAACGCCAGGTTTCCTACCCAACCGGCGCGTACTCCCCCGCGTACTCCCCCGCGTACTCCGGCGCGTACTCCGGTCCCTGACCTGGGAGAACACCGCGCCCCCGCCAGAACCACCGGGCTACGGCCCCACTGACCCCCCTCCTCCCTCTCGCCCACGTCGGCTACACCGCCCCGGCCCACCCGACGGTGACCTATCAAGGCAGAGGCTGGCACTCCACAACTCACATCCCGCCGGACCCAACCCAGGCCGACCGGCGCAGCGAGACAAGACATCGACGGACACGCCGACATGCACCGCCCCCCACCGACAACGCCCAGCCCCCAGGGACAACCCGCCACCTCAAGAAAGGCCCACCCACAAAACGGGCTAGAGCCCACAGGACGGCAAACAAGCGAACTCAGGTCGAGACGCTGACGCCGTCTTCACCAAACCAACGGTCACCGACACCCCCCGCCCGGAGCGGCGACACAGGTCCACACCGACGGCCGCCCGCCAACACCCCGTACTCCCCGCGTACTCCGCGTACTCCCCCGCGTACTCCGGTCCCTGACCTGGGGTTTTACCCCGCCGACAGCAACACCGGAAAGCTGGTCTCCGACCACCCCAGCGCTGCCCGGTAACAGCGGTACCCACCCCCGGTTACCGCTGTCAACACCTGGTCGACCGCTCTAGACAGTCCCACAGACTGCATCATCCCGGCCGCTACCGGCTGTCCCCCACACCCTTCGGTCCCGCAACCGGGTCCTACAGGGCATCCAGCTCCGCCGCGGTGGCTGACCGGGGGGCCTGGGGCGGGCTTGGAGCGGCTGGGAGGTCAGGTGGGCAACCGGGGAAGGGGGCCGGAGGCGGGGGTTCCGGCTCCCCCAGCCGGGCGAAGCGGGTGTCTACAAGGACGCAGGCAGCCCGGGGCGCTCCCGGGTGCGATATGGGGTTCTCACCTGGGAGTTCGTGTGGGTTCGCCGTCCGCCTCGGGGCGGGGTCCCGCGTGTGCGATGGTTCGGTGGCTGGAGATCAGGGGAAGGAGGGTGGGGGTGCGACGAAGGGGGTGTGGGGGAGAGGAGGGTGGGTTTCTTCGGGAACTTGGTGATCCAAGGTGGCGGGAGGCGGGGAGGCGGCGTGTTCGGGGGGACGACGGGGTGGTCGGAGCTGCGGTGGGAGGGGTGTGTACTCGGGTACCCGGGGGTGGATACATGGGTAAACGGCGGGTGCCCGTGGAGGGGTAGCCGGGGGTCGGAAAGGCGGAGGTACGTTTGCATTAAAATGCGGACACAGGTAAACACCCCCTGTTTACCTCGGTACATCCCTCCGGGTACCGCGGTATCTACCGGCTGTTTGCCCGCCGTCATCAGGTTCACGGAAACCGCCGCGCGATCACACCCTCTCTTGGTATTTGGTGACTTACGGGCAGGTTGTGATGATCCCGACTAACGGCAGCTTCGTTCTGGTGGGCGTGATCGAGGTCGGGAGGGAGGCCGGTACGCCGGTCTAGGAGTCGAGCCGCCGCGGTCCTTCTTGGGGTTAGCTCGGGGGGAATGACGCCGACCGAGGTTCGGTCCGAGCAGTTGGTGGACCATGTGGACGAGTACTACAAGCTCTGTTGGCGTCCCGGTCCACGTCGGAGTCAGTCCGACATCGTGGAGGGACAACCGGCGGATAGGGGACCGGCAAGACGTTCGAGGTGGTCAGTGTGCGGGAACGCCTCGGAGCGGCGGGTCTAGATCACTTCGAGGTTCTTTTGCCGGAGGGTGAACGAGGAACATCAGAATCCTGGTGCTGAGGTGTAGAGACTCGCGAAGGCAACAGGAAGGCGAGATCATGGCAACCTTCGAAGAGGTATCTCCCGGCTCGGCGGGATCGTGTCGGCGTTGCGACTCGGTGGCGGTAGTGCTTGTTTCGGGCTACCCCCGGATCGAGGGGATAGGTCCTAAGTGGCCGCTCTGTGCTGAGCATGGCCGAGAGGCGGGCGCATCCTTGGACTCTGCGGCTCTGGCTGGTCTCGATCTCGAAGCGGGTGGCGGGGCAGCAGTGTGGGGGTGAAACCATTCCGGCCCGCGCCCTTCCGGTTCACGGGGCGCCGGGGCACGCGGG
>JAPOQZ010000039.1 GCA_026710435.1 bacterium | reverse complement strand
TGCTGGGTCGATGTCGGGGAGTTGTTGGATTGATGTGGGGGCCTCGTTGATTGGGGGAGTGGGGGGCGCACACGGGGGGGGGGGGTGTCACCGTTTCCCTGCTGGTACCGATACCAATATGGCAAAGGCACCCTCAGCGTCTCATCATCGACCGACCACCTTGGCCGCTTTCTCAATCCAATCACCCATATTCTTGTATCCGTTGTCTTGATACCAATGGTAGAACGGATTTCCCGTTGGGATCTGGTCACAGCACCAAGACGTCTGTCCATTCTGATCATTGATTTGGCTTATATTGATACCCAGTAAGCCATTACCACGTGTTTGACTCTTGTCAATCTCGTATTCTACCCATTTACTTGAGCACGTATGAGAGCCTACTAGGACTACAGTTACAGACGTACCGAATAGCTGTGCATCGATCCAACTCTTAATGGCCGCATCTCCACCCTTCTTTATCTCCTCAAATTCTGCTTTGTCGACAAATCCCGCTGCCTCCTTGCCTTGTGTAACCCAGCTATTACGCACGACATTGGCTCGCCAGACATCGTGATCATATTCGAAGCTAAAGAATACTCTGCGGGCCATGCCTGACTACCTCCTGGTTTAGCTAACTTACGAAGATCGCGATTAGTGCTCCTGCCGTTACCGCGCCGTAGAATGTCGTTAGGGTTGTGGAGAACAAGGATGAGGGCCACGTTAACTTGGGGCTCGTGAAGTGGTCTGTTCTCATCGAGAAGTCAATCTCGTCAGGTCTCAGTCTTCGTACGTGATCGTACAAGGTACGGTAGAGACGTTCCTGCTTTAGGAAGTAGGCATCCAATCCCCAGAACACTAGCGTAGGGATCAGGCCTACGAGCGCCCCGGTACCGCCCTTTCCACGTGATACTAGTACAAGCAAAGCAGACACCAGAACGACGCTCCATCCCTTCAGGAGGAAGGAGTTGAACGCCATCCGGTTGATGACACCCTGAATCAACTCGAGATGCTTCAGTTTGGCCTCCATCTGATACCTCTCCCGTGGGGGCCGCCCACTCTAGGGTGCTTCGTCCCAGAGCGTGGCGGACAGAGCCGTTCCGGTGGATGGGGCACGACGCCCGCCGCTCGGAGGGAGGCGAGCCTTGCCGGCACGTGTCGTGGAACGCGTTAGGCCGGTGCGGGCTTCCTCGGCGGCGCGCTTGGCGTTAAGTTCGAGCAGGCGGGCCAGTACTTCGTCGCGGACGGCGTCGGGCCAGCGGTAGCGGTAGGGCTTCTTCTTCTTGCCCCAGGTCTTCTCGTCGATCTCGTAGTCGAGGAGGAACTCGCAGTCCGTGGGGATGTCGGTCCAGCCGTAGGCATCCAGTACGGCTTGATCCATGGCGGTGTGCAGACGGCGGAGTTCGGCGATCTCGGGATCGTTCTCGTAGGGATCGTGGAAGCGGTTGTACGTCTTGGTCAGCCCCTCGTTGTTGCGCACCATCAGCGCCGCCCGTAACTCATAGTAGGTCTCGCCTACCGTTTCGAGGTCGGAGCGGGTCTCCCAGTTCTCGGGGAAGGGGAAGGTCTCGAAACAGTCTGAAGGTGTGTAGTTTAGTCCGTCTCCCCTTGTTGAAGAGAAAAACCTCGCCCATATGTCGTGGAGTCTCGACTGCAAAGCACAGAACGCCGACTGAGTATCAAGTGGGTATACTATTATTTTGTCGGAATAGATCATATTTGTAGGTAGAAAAGTAAATTGAACCCATTTACTGACTCTGGCGTTGGCCAGGACTCTATCCGAGGATCGGATCTCATTATATAGTTGATATCGAGGGTTCCAGTACTTCCACCATTCGTGTACCATTCGTGGGTACTTGGTTGCGTCCTTGTTTATCCTGTTCGGCTTCACCTTCTCTTCCACAATCTCAAAAAGTTCTGGCCAGGTGCGCCGACAGGTCGCCTCACTATGTTCACCGAAATTGATAACGTAACGGTGATGCGCCTGGGTTGGGCTGAAGTTGAGTTCCTTACCTCCGATATAGGGTTGTATTATCTGCTCACTAGCAGGATGAGCTGTTTGTATTCTCGCCATTGTTGTGATGGGAGATGCTATTCCAGCCGTATCCGTGTCATCGAAGGTGAAACCCATACCGAGGACTACCGTTCCTTGATAGCTCTGGTTCTGGTTCTGGTAAAGCCTCTGTGGATCCTCATCAGTACCGCGATGGTACAGGTAACTAGTTATCGTCGCCACCGGCCTTTGGTCAAGGAAGCGGCTACCATTGAACCTGCCTCTCGTTACATGGACAACACTCACCAATACCGCCGCGTGTCCAGGCCATTTGATCCGTCTCGTGGCAGAGAATATCTCACCACCATTCGTGCAAATCCAACGCAGGCCACTGGCACGAGTATCACCTTGGGCGATCGTAGTAGTGGCGATTAGGCCAAAGTTGCCTCCGATTCGAATCAAATCATAGGCCCTCCTGAAGAAGTGTGCCACCAGATCCGCACCACCGCTGGAACCAGTGTGGATTGTCCTTAGCCAACTCGTGTAAACGGCACCTTGTGTCGCGGTGAGGTTTCGCCCTCCGAGGAAGGGTGGATTGCCGACAATTGTGTCGAATCCCGGGTTAGCCCGGTCGAAGACTTCGGGGAACTCAATCTCCCAGTGGAAGGGGGCTAGCGGCGGGTCGCTGTTACGTAGCTCAGTCAGCCATGCCCAATCTTTCTTCGCCTGGCCGACCAGCATCTGGTCTGCGAAGAACTTGCGGCGGGCCTCGCGCTGCTTCACCTTGGACCCGTGGAAGAAGGCCGCCAGCACCAGGTCTCCCAGAGAACGTACCGCGTCCGTCTCTTTCTCCGCGTCGTGCAGCCAGTCGCGGCGTTCCCAATCCGAAACCTGATCGTCCGCCTCTCCGATCCGGCGGCGCAGTTCTGCCGCTCGTTCGAGGTGCTTCTGTCCGCGCAGCGCCTCGACCCCGGCCGTGAAGTTTGGCGCGTTGCCCTTCCAGTGGAAGGCGCGCAACTGGGGGATCGAGAGTCCCACCAGGGAATCACCGTGGCGGAGAGCGTGGTCGAGGAAAGTCAAGGGATGGTCCTTGGCCAGGGTGATTAGCCAGAGTGACAGCTTGGCAAGGTCCACGGCTTTCGGGTTGCGATCCACCCCATACAGGCAGCGCTGGGCCACCAAGCGGCGGGCGTAGATCTCCTCGTTCTCGTCGGGCGGGATCTCTGGTATGGCGTCATGGGCGCGCCAGGCTTCGATCAGGGCGTCGGCGAGTTGGCGGCATGCCTCCACCAGGAAGGCGCCCGAGCCCATTGCCGGATCACACACCTTGAGGTCGAGGATCTGTTCGGGGTGGACGGAACCGCTGGCCTTTTCCGACAGGCAAACCAGGATCGGTTCGAGCGCTATCCGGACGATGGGCTCGGTGAGCCCACGAGGTGTGTAATGCGATCCTGAACGTCGGCGCTCCTCGCTCGGTTGTAGCACCATCGCCTCCGCCGGCACGATGTCAGGTGTGGCGTTCCTGTCAATCACAGAGTCGAGGGCGGCGTGCATTACTTCAAGCGTGTCGGCCTCACGCACCGACCGGCCTACCTTGCGGGAGAGCTTGCGGTCGGTACGGCCGCGGATCCACTTTACTCGGCTGGCGATCGGCACCGAGAGCAGGGTTTCGAGGTTCAGCGTGGCGGGCGCGCCGTGCTTCTTGGCGGCCTTGATCGCCACGCTGCGGCCGGTTGCTCTCTCGAGGCGGAAGCCCATCATGGTTTCGTAGACGGAGCCGATGTGCTCCACGTCGAGCGCCCGATAGGAGATCCGCTCGCCATCGAGGACTATCAGCTTCTCTAGGACTCGGTGGATCGTTCCGTCCGCTACCCGCGGTGGTTCGATCCGTTCGAGTGTCTGCCATGTGCCGAGCCCCCCTTCGAGGAACGGGTATCGGTCGGGTTGGAACAGGTCGCCGCGCTTGGGTGCCATCGCCATCTGCGGGCCTCGCGCGCCGTCGTGGACCATGCGCCAGAGGGCGAGGAGTTGGGCGTAGGCGCCGTAGCGTTGGTCCATGGTGTCGGGATGCACGGAGGCGTCGGCGCGTAGCCTCTCGTATAGCCCGGAGACTGAGTAGGCGCCCAGGAAAGTCTCGTCCTGGGGGAGCATGTCGCGTTCCTCGGCGTAGAGCAGGTAGACGAGGCGTAGCACCACGGTGAGCAGCCCTCGGTAGATCTCGTCCGGGTCGTCCGCCAGCCATTGACCGAGAAGCCGGCCGTTCGAAGCGTCGTGAGCAGCTTGGAAGCCCCGCAGCAGTTCATACAGGGCGTGGAGCACCTGTTCGGCGAGGCGCTCGCTCACCTCGTTCTGGAACTTGCGGCTGTCCTCGAGCAGCGCCGCCAAGCGTTTGCTCCGAGCCACGCTCAGCAAGCGCGTCTCTCCGAGAAGCTCGCGCATAGCTGAGCAGATCGGTCGGCCCGCCGTCTGGACCATGTCACGAACTTGGAAGTCGAGCCATCCGGAGCTCTCTCCCCGCGGAGCCGAGACGAGCCGGATCGTCTCGCCGTTGAAGAGGAGCCCCGCGGGAACGCCCGTGTTCCTCAACAGGCGCTCCATCCGGCCATGAGGCGATAGGTCCAGACCGCCCCCGGTAATAGCGCGATCCAAGTCCGAGCCGGGTTCGCACACGCTGACCAGAAGCTGCCACGGCGAGGGTTCCTCCGCCAGCTCGTCACCCTCCGGAACGGCAGGCGGCGCTGTAGCCCTGAGCGGTTCGGAGCGAACTGCGAAGTCAGGCCGGAACGCCTCGCCGGACTCCGGCAGCGGAAGCTCCAGATCGGCTGGGATCGGGACCTCAGGGGTGCCGGCGTAGCCCTTCGGGGAAAACCTCCAGCCGAGTACCTTCTCGGCGAACTGCCGGAAGTCCGGCAGTTCGGTCGTGGTGCCGGCCGGATCGGGAACGCCGCTCTCGACCCACTCGCGGAGTAGCTTCTGGCCTGCGATGTCCCGGCGGTTCAGGATCACGCCCGCCTTTACGAGCGCGGGTGCCGACACCACCAGACCGGTAGGTCGGACGAAGCCGATCCACTCCAGATGGTCGATTACCCGCTGGTCGCGCTTTGCCATCAGTTGGTCTCCGGCCATAGGTAGACGAGGCCCACCGGTTCGACCCGTTTCACGTGTACCTCGTAGAAGTCGCGTACGCGGGCAGGTTCGTCCGACAGGTCGTCGTCGAACTGGGCGAGCCTTCTGCGCCAGTGCCGGATGTCGGCGTTAAGTTGCCGAGTCTCCGCCGCGTTGAATCCGAAGGAGAGCTGCTCGTGCTCGCGTTCGTAACGCTCCAGCTGGGTGACCACCTGCTTACGATGTCTCTGGAGGGTCTCTCGCAGGGCCTTCTCCTCCCGCCGCCCGCGTTCGGCAAGCCGTTGCTCGGCCACTGCCGCGAACTCTTCCGCAAGAGGCTCGAGATGCGGGCGGAGATCGGCGATGTCCAGACGTGCGGCGGCGAGCAGTCTTCGGCGGACCACATCGTCCGGTTCTCGGGCGCGTGAATCCAGCGAGGCGTCGAGAAGCCTCATGGTACGTTCCTGCGCTTCCCGAGCGTAGGCGCGCAGCGGTCCGGAGCGCCGTTCCGGTTCGCTCCAGCGGGCCGCTACCGGGATGATCTGCTCGTGCAGACGCTCGGCCCCCCGGCCGTATAGCGATAGCCGTCCGAGCAGGATCACGCGAGGGATCGAGTCCTTCGTCTGGGCCAGGCAGGCCCGTGACAGGTCGTGATAGATGAAACCCTGGGAGCGGAACCGGGCCAGCAGCCGCTGGGCCACCCGCTGCTCCAGATGCAGGTGCACGGTCTGGTCGTCGAGCCGACCGGTGTCCTCGAACACGACCGGCCGGAGGGGTGCGTCCCGGCGCCACTCGGGGATCTTCTGATCCATCCGGCGGGGCATACGCAGGGAATCGAGGGTGGAGGTCCAGCTCGGGTCGGTGGCTGCCCGTTGTTCCAGAGCGGGGAACGTCCATACCCGGTGGCCGTTGTCGCCGGCGCCCTCCGCGAGTTCCGAAGCCCCGAGCAAGTGGAGCGAGCAGTTGATGGCCTGGCGGAAGGGTTCGGCCGAGAACCTGACCCAGTCCCGAGACTTCTCGAGGAGCTTCCGGCAACGCTCGATCTGGTCCTCGAGATCCTCACGCCGTTCACGGGCCGCCTCTATCTCCTCGGCGGCGGCAAGGGTGCTTTCGCCCTGGGGAGACTCGGCCTCGATCTGGTGTCTCAAGTGTTCCGCGTCGCGATGGCGGATGCCGTGGCGGATCAGGCGTTGCTCCACCGCGTCCTCGATCACCTTCGGCAGGCCGCCGAGTTCCTTCTTGATGGTCTCGGTCTTCCTGACCAGCACTTCGAGCACCCGGTCCTCGACCCGCTGCGGCAGCACGAAGTAATGGCAGGTCACTTCGGTGGCCGGTTGCAGCTTGCGGTCGATGCGGCCGTTGCGCTGCTCGATACGGCCCGGATTCCACGGCAGGTCGAAATGGAACATGTCCCGGCAGCGGGCCTGCAGGTTGAGTCCCTCGCGGGCGGCGTCGGTGGCGATCAGAATTCGCAGGGGCTCGTCGGCTGGGTCGGCGTTG
>JAPOQZ010000238.1 GCA_026710435.1 bacterium | reverse complement strand
TCCGCGCTTGGCCCAGCGGCTGAATCGCATGTAGACGGTGTGCCAGTTCCCGTACTCTTTGGGAAGGGCCCGCCATTTGCAGCCTTGTTCGAGTATGTGCAGGATGGCGTTGAGGGCTTGGCGGTTGGAGATTTTGATGGTTCCGCGCGGTTTCGGGAATGTGTCTGCTATGAGTTGGTATTGTTCTTGTGTTATTTCCATGTGATAATGATATCACATTAGTGTAATTTAGGTGAACACGCCCTAGTTAGATCGTGGTCGGTCTGCGTTGCGGTCGGCGTGCTCTGGACCGCCATCGACGCCTGTGGCTGCGTCCTGCCTCCTCGATGTACCCTGCGGGTACGCCTTCGTCGGCGAGTCCTTGCCATAGACGCCGCTTGCGGCCTTAGAATCGTTGACAGCCTCTGCCGGGAGAATCAGAGTCCCTGCTCGATGAGTTCGTCCTTGTAGTCGGAGATGGCCTTCGCCGTTTCCACCCGTGACCAGCCGAGTTCGTCGGCGAGTGTCGCGGCCACCAGCGGGGCCCATCCCCGGCCGTGGTCCGGACACGACCAGGCCATGTTGGTTCTCCGCAGCGCGAAGTCGCCGACCGTCGTTACCGATTCGTTGAGTGCCGTGTAGACGACCTCGCCCGGCGAGATCGGGGTGGGGTCCATCAGCAGCCGCATACCGGGTCGATCCTCGAGCAGGCCGAGCACCTTGACGGACTCGGTGCCGTAGCGTCGGATCAGATGGTCGCCGTAGGCAGCCGGTAGCCCGATGCGTTCCAATCCGCTTCGCAGACGAGTCCGCAGGTCCGTGCTGATTCCACCACCGACCAGCATCGCGTCGCTCGTCCGGGACGGTGTGTCCACCCGGAGGTATGTGCAGGCTCGGTCCACCACCTCGGAGGCGATGGCCCGTGCAGAGCTCAACTTGCCTCCCACCACCGTGAACATCCCGGGACCCTGCTCGAGGATCCTGTGTTGACGGGAGGCGGAGGCGGTACTGTCCCTGCCGTCGGTCAGGGTCCGTAACCCGGCGAAGGACGCCAGCGGCGTTGCTCCCGAGCAGTCCACGTACCGTCGCAGATGGCGCTCCAGGTATTCAAAGTCGGCCTTATCGGGACGGACCTTGCCGGGATCGCCGTCGTAGGGGGTGTCGGTGGTGCCGAGCAGGGCCAGCCCGCGCCACGGGACGATGAACAGGAGACGCCCGTCGTCCGTCTCGGGGAGTACCAGTGCCTGGTCGCCGACTCCCAGGTCGTCCGCCCGGTAGACGAGGTGAACCCCCTTCGAGAAGCGGATGCCGCTCCCGGCGGTGACGTCGGCACCGGGAGTAGGGAAGGCCCAGGTGGCCGCCACCACACTCCGGGAACGAACATGGATCGGTTCCCCGTTCTCCTGAACCGTTACCACCAACCCGTCGCTCCTGCTTGCTATGTCCACTGCTCGCATCCGCGACACCGCCACCGCCCCGTGCAGCCCGACCGCCGTCTTGAGCAGCGAGACGGTCAGCCTTGCATCGTCGGTCTGGGCATCCCGATAGACGAACCCCTCCTGGAGCGCGTCCCTCCGCAGCTTCGGGAACAGGTCGGACACGTCGTCCCGATCGAGTCTCCGGTGGCGCTCCCCTCGGTTCCGGCCACCGAGACGGTCGTACAGGGATAGGCCCACCCGTAGCGTGAGTGAGCGGAGAGGCCCGGTCACCATCCAGGACGGGAGGTCGACGAGTCCACGGTTCTCGAAGAGCGGGATCACGAAGTCGAGATCCGAGTAGAGGTAGTCGGCGGTGCGTCGCAACACCTGCTGTTCCCGCAGCCCTTGGCGCACCAGCCCGAAGCGCAGATGTGGCAGGTAGCGGATCCCTCCGTGGATCAACTTGGTGGACTTGCTCGATGTGGCGCCCGCGAAGTCGTTCTGCTCGACGAGCGCGACCGACAGGCCCCGCCCCGCGGCGTCTCTCGCCACGGAAGCGCCGATCACCCCACCTCCTATGACCAGCAGGTCGAACAGGCGGGGCTCCAGCAGGGCGCGCCGGGCGGACCGACGATCCCAGTCCCCCTGTACAGCCGGAGTGCGTTGGAAATGTTCCGGCATTGGGTGGAGGGTACACGTGCCTGGGGTGTATTCTGGCGCACGGGAAGGGAGCGCCTATTTCTTTACCGGATCGGCTCGCGCTGTTCAGAGTCCTGTGTGTCCCCGTGATCATCGGCTTGGTCGTGGCGACCGAACAGACGGAGCTACAGCACCTGTTCGGTATAGCGGTCGTTCTGGTCATCGCCGCGGGCCTGAGCGACTTCCTTGATGGATACATCGCTCGCAAGCGAGGCATCACCTCGATTCTCGGCGCGTTCTGGGATACCACAGCCGACAAGATCCTGGTGAGCGGGGTGCTCATCGCCCTCGTCTCGGTCGGTCGGGCTTCAGTGTGGGTGACCTTCATCATCATGACGCGCGAGTTCGTAGTGACCGCCGTCCGGAGCGTGGTCGCCATGGACGGAATGCTCGTGCCGGCTTCCCTGGCCGGCAAGGCTAAGGCGATAGTCCAGTTCGTGGCGCTGGGCCTGGCGATGCTCCGCCTTCCAGAGCCGTGGGGACCCTTCTACCTCGACGAGTACTGGATGTTGCTCGCCGCGGTGGTGACCATCGCATCGGGATGGGACTACATCGCGAGGTTCCGTGAAGCGGTGCGCCAGGTGGGCGAACCGGGCAACCGATGACCGTACTGGTAACCGGTGGCACCGGGGTGGTAGGAACCCCGGTCGTGAGGTACCTGGTGGAGGCGGGACGGGAGGTGCGTGGCTTGGCCCGGTCCGGGGCATCAGCCGAACTCCTGGCCGGTATGGGGGCGGTTCCGGTTCGGGGAGACATAGGCGCCCCGGACTCGCTGGCAAGCGCAATGGCCGGGTGCGAGGTGGTCTACCACATCGCGGGCCGGGTTTCGTTCTGTCCGAGCATGCCGGAACGGCTCTACGAGGCGAACGTCGAGGGCACGCGGAACGTCGTCAGGGCGGCCCGCCGGGCCGGGGTCAGAAGGCTGGTTCACACCTCGTCGGTGGTCTCCCTGGGGGAGGAGCCGGGAACGATCGGGTCCGAGACCACGCCGCACCGGGGCTACTACCTGAGCCACTACGGGCGTTCGAAGCACCAGGGGGAGATGGTGGCCCTGGCCGAGGCCGGGGACATGGATGTGGTGGTGGTCAACCCCTCCTCTGTCCAGGGGGCGGGACGCGCCACCGGCACCGGAGGCTTGCTGCTGATGGCGTTGAACGGGCAGTTCAAGTATCTGGTGGACACGCCGATCTCGATCGTCGACAACGACGACTGCGCCAGGGGCCACATCGCGGCGGAGGAACGGGGGGTCCCGGGCGAGCGGTACGTGCTGAGCGGCTTTACCATCTCGCTGCGCCGAGCGGTGGGACTCATGTGCGACCTGACCGGGCGTAGCTACCCGATCCGGTTCATTCCCCGGAGACTGCTGGCGCCGCTAGGTCCCGCGGCGGACTTTGCCGGGCGCTTCGTGACTTCGGTCCCGATCTGCAAGGAGACCCTTGCGCTCATGCGGTTCGGGGCCAGCTACGACGGCTCGCGGGCTACCCGCGAGTTGGGGCTCGAATACCGCAGCGCCCGCGAGACCTTCTTCCGGGCGCTCGAATCCTTCCGGGCCCAGGGCCTGACCGAAGTGTGAGGTAGCAAGCTTCTTCTCTTTCCGATTCGAGAGTCCCGGACCGGAAGTGCGATTATTACCGGCGTGCGCGCACCTCTCGCCTCTCTGCTGGACCGCTGGCGTCCCGGGGCCCTTCCCCTGCCCCCGGCCCGGCTGGTCGTTCCTCCGGCCGCCCGGGCACTGACCGTCGGCGGTTTTTCTCGCCGGGTGAAGGGGCCTCTCGTCGTCGTGGTCCCTTCCGAACGTGAAGCCGAGTCCCTCGCATCCGACCTGCGGCTGTTCGTCGACGACGCGATCCTCTTCCCATCCTGGGAGACTCTCCCGTTCGAGCACGTGTCGCCCAACATGGCAACGATGGCGCGCCGGGCGGAGGCGCGTCACCGGATGCTGTCGGTGCCTCCTGGTCTGGTGGTGGTGGCGTCGGTGCGGGCGGCCATCCAGCGGGTGAGTTCCTCGTCCTGCGATCCGGTCCGGCTGGAGGAAGGCAGGGACCTCCCGTTCCAGGATCTGGTGAGCCACCTAGATGCAGCCGGGTACTCGCGCACCGACCGGGTCGAGTCGCGAGGCGAGTTCGCGGTGCGGGGCGGGATCGTCGACATCTTCCCGGCGCAGCGCGACGAGCCGGTACGGGTGGAGTTCTGGGGGGACTTCATAGACGAGATAAGGGTCTTCTCGGTCGGGACGCAACGGTCCTTGGCGTGGACCAGCGAAGTGGTCGCCTACCCGGCCCGCGAGTTCCGGCCCGATCCGGCCGTCCGGGCTGCTGCCCGAGCCTTGCAGACCACCGAGCCATGGGCCTCCTCGATCTGGGACCGGATCGCCGACGGGGTCAGGTTCGCGGGCATGGAATCGTGGCTGCCGTGGCTCGCGGAGCGGCGCAGCTTCCTGGACGAACTGCCGGACTCCGGGATGCTGGTCCTGCTGGATCCGGCCCGATCCCGGTCGAGAGCGGAGGACCTGGTACGGGAGGAGCAGGATCTGGCCGAGGCGCTGGCCGACACCTGGGGTGACCGCTACGCCAACGGGGGCCACCGTCCATCCCTCTTCCTGGATCTGGCCCCACCGCTTCCCGAGAGTGTCGTCGAGTGTCCTCCGCTACCGACCCGTCCCGAGGAGCGCGGGATCGAGGTGGGAGTCCTCGGGGCCGCACCGGGCGATCCGGAGGCCGTTGCGAGCAGGCTGGCACGGCTGGTGGGACGGAGATTCGACGTGATCCTGGCCATGGATGGCGCGCCCGCCGCCCGAAGAGTGGCCCGGATCCTGGGCGATCACGGGCTGCATCTACCAGTGATCGAGGGGCTGAGCGGTGACGGCGGGAACGGGATCCTCGCCGACGGCATCGACACCGGGGTGGTGCTCCCGGCGCTCAAGGTCGCCGTTCTCGGGGAGCAGGAGATCGTGGGCCGCCGTCGTGCCCATCGGCGTCCGGGGCGGCGGCGTCCCGCAGCAGGTCCCGCCTACCAGGACATGGCGCCCGGCGACTACGTGGTGCACAGCCACCACGGGATCGGACGTTTCGACGGTCTTGTCAGCCGCAGCATCGTCGGAGTCGAGCGGGACTACATCGTGATCGCCTACGCGAAAGGCGACAAGCTGTACGTACCGACCGACCAGCTGGCCGCAGTGCGCAAGTACACCGGCGGCGAGTCACCCAGGGTCAGCCGCATGGGCGGCAGCGACTGGGCGGCCACCCGTAGCCGCGTCCGCCGGGAGGCCGCGGTGCTGGCCGACCATGTGGTGGCGGTCCACCGGGCGAGGGCTAAGGCCGTGGGACGCGCTTTCGCGCCGGATACCCCCTGGCAGCGGGAGGTGGAGGATGCCTTCCCCTACGAGGAGACCCGCGACCAGCTCACGGCTATCGAAGACGTGAAGCAGGACATGGAGTCCACGGCCCCGATGGACAGGCTCGTCTTCGGTGATGTCGGCTTCGGGAAGACCGAGGTGGCGCTGAGGGCAGCGTTCAAGGCCGTCTCTGACGATTCCCAGGTGGCCGTCCTGTGCCCTACGACGCTCCTGGTGCAGCAACACTTCCAGACGTTCTCCGAGCGCTTCGAGCCCTACCCGATCCGGGTGGAGATGCTCAGCCGCTTCCTCACCGCCGCCGAGTCCCGCCGGGTGGTGGCCGGACTTGCCTCCGGCGAGGTGGACATCGTCATCGGTACCCACGCCATCCTGTCGGATCGAGTCAGGTTCCGCAGGCTGGGACTTCTGGTGGTGGACGAGGAGCACCGCTTCGGGGTCAAGGCCAAGGACCGGATCAAGGCGATGAAAGTGGGTGTCGACGTGCTCACGCTCACCGCCACCCCCATCCCGAGAACCCTCGAGATGGCCCTAACCGGTATCCGCGAGGTGAGCCACATCCTGACCCCACCCGAGGATCGCCACCCGATCCTCACCTACGTGGGCCCTCTCGACTCCAAGGTGATCTCCGCCGCCATCCGGCGAGAACTCCTGCGGGAGGGACAGGTGTTCTACGTGCACAACCGGATCCGGTCGATCGACCACGCGGTGGCGAGTCTCCGGGCCCTCGTTCCCGATGCCCGCTACGGCGTTGCCCACGGCCGGATGAGCGAGGGTCGGTTGGAACAGACCATGCTCGACTTCTGGGATTACCGTTACGACGTCCTGGTGGCGACCACGATCATCGAGTCCGGTCTCGACCTGCCCCAGGTGAACACGTTGATAGTCGAGCGTGCCGACCAACTCGGCCTGGCGCAGCTCTACCAGCTGCGCGGGCGCGTTGGTCGCTCGGGCCGGCGGGCCTACGCCTACCTGTTCCATCCCGAGGGCCCCTCGCTATCGGAGAAGGCCTACCGCCGCTTGGAAGCGGTGGGCGAATTCACCGACCTCGGTTCCGGCCTGCAGCTAGCCATGCGGGACCTCGAGATAAGGGGAGCCGGCTCGGTGCTGGGGGAAGTGCAGTCGGGTCACATAGCAGCCGTGGGCTTCGATCTGTACGTCGAGTTGGTATCCGAGGCGGTGGCCGAGAGGATGGGCACAGAGTTGCCGGTCGCCGAGAGGAAGGAGGTCCGGATCGACCTGCCCGTGGATGCCCACCTACCTGACGGCTACCTCAACGATCCGCCGGCCCGCCTCGAGGCCTACCGGCGCCTTGCCGACACGACCCTCGGCGAGGAGGTGGAGGATGTGGCCGCCGAGTGGCAGGACCGGTTCGGGCAGCCTCCGCCGGAAGCGGAGCGTCTGCTCGAGATCGCTCGGTTGCGTGTGGAGGCCATCCGGATAGGCATCACCGAGATCGTGAGCCTCCGCCGGGAGATCAGCCTGGCACCCGTGAACCTCACCCAGTCGCAGGAGATCCGCCTGGAACGCCTGATGCCGAGGGCTATCTTGCGAGCCTCCGAAGCAAGGCTCTTCGTTCCGTCGCCCCGCCCGGGGGAGATCGTCGCTTTCCTGCTCGACTTCCTGAAGGCCATGTGGCCGGCCGGCGACCGGCGTGCTGTCCGGTGAGGGGAACGGGAATGGGTCATAGCGAGCCGCCCCGGTAGCATCGGAGCCGGATCCGGAGGCCCGAGGGCTGGGAACCGGACGGGAACGATCAGGAAGGAGGCGAGTTGTCAGTTTTCCTTGCTCGCCGTAGCTGCCCCACGCGCGTCTGGCTATGCGCTTCGTCCGTCGTCCTGGCCCTGCTCGTGGCCGCATGCGGGGGACCCGAGGAGGTAGCCACCGTCGACGGCTCGCCGGTCACCTTCGACGAGGTAAGTGCCCTGATCCCCGCCGACGGGGACACCGTCGACACCGAATTGTTCGCCCGCTCCCTCATGCTGGTCATCTCCTACCGCGTGCTCGAATCGGAGGCCCAGCAGCAATTCGGCTTGGAGTTCACCGACGCCGACATCGACACGATGGTCGAAGACCTGTTGGTGCAGACCGGCCTCACCGAAGAGGAGGTCCTCACCACCTACAACCTGACCGAGGCGTCGCTGCGCACCATCGGCGCTCAGCAGCTCCTGGCGGAAGGAGTAATCGAGGAGCTCGTCGCACGCCGGCCCGGTCCCACCGAGGACGATCTGAGACAGCGCTTCGACGCCATGGCGCCGAGTCTCACCCAGGTGTGCGCCGCTCACATCCTGCTCGAGACCCGGGCCGAGGCCGACACCGCTCTGGAACGTGCCATGGCCGGTGAGGAGTTCGCCGACCTGGCGGCCGAATTGTCGGTTGGTCCGAGCGGTCCCAATGGAGGTGATCTAGGATGCGCTTCTCCCAGCGGTTACGTAGCGGAGTTCGCCGATGCCCCCCTCGCCGCCGACTTGGGCGTTCCTTACGGGCCGGTGGAGACACAGTTCGGATGGCATGTGATCCTCGTCCACGACAGGGTCATGCCGAATTTCGAGGAGGCGAGGGCACAGCTGGCCGAGGAGATGAAGGCCGGAGCCGGAGAGCAGCTGTGGATCGAATGGCTGACCGGGGCGCTCACCGCCGCCGACGTGCATGTGGAACCCGAATACGGTACATGGACGACCGACCCCCAGCCGAACGTCATCCCGCCGGGCAGCTGACCCGCCGGCTGGTCGTCACCGGCCTCGGTCCGGGAACCCTCGACCGCACCCCCGCCGACGTGGTGGAGATCCTCTCCGATCCCGCCAACCTGGTGGTGCTCCGAACCTTGCAGCACCCGGCCGCTGCGGAACTGGCCGGGTTGAGGGAGGTCGTGACCTGCGACGACCTCTACGACATTGCTGACACCTTCGAGGAGGTCTACGAGGGGATAGCGCAGCGAGTTCTTGATGCCTCCGCAGCGGGAGACGTGGTGTATGCCGTCCCCGGCAGCCCTGTGTATGGAGAGCGCTCCGTCGCAGAGTTGCGGGCCCGGTGCCGGGAGACGGGCAGGACCGTTCGGGTCATCCCGGCCCCGTCGTTCCTCGATGAGGTATTCACCGCGCTGGAAGTCGACCCGACCGAGCGCGGCTTCACATTGCTCGACGGGAGGGATCTTCCCGACCCGTTGATGCTCCACCTGCCCACGGTGGTCTTCCAGGTCGACACGGAGTTGGTCCTCGACGATGTGCTGGGAAGGTTCCGCCGGACCCTCCCACCGGACACGCCGATCACGGTTCTGTCCGAGCTGGGCACCCCGGAAGCATCGGTGGTCACCTACCCGATCGACACCGTGCCCGTAGACCTGGCCGGTCTCAGGACCAGTCTCTTCCTGGATCCTCCCGGCACGGGCCTGGTCGGGGCCATCAAGGCCATGCGGCGCCTGCGGGTCGAATGCCCCTGGGACCGCCGGCAGACGCACGAGTCGCTGACGCCCTACGCCGTGGAGGAGGTCTTCGAGTTGCTGGAGGCGATCGGCCGCCTGCCTTCCGGATCTCCCGATGTCGACCATCCCGACTACGTTGCCTACGCCGATGTGGAGGATGAGTTGGGTGACGTGCTGCTGCAGGTGATCTTCCATTCCAACCTGGCTTCCGAAGCCGGCGCCTTCGATGTCGAGGACGTCGCCGAGAGGCTGCTGCGCAAGCTCGTCCACCGCCATCCCCACGTCTTCGGGGATGTCCGCGTCAGCGGCGCCGAGGAGGTGATCGCCAACTGGCAGGCGATCAAGGCTGAGGGCAAGCCGCCCCGCTCCCTCATGGACGGGGTTCCCGAGGCGATGCCCGGACTCGAGCGAGCCGTCAAGCTCCAACGCCGGGCCTCCCGGGTCGGCTTCGACTGGCCGGACGCCCGCTCGGTGATCGGCGACGTGGAGGAAGAACTAGCCGAACTGGTGGAGGTGCTCGACCGGCCCGAAGCCAACCACGAACTGGGCGATGTCCTGTTCGCAGTGGCCAACCTGGCCCGCCACCTCGATGTCGAACCGGAGATGGCGCTTAGGCGGGCGGTCCAGCGTTTCGAGACACGGTTCCGCCGGATGGAGGAACTCGACGACCTGGAGTCGGCCGACCTGGGCCGCCTCGACGCCCTCTGGGAGCAGGCCAAGAGTGAGGAGAAGTAGGCACTGCGCCGGTTAAGCGCGCCCGAACCGTCCCCCAAGCTGTCTTCGGATTCCCGATCACCGGGTCGGAGAGGGTTCTGCACGGGTCCGAGCCACAGGTTGCGCGAATCTTGCATTCTCGCGTGATAGATTCGGGTGATAACTACGGGGGTTCCGATGGTCACAACCGTCAGCGATGTCCGAGCACGACAGATTCTCGATTCCCGCGGCAATCCAACGCTCGAAGCAGAAGTGGGTTTGGCCGGGGGCGCGGTCGGCCGCGCCGCGGTCCCGTCCGGTGCGTCCACCGGAACACTCGAAGCGGTCGAACTCCGGGACGGGAGCGCGCCTTTCGCGGGTAAGGGGGTCACCCGGGCGGTCGCCAACGTGACCGACCTGATCGGCCCGGCGATCCTAGGTATCGACGCCACCGACCAGCAGCACATCGACCAGGTGATGCTCGACCTCGATGCCACGTCCAACAAGGCTCGCCTCGGCGCCAACGCCATCCTGGCGGTCTCGCTCGCCATCGCCGATGCCGCCTCCCGCCAGATCGGTCTCCCGCTCTTCCGCTACCTGGGTGGACCCGCCGCCCGGATGCTGCCGGTCCCGATGCTCAACGTCCTCAACGGAGGCGCGCACGCCGCCAACCCGCTCGATATCCAGGAGTTCATGCTCGTACCGGGTGGCCTGCCGTCTTTCTCCGAGGCGCTGCGGGCGGGTGTAGAGATCTACCAGCACCTCAAGAAGGTGCTGACAGCCAAGGGTCTCACCACGAACGTCGGGGACGAGGGGGGCTTCGCCCCGGATCTGGCCGGGAGCCGTGCGGCCCTGGACCTGCTGGTTGATGCGATCGAGCAGGCGGGATACCGTCCGGGCGAGGAGATCGGCCTCTCCCTCGACTCGGCCGCAAGCGAGTTCCACAGGGATGGCTTGTATCACCTCGAAGGCCGTGCCCTCCCGTCCCGCGCCGTGGTCGATTTCTACGAGGAGATGGTGGCCGACTACCCGATCGTCTCCATTGAGGACGGGCTGGCCGAAGACGACTGGGAGGGGTGGGCCGCACTCACCCGGCGCCTCGGCGACCGGGTCCAGTTGGTGGGAGACGACATCTTCGTCACCAACCAATCGATCCTCCGGCGCGGCATCGACGAAGGGGTGGCAAATGCCGTCCTGGTCAAGGTCAACCAGATCGGGACCCTGTCCGAGACGCTACATACCATGGACCTCGCCCGGGATTCCGGCTACGGCCGGGTGGTGTCCCATCGATCGGGCGAAACCGAGGACACCTTCATCTCGCATCTGGTGGTGGCCACCAATGCCGGTCAGATCAAGACGGGCGCTCCTGCCCGGTCCGAACGCACAGCCAAGTACAACGAACTCCTGCGGATCGAGGAAAGGCTCGGGGACCAGGCGCGCTACCCGGGGTTCTCCCTGTACAAAGGCCGGTAATGGCCAAGAAACCCAAGCGGCGCAGGTGGTTCATCCCGGTGCTACTCGTAGCTGGTCTACTGGTGGCGGCCGCCAATGTGTTCCCGGTCCGCCAGTTGATCTCTCTCAACCGCGACGTGCAGGCCAGGGAAGTCCAACTGCTGGAGATCCAGGAGGAGAACGCCCGGCTGGAGCGGGAGATCGAAGCCCTCCACAGCCCGACGGAGATCGAACGCATCGCCAGGACCGACTTCGGCTACGTACGGCCGGGTGAGATCAGCTACGTGGTCTTTTCCCCCGAAGATCCCCTCGCGGTAGCCGCCCCGGAACCGCTGGAGGACCAGGTCCCGGCTCCGGCGTCCGGCGGTTTCTGGGAGGCTCTCTGGGACTACCTGACAGGACGTGACCTGGTCGATGGATGACCGCCTCCAGGTAGCGGTCCAGATCGGGCGGCCCTCCCGAGCCGATATACAGGTCGTCTCCCGCTGCCATCTGTCCTTGCCGGTGGTGGTGCAGGTGCCGCCGATCCTCGACGACGGCACCCCCTTTCCCACCCTCTACTGGCTGAGTTGCCCCCTGGCGGTCCGCAGGGTGAGCCGTCTCGAGAGCGGGGGAGGGGTCAAGGCGATGGAACGGCGGGCAGCCCGCCTTCCCGAGTTCGGAGCCGCCCTCGAAGCCGCCCACGCTCGCTACGCCCGGCAACGGAACACCCTATTGCCGTCCGACGCCGAACACACCCCCTCCGGCGGCGTTGCCGGCGCTGCACGGGGGGTCAAGTGCCTCCACGCCCACTACGCCGACGCCCGGGCCGGGAACCCCAACCCGGTAGGCGAACTCGTAGCCCCTTGGGTGGAGCCCCTGGACTGCCCGGTCCCCTGCGTGACCGAGCACAATGGCCAACCGGTCGGCAACCCGCACTGGGTCGAGCCCCGCTAGGAGGATGCTGAGCAATCCACCAGGACCCTCCTAACGGCCACCATCAGCCTATTGCCCGACGACCTTCCTGGTGCGAGAATGGAACCAGAGCCCGGGTGACGGAACTGGTAGTCGTGGCGGACTTAAACTCCGCTGCCCCTAAGGGGCGTGTGGGTTCGAATCCCACCCCGGGTACCCGGTTCCCTAACGTTTCTGTCGAATCTCGCAGCGTTTCAGATCTTGCGCAGAGATAATGGCGGTGTATCTCTAGTAACAGCAGAACGAAACCCTCAACAAGCTGGGCGAGCGCGTAGCCTGCAGTTCCGGGAACCCTGTCGGATATCTCTGGTAAAGGCTGATACGGTGCCCGAAGTCTTGGCGTTGCCGCATCGCGTCCCCTCCCTCGGCCGAGCTGTTGAGCAGTTCCTGGTCCCTCCATCGGGAAGGACACCCGCCAGGAACCGCGTCGGGCTTGGATCAGTGGTAGAGGAACCAGCCGGGTTCTCGGTACGGGTCGTCGAGTGTGGTGTCGTGCTCACGCTCGGATGTCGGCACGGGTATGGTGAGCCAGATAGAGCTTTCGGTTCCGAGCGCACACGGATAGCTAGTAGCGTCTCGTTCTCCCCGAAGGGCACTGCACTCGGCTTCGAGCACACATCGCCAGGAAAAGTCGACCCGTTCGATTCCGGTGTCTTCCAGATTGTGGGCGACCTCCACGAACGTGCTGTGGCCGATGAGTTTGTCGGCGCTGTCGAGTGAGTCGACCACAACACGCGACGCAGTGGCGGGGGTCTCGTATCGGAGCTGGCGATCCCATGTCCTGGCATTGCCCGTCTCCGTCGCCCAGAAGGCCCATGCGCTGGCAGGCTCAGCGAGCGGAGCCGTCCACAGCCTGCCCAGCGGTTTCCACAGATAAGTTGCCATCGCAGCCCTGGCTTCTCGTCGACCGTGAACTGGGCCTGTGCCGGCCATGTGCACCGCCGGCAGAGCAAACCGCTCGGCCAGCGCGTCGCTGACTGTCTTGACAGCCGAGAGAACCTGATCCATGACGCGAAGGTCCCCAGGGCTGGCTATGGCCCTCCCACTATGTTGAGCGAAATAGAGAGAGGACGAGATCTCGACGAGGGCGTCAACGACGACGCGCTCGTCAACCGACTGGGCGCCTTCGATGGCCATGACCTGATCGTGGATGTCCCCCCAGCGCAGAAGATCCATCGTCAGGGTTCGTGCCTCAATAGTCGACGCCAGCCGGGCCCGTAGCTGTCCGTGACCGTCTGCCGGTGCCCGCTTGGGTTGCTGATCATAGCGAATCCCTCGGAAACTGAGGTGGAGGTTGACCCGGTGTGGTGAGCTCCTAATGGGGTCCACCACTTCTTCTTACGCGAGTTTGACGGGTGTTTTGCGTTTTGCCTGGTCAGCGGGGTGCGATGGTGGGCGTGTTTCCACTACACGATCGACCTAATCCGAACCGTCCTCAACTCGGATGTCGACACCAGACCCCTAGGAGGGTGCTGAACAATGACGATTGCTCGGGCCTGCCGCCCGCCGGCCCAGGAATTTTGCCGGCGGTTGGCATGTCGCTGGTGGGATTGCTCAGTACCCTCCTAGGCCGGGCCTACGACGATATCGAGGACTTCGGCGCCCGCTGGCGCAGCGAACTCACGTCAGAGACCCCCGACACCCTCGAGACGCAGAGGAACGTTTCGTCCACTCTCTCACGGATTCAGAAACTCCGGAACGACCCCCCCCGTCGAGCGGCATGACCTGGTAGCAGCCCTGAACCTGCACCTTCCCTCAGCCGACGATAACGACGAATAACCACGCCGAAGGGAAGCCCAACCTAGACTCGCCTGCGAAGCGAGAGGTCGCCGATTCAAGTCCGGCCACTCGCACGGCACAGACCAGGGGGAAGGAGACCGACAGTTGTTTGCGCGGATGAAGGAAAGGCGTTTCGCCAAGGCAGCAGCTGAGGCGAAGGCAGCAGCCGGAGAGAGAATACGCTGAGGCGTTGGGAGAGTGGAAGGACACCATAGAAGGCATCGAACAGGCGCTCGACGCTGCGAAACACTACAACGAGCTTTGGGACGAATAGCAAGCGCCGATAATCCCCAAGAAAAACGAGGAACTCCTGTATGTAGTGACCGGAGCGGAACTGGTGGAGATCGAGTCCCGCAAGATCAACTACGGTTCTACCTCCTACGGGGTGTCCATCCGAATCGCGAAGGGTGTGACCTACCGTCCGAGCGTCTCGCGAGGCAGCATGCAGGCGTCGGAGGAAGTCCCAACTGTCCTCGACCAAGGCACTTTGTTATTACCAACCAGAGGGCCGTGTTCTCTGGCACCAGGACAAACCGGACCTGGCTGTGGGCGAAGCTCATTTCGGTGAACACAGAGGTCCATCAGGGTCAGGTGCTTGCATTCCTGCCCGTCGAGAACCGGATGAAAACCTCGGGCGTCCACTTGGGCACTGGACGGGCACCAGATGTCGGGCTGACCCGAATCAACCTCGGCATCGCGTTGGCTACGGGCCGGTACGACGATCACGTCGCTCAGATCGAAGCAGACTTGAGAGACGTGAAGGCCGACCGGCCTGTACCACCGCAGACAATAGAGGGAGTCTGAACCACGCGCGAACACCACACCAAGATCCGCAACCCCACCCCGGACCAGCCTCACCCAAAACGCGAAACACCCGCCAAATTCGGGTCAGGCTGTCCTGTTCGCTGCCAACGTGCGGATCGTGGACGGGGTCGGACTGTATGTGGAGGGGGCGGGGGACGGTTCAGCTACGTCTCGGGACGGTCCTGTCCCCTTCTTCGTATTCCACTGCGCTGCCGACCCGGGGCTCGATTCTCGATCAATGGTGGAAGATCAAGCGCGCCGTCTACGACGCGGTGGTCGACGACGGCGGCGCCATCACCTACGACCACGCCGTCGGCCGCGACCACCAGCCGTGGTACGAGCGGCGACGATCGAGGTGTTGGGCGACGTGGGGGCCTCCCGTGCGAAGACACACCTGGGCCCGAAGGAAATCCGGCTTCCCTCAACCGCGGAGTTCTCGACGAGTGACGAGACCAGCACGCTGAGAATACGTACTCTATTGTCCAACGGTCGCCCCGGCGGTGCCTTTGCAGGCTGTGTCTGATGCGGCGCCCCGAAGGTCCCACATGCCCGCATCCGCCGTTGTCCAGTTCTCCGGTGCGCTGTGTCTTGCGATGGCCTTCGAGTCACAGTTCGTGCAGCTTCCCTCGTACAAGTCCTCGCCGGAGAAGGAACGGTTCTTCGTGAACTGACCGAATTGGTGTCCCAGGGACTTTGGCCTGTCGAGCAGGTATTCGGGGAAGGGAACATCGGGTTCCTCCACGGGCGGTTGCTGTCTTCGGTCAGGTATGGCGATGCGGCGCAGACGTTGTTTCGAGGGAACGGACGAAGATGGCTTGTCGCCCTTGGGAGGCGGAACAGATCGACCGGATCTCGTTTCAGGGGGCTTCGCCCGGCTTTCCGGTGGGCTGGGAGGCGCGGAGGGAAGGGACCGGGTACTGGAGACAGGTTCAGTGTTGATAGGTGGATCCGGCTCGGTTCGCGGTGCCGCTGGCGGAGAGTCCACTCGGGGCGGAATCGGAGTCGGCGGCGGTGCTTCGGTTCTCTTCTGGCCGACACCGGGCCGAATCCGGAACAGTCGACGAGCCCATGAAGCTCGGCTTTCGCCCCGGTGTCTATCTGGTTGGGCACGGTCTCTACGACGCCTGCGGGGCGGAGCATCTAGACCTTGTTCCAACTCCTCCGGGCTTGGAACGTAGAACTCGTCGGTCTGTCGAGCTGGGTCTTTGTCTGTCACAGCCATGTCTCCTGAGCGACTATCCCCAGACCATAGGCGACTGTGGTGAACGGCTCACGTTCCCGTACCTTCTCCGCCCCGAACAGTCCCTCCAGCAACTCCACGAAAGAACCGAGCCGAGATGACCCGCCGGTGCGTAACACCGTCGTCACCTGATCAGGCTCGATCTTGGCCGTAGAGAGAGCTTTCATGATCTGCGCTTCGACCGTCTCGATGTAGGGAGCGACTATCAGGTCTAGTTCGGCTCGGCTCAGGTCGATGGACAGGCCGCCTTGGGGAGGGTGGAACTCGATGGACGATCTTTCTGCGGTTGACAGAGCGATCTTGGCATTCTCGATAGCCTTGTAGAACCGAGGCGCTTGGCCACCGATGATTATGGACCGAACGATAGTCCCGGCTTGGTGATCCAGTTTTTGGAGATCATTGATGACGTTAAAGGTATGCGGATTGGTTAGTAGGTATTTGAAGTTCTCCAAACTGGAAAGTCCCGTACTGAACCAGGCGGGAATCGAGCCCTGCAGTAACCCGAGCTTCGGCGCTACTTTCGACTCGAAGATCCGCTTATCGAACATGGAACCACCGACAGCAGCGCCTTCCATGCTCACCACTTCTCCCTCTCCTCCCGCGATACTGGTGACGGCCATGTCGAAGGTCCCTCCGCCGAAATCAGCCGTGACCACGTACCCGTCCTCTAACACTTCGTCCAGCGCCGCTGCGACCGGCTCCGGATAGAGCTCCACTTCGGTGAATCCTGCCCTCCGTGCCGCATCCTCGAGACGGGCCTCCGCTAGGTCCTGACGTTGATCGAACCGATCGCCGGTGGTGCCGAAGAAGGCGATCGGGTGCCCTATCACTGCGCGGGTTATGTCCTGTCCGGTTTGGCGGTCGGCATGGTTCTTCAAGTGGGCGAGCACGACGGCTACCAGGTCTTCCATCTCGAAGTCGTTCGCCCAGGAGTGGGTTCCCTTGAGTGAGCCGTCTGTGAGCTCGCTCTTGAGTTCACTCATCAAACGGGAGTCAACACAGCCGCTTCTCCGCTGGTACTGGCGACAGTCCGTCTCATACCCGAACTTCCTCGTATACGTCACTAGTGAGCACCGCTGACATGCTGTATTCCTGCCACCCGTGATCGTGAACTGATCGATGGCTTGTTTCCCGGCTAGTCGTAGACCATCGCGGTGTAGATAGACGGTGGATGGCAGAGAGGCAGGTAGTGGATCATCAGGGTTGAAGTTCAATACCTCTACCTGATCGGGGTATGCGATCGAGATGGAACTGTTGGTCGTCCCGTAGTCGATTCCGTAGGCGAGATCGCTTGTCAATCTCCCACCACCAACGCCGCCGCTCGAATCCGGACTGAAACATCGGACTTCTGTTCCTGTAACTCTATCAGCTTGGCGTCGTGGTCCTCCTTGTCGCTAGACAGGCGAGTTCGGGCCTTGTTCAACCTACCTCGGATAGCTGGCAGGATCCGTTTTTCCTGTGGAGTTCCGGTGGCCTCCAATCTGTCGATCCTGGCGCTGTAGTCTTCGATCTCCTGTCGTAGGCGCCTGTCCCGATCCTCATATATACGTCGGGTACGATCGAGTTCCTCTTCATACCATTCCGTGTGGAGATCCTGGACTCTCGATCTTGATCTCTCCTGTCGAGCCGCGAGCTTAAGCTTGCTGGCCTCGAATGCACTCTCGGCCCAACTCGGTAGATCACAGCGTGGTGAAGGTTCTCCGATCTCCGGCATCTCTGTGACCTTGGTCTCTTCCACATGCAGGTCCTCGCCCACCAGATGCCGGACGAACTGTCCGAAGCGAACCGGCCCGTCAGATTCTATGGTGTAGAAGATCTCGATGTGAGGACCTCCCTGAAGCTCTTCGCCACGCCGGCGGCACGCCACTGCGGGCTGCGTACCCATCGGAAGTTCCACAATAGAGTCGATCAAACTCTGGCCGAGAGCGAAGAACTCCAAGTCTTCGCGTTGTAACGCCTCGCGATAGTCGAACACCCCACGATATGAACCGTTCTTGGCGCCCAGTCGCCTCTGGAGATCCGGGGATAGATAGATACCGACTCCCCCATCGGAGTGCTCAGCAACTCTGCCTCCAAAGTACCGGAGAGCAGCGTCTACGTAGTTCTGCAGATCCGACGGACCGGCCATGATCCGCTGTTCAACCAGCCGATTGGCTTGGCCCTGCCGAAAGATAGCCGGATCGAGGGCTAAGTACTTCTTCTCATTCTCCAGTTCACGCGCCTCTCGTACCTTCCTCTCAAGATCGGACTCGAGTAATGCTAGCTCTCGGGTAGTATCCGCTCCCCCATCAAAGGCCAATCTCTTGATATCACCTTCCAGTTCTCCTAGAATTGGATCGAGAGACCCAACAGACTCTTCGAATAGACGTATTCTCTTATTGAGCACATCCAGTATTTTTTCCTCGATAGTCCCTTTACACGCAAAGTTGTAGATGTAGATGTCGTGCTTCTGTCCAATCCTATCCATTCGGCCGATTCGTTGCTCGATCTTCATTGGGTTCCAAGGAAGATCATAGTTGAATAGTATATGAGTGAACTGGAAGTTACGGCCCTCACCTCCTGCTTCAGTAGCGACTAGAATCTGAGATCGCTCCCGAAAGCGGATTACCGCCTTATCCTTTTCCTCTTGACTCATACTTCCGTTGAATACTTCCACTTCATAACCATGAAAATCCAGCATTTTCCGTAGGAAGGCTTGAGTTTCGAGAAACTGAGTAAAGATAATGACCTTCTCATCGGGCTGGATATCACGACGAAGAGTAAGGAGCAGTTGACTTGCCTTGGAGTCACGCGCTTTACCGAGGCGACCGACCAGATCCTGCAATACAGTTATCTCTGTCCTAATCTTACTACTATCCGTCGACACACTCCGGTGCTCACTGCCTTCGATCTCAGAACTAAGCTCTCTCGGATCCGGCCAAGCATCGAACTGCTCGCCGTTCTTGATATCACCGGCTCTGTCTACACCTAACTCCGCGGTAAGCTTAGTGATTCGTCTCCGGAGAGCTGCTCTAACCGCATTTGAGCTAGAGGACAGCATCTTCAGATAGGTCACCATCAAAAACCCGATGGCCCTCTGATTCTTAGCCTGAGCCATATTGTACTGTTCGTGGAGATAGCCACTCACATCCTCATATAGTTCCTTCTCCTCAAGATCCATCTCAACAACAACGAGTTCCGGGCACCGTTGGGTAAACCCGCCGATGTCAGACTTTCTGTTCCTGATCATGGTACGCGCGAATGGATGCTGCCGATCCAGAACCCTTAAAGCGGCGTCCCGATCATCGTTAGCGTGCACGTCAAGATCATACGAACTAAAAAACCTCAGTAAAGATTCCCGGCGATCTGTATCCAATACATCCCACTGCTGAACGTCCTTAGCTATGCCGGCTAGACGAGGGAGATCCTGTCTGTCCCGCTCGTACTCCTCGAACGAGTCACAGATCCCCGGCTCCACCAACTCGATCAGCGAATAGAGCTCGTAAGGATGTAGCTGCATAGGCGTGGCTGTGAGGAGGAGCATCCCATCGACACCCTCCTTTAGCTTGTCTGCCAGTTGGTAGCCCAGAGTGGAAGTAACCCGCTTACCATGGAGACTACGACGAACTCGATGAGCCTCATCGAAGATCACGAGATCCCATCCCGCCTCCACAATCTGCTCGGCGTGAACCTCTCTGCGGGCCAAGCTGAGGGAACAGATCACATTCCCATGCTTCCGCCACGGGTTACCACCCCGCCTAGCTAAGGACTTCAACGCGGCCCCGTCAAGCACCTCGAAGTGCTCGTTGAACTTGGACCGGAGCTCCTGCTCCCACTGCCATTGGAGCGAAGCAGGGACCACTATCAACACCCGATCCACCACGCGACGAGCCCGTAGTTCCTTCAGAATAAGCCCAGCCTCTATAGTTTTACCTAAACCAACTTCGTCAGCTAAAATCATACGCGGCCGACTCTTAGCCAGCACCTGTAGCGCTACCATGATCTGGTGGAAAGTCGGCTCTATCCGAGCATTGGACAGACCGGCCAGCGTGTCATACCGGTATGCGTGCTGCAGATATAGAGCCTGGACACGAAGCCCGTAGAGTTCCACAGAACTGAACTCACCCGTCAGCAACGCTTGCTCCGGTTCAAGTGGGAGAAGCTCGATCGCCGACCCACCGACATGCTCAAGACCGGACCGGAACGCCACCTGGTACCCAAGATACTTGTCGAAGGACACGACGACGCCTATCTCACCGTCAGATAACCGAAGGACTCGGTCACCCAGCTCAAACAGCCTCATACCATCCCTGCAAAGACCACGCGTCACTGATCGTAGCGGAAGGGTCAACAACTGATCACCATCAGCCCTCGCGCAGCGGTTGACTCGTGGGGTCGGTGGTTGTTGCGGTTCTTGTGGGTTCGGTGTTGGGGCCTGGTGTGAGTGCTGTTGGTGCGGCGTCCGAGGGGTATTCTGATCCGGATGCGGCGGGGGTTCATCGGTCGGCTGTTGAGGGGCTGGCGGCTGACGGTGTGTTCGACAGGACGGAATGCGCTCCTGGTGAGTTCTGTCCCACCGACGCGGTGAACGGGGGGTCTCCATAATCGGGGTGCTGATCAGAGACATCCGAGGCTGGAGGACCTCTGTGAGGCTGATCCTATGGGGCCGGTAGCCGTGACGGTACCGTATTTCACCATGTGCGACGGAAGGACCTGTAAGGGCCAGGGCGCGAAGAGCCGTGAGTCTCATGCGGGTGGTTGGTGTTGCGCGCGGCGAGAGCCAAGCCGAGTATTGTCAACGCGATGCCTGCCCATCCGATGGTGCTGACGGTCTCTCCGACGACTAGGACAGCGAGGAGCGTGGCTGTAACGGGCTCACCCAACGTAAGCGTTGCTGCGGTGATCGTGTCCGTAACCTGGAGGCCTGCAGTGAACACCAGATAGGCGGCGGCGGTTGTCGCCAGTCCCAGCCACAAGGTCGTGGTGGCTCCGCGAGGGCTGGTGACAAACGAAATGTCCCGGGTCAACACAACCGGCGCCAGTATCACGGCGGCCAGGCAGAAAGTCACAGCCACAGATCGGTGTGCGGGACCTGACCGAGCCAGCCGACCTGCGCTAACGACATAGACGGCATAGGAAAGCCCGGCGACGAGGCTAAGGAGAGCGCCAAGACCGTCGACGACTGCACCTCCCTGGGCAAGGACGAGGATGGTCAGGCCCGAGACTGCCGGGACGGTTGCCCGTAACCAGGTACGACGTGGCCATACGCCGCTACGAGCGGACTCGATAGCGCCGACGAAGACCGGTGCGGATCCGATTGCGAGGAGAGTACCCACCGCCACGCCGGTTCGGTCCACGCCGGAGAAGAAGAACGGCTGATAGGAGGCCATGCCGATCGCGCTGACGAGCGTCGCCGGACGAACCAACCACCGCCACCCAGCTTCCCGAGCGCCGAACGCCGAGATGAGGATTAGCGCTCCAGCGCCGAGCAAGAGTCTCAGCGATCCGACAACCAAGGGGCTGGACCCGTCAGAGCCTAACTCCTGCGCCGTACCCGTCGTGCCCCACAAGACCGCGGCCAGAAGGATCAACCACTTGCCGCGCATGCGGTCAACGGTAGTTGACCAGGACCTGTCTCCCGGCGGCTGGTGCCGAGTCAAGACCCATGTATATGACCGCAGGTCGGATTGAGACCCCGCACGCCCCAAACCGCCCCACGAAGGCCAGCATGATTCCCGGGTTAACGGACGGCAGGCCGCTGGTGGATTGCTCAGTACCCTCCTAGATCGGTCCAGCGGCGGGCGAGACGCAGCGTAGGCAGACTGTTCTCCCGCAAGAGCCTCGTACCCCTCGCAAGGTCACGTTGCTCTCCACAACGTCCAGGCTTCCTCGGCAGCCTGTTTCTTCGTCCTGCCGTCCATCGGGATGCTGAAGTGGGCGGCTTCCCGGTAGAGGTGCTTTCGGGCTTCCCAGATCTCCGTATAACGCGCTGCGAGGTCGTCGTGGCCCAGGAGGAGCGGGCGGTCACGGGTCTTACCCTTGGCGATCAGGGAATCGATGGAGGGTTTCAGCCAGATCACGAGCCCGGTCTCCCGCATCAGACGCCGATTCGTTCCATCAAGGATCGCACCCCCACCGGTTGCCACGATCATCTGTTGCGGACTCGCGGCAGCGCGCGCCACCTCCTCGGATTCCATCGCACGGAAAGCCGGTTCACCCTGCGCCTCGAAGATCTGAGGAATGCTCATCCCTGCCCGTTCCACGATCTCGTCGTCGAGATCCACCACGGGTAGACCGCTGCGCTTGGAGAGCTTCTTGCTCACCTTGGTCTTGCCCGAGCTCATCATCCCGATTAGCCACAGCTTGCGAGTCACACGTTCTCCAGTTTCATCTCGACCGGTCGGTTGTGGTGCTTCGATCTGAAGCGGGAATCAACACGTGCTCTCCGACCGGGATAGGTCGCGACAAGACGCAGGACGCCTGGGGTGCGAGCACCAACTCGTCGCGAAGAACGGCGAGACCAAGCCGGGCAGACTTGCCGGGTCGACGCTGCGCGATCCACACGGAGAAGCATTCTAGAAGCAGGACGTTTCAGCCTGTTGCCTGGTAGTGGCGGGCGCCGGATGTGCGGGCTCCGTCGGCGTTCATGCAACTGTGAGCGGTTCCCGGCCACGGGAGACCCAGTCGGTGAGTGGCATCGCATCATCGGAGAGTCGGTGTCCATTCGCGTCTCCACCTCGGGTGTCAGCCATCGCATCGCTGACGCCCAGCACCCGCCTAGCCCCGATTCACTCATACTGGAGATGGCCGTAGTCCCTGGTCAGAAGCTCGTATCCCACACCACTGCTCGCCCGGTCCAAACCCCCGCATGGAGAATCGGGGCTAGGGTGGCTGCGGAACTCGGGCGTGGCCGGCACCCGGTCAACGACGACGTCGCCCGCCGGGGTGAGGCACTCTTGGAGGCAGACACTTCTCAGGTGGACCGACTCGAGGCCGTGGGGGTGGATGAGACGCTACTCTGGCGGCAGGGCCGGTGGCGGGCCAAGGTGTGATGCACCTATGTCATGGCTGTCGGGGTCCGCCACTAATCGCCGTAAAGAACCAAACGAGCAGCGTTCGGGTTCCGCAGCATGGGCGAGTCCAAACCATGAGGACGACGAAGAGGCACAGTGACGACGACAAGCACCGATGTTCTTGATGTAAGAGCGGCGGCGCGCCGAGATAGGCGGCGCCGCCAGGTCTCCTACGTTATCTATCTGGTTCTGGGGATAGTGCTCTTTCTGCTGTTCTGGCACTTGTTAGCCGTGGCCTTCTCACCCCTTGCCTCTTTCATCCCGACGCCGATCGATACTGTCATCCATTTCGGAAAGAACTTGTTTTTCAGTGAGCCGATGATGGGGCGGTTTGTTCACGCCTGTCCGGAGCTGGTGGCCGAGGTGGAGTTTAGAAGGGGTAGGATGTCCGGTCTCCCTGACCACTGTTTCGGGTACATTCTCCATCTGTTGTGGACCACCCGCAATATCCTGGCGGCAGTCGCGCTGGGGACGGTCATCGGCTTGGGGGTTGGACTGGGCAGTCTGCTCTTACCTTGGATTGCCGATATGGTCACACCCGTAGCAGGTTTTTTCGGGACTATCCCTATCTTTATGGTGGCACCGTTCTTTGTGATCTGGTTCGGGATCGAGCATCCCCTGTTGGCCACTATCGGGCTTGTTGTCTTCTATACCACCCTTCTCATGTATTTCTTCAGCCGCCGTGCGGCCCAAAATATACCGGTGGAGATCATTGAATCAGCCCTCACTCGAGGAGGAGACCGCCGCACTATGTTCCGATGGGTTTATTTGCGGGGAACGATTCCGGAGATCGCGGGAGGTCTTCGGATCACTTTGGGAGGAGCTTGGGGTTTGGGGACCCTGATGGAGGTGATGGGATCACAGATGGGAGGTGGATTCCTGATCCGCATGTGGAGTCACGCGGCGGGCCTCTCGGAGGGGCCGACCGGGATGGTCTCCCTGATTCTGTTCTTCGGCGTGCTGGCTGTGGTAGTCGACGGGATCCTGGTACTGGTAATCCGTTCATTCACCGGATGGTCCGAGGCAGGTCGCCGGCTGGGCTTGTAGGCAAGGAGGAACCATGTCAACTGTTGTTAGCTTCGAGAACCGGTGGTGTGTGGTTGAGCGCCGATCGGGGACGCCGGCCTGGCCTGTTTGCGTGTAACCGAGGAGGAGGCGACGACGGTGTGAGTCAGCCTGCCCGTTTCCGAAGCCTTTATTGGATTGGATGGTTGATCTGGGCTGTCGTGGGTACGTGGTTGCTTGTTCGGCTGCCTGAGAGCGTTCCGGTCGTTACCTGGACGCATGGTGGGGGTGTGATCCACGTCACCTGGTCATTGATCGTTTCCTGGATGGTGTTGTTGTTGGCCTGGCCGGTTGTGTTCCGTACCACCGGGGTCAAGGACTGCATGGTCAGGGCGGGACGGGGGATAGCGGCCGGGCCGTCGATGCT
>JAPOQZ010000040.1 GCA_026710435.1 bacterium | reverse complement strand
TCCGGCGGGCCCTCCCCCAACCGCCACCTCCTCGGCGTCGAACGCGTCCCGCCGTACCCTCTGCGAGGGGCTGGGTGGGCAACATGAACCAAATCACGGTCCGGTCGGTACCGAAAGCGGACCGTTGGTGCTTTGCGGTTATCTACAAGCATGCAACAGGCCTGTGACACAACCAACCCGTCGCATGACTGCACGTCTTCCAGACACAACCGAACTAAAGACTCGGGACACTAGGAAAGTGCTGAACAATGACGATTGCTGGGGCCTGCCGCCCGCCAGCCCAAGGAATCATGCCGGCGGTTGGCAGGCCGCTGGTGGATTGCTCAGCACCCTCCTAGCGGGTAGCTCCCGGGATGCCTCGCTTGATGGTCTATAGCTACACAACTCTGGGGGCTTTCCAGGGCGTGATGTGAGTCCGCGCCGTATACTCGACTTGTGTCCCTGGAAGCATCATGACTGGAGGATGCTATGGCTGACTACACGAACCGACGATCTAGACAGCGCGGACGGGGACGATTCTCGGGCCCGGTTTCCATTCTGGCCCTGCTATTGGCGCTAGCGCTGGTGGCGGCGGCTTGTGGCGAGGACGAGGAGGAAGCATCCGCGACTACCGCAGCGGCTCCCGCCACCACCGAGGCGATGGCCGAGGAGGAAGCTCCGGCGACCACCGAGGCGATGATGGAGGAGGAAGAGGAGGCTGCTCCGGCGACGACCGAGGCGATGATGGAGGAGGAGATGGGCACGGTCACCATCGCGGTGCCCACCGACATCGCCACCTTCGATCCCAACGGTGTGACAGGCGTCCGTGACCTGGACATGTACATCAACCTGTATTCCGGCCTGACCCGCCATAGCGTGATCCCATCGACGATGGCCGAGGGCCACTACGAGTGGGACCGGGTGGAGGTCGATCCCAACCTGGCGGAGTCGATCGACATATCCGACGACGGCACGGTGTACACCTTCAAGATCAGGGAAGGCCTGAGCTTCCCGAGTGGGAATCCGTTGAGCGCCAAGGACTTCCACTACTCATGGGAACGGGGTCTGGCCCACACCGGTAGCATCACCGACTTCGAGTTGGGGGTGGCCGAGATCTCCGACATGAACCAGGTGCAGTTGCTCGACGACTACACGCTGCAGGTGACCCTGCCACGGCCAAACCCGAGAATCCTGCGCGTGTTCTCGCTATCGGTCATGTCGGCCGTCGACTCCGAACTGCTCAAGTCGAAGGCGACCGATGACGACCCGTGGGCTGATGAGTATGCCCGGAACAACCCGGCCGGGTACGGCCCGTACGTGCTGGTGGAGCGAGAAGTCGGTACCCGTATGGTGTTCGAGCCCAACCCCGACTGGTGGGACACGGAATCAGCCGGCCGCTCGAGGATCGTCTACCAGGTTGTGCCCGAGGAGGCGCAGCGGCTGCTGCTGGTCCAGCAGGGCGCCATCGACCTGGCCTACGCCATGTCGGCCCGGACCGCCCAGAGGGCGGGCGACGACGTGCAGGTCTTGGACTTCCCGACCTTCGCCCAGCGGTACCTGGGTCTGAACCAGACCAAGGCGCCGTACAACATTCTGGAGGTCCGCCAGGCGATCGCCTACGCGATCGACTACGAGCGGATCATCGACGAGGTCTACTTCGGTAGCTCCCAGCGCCTGGTTTCGCCCTTCCCGACCGGCCACGAGGGCTGGGTGGACTCCTGGCCGTACAGCCCGGACATCGAGAAGGCCAAGGCCCTGCTGGCGGAAGCCGGTTATCCGGACGGTTTCGACGCCGAGATGCTGGTCTACGGCGACCTGCCGGAGATCGAGGCGTCCACGGTGCTGATCCAGAGCGACCTGGAGAAGATCGGGATCAACCTCGGGGCCCGCAGCGTCACCGGAGCGGAGTTCTTCGGGCTCATCACCCCGGGAACGGACGACTTCGACATGGCGATCATCCCGTGCACCCCCTGGCTGCCGGAGGTGTGGTACACGTCGAACCTGCTGCTCCATTCGGGTACGACCTGCTCGATCACCTACAACAACCCCGAGGTGGATCAGTTGGTCCAGGATATGAAGACGGCGGCCACCACCGAGGAAGCCATCATCCCGGCGCAGCGGGCCCAGGCCATCTGGGAGGAGGACATCGGTTTCATCCCGATCGCCCAGCCCAACCAGGTCCAGATCCTGAGCAAGGACTTGACGGGCTTCCTGCTGACCAACGAGGACGAGTCGGTGTACTTCGCCTATCTCGAGAAGTCATAGGACGTAGGCTCGAAGGCAATGGGTCCGGGCAGGAGCCCGGACCCATTGCCTGATTGCACGCCACTCGCCTGCCTGTCGCCGCATCGTGCATGTGCCGGCAACGGCGAGCTTGGCGGCCAAGGCACGGCGCGGGGCCATGCAGGCGGATCGCTAGGAGGGTGCTGAACAATGACGATTGCTCGGGCCTGCCAACCGCCAGCCCAGGCATTTTGCCGGCGGTTGGCAGGCCGCTGGTGGATTGCTCAGCACCCTCCTAGGTTGTAGCCGATGAGGAACCTGGGTGTCTTCATAGGGAGACGATTGCTGATCGTCATTCCCATGCTGTTCATCGTCTGCATCCTCACTTTCGTCATCCTGCGGGTGATACCGGCCGACCCTGTGGCTCTGATCGTCGGAATCAACCGCCCCCCCGAGCGGGTCGAGTTCGTACCCCGCCAGTTGGGCCTCGACAAGCCATTGGTGGAACAGTTCGTGATCTGGATGGGGGATGTTCTGCGGGGCGACCTGGGGACCGCCTGGCACACCGGCCAGCAGGTCACCACCGACCTCGCCGGCCGCATACCGGCATCGGTCGAACTGGCCTTCCTGGCTCTGCTCATCGCGGTGCCGGGCGGCCTCGCCACCGGGGTCATAGCCGCCCGGTACCGCGACCGCTTCGCCGACTTCGGGCTACGCTTCTCCTCGCTGCTGGCCATCGCCACGCCGGAGTTCCTGTTCGGCATCTTCGCCATCTGGCTGTTCTTCGCCGTGTTGAACTGGGCGCCCGCACCTCTGGGGAGGATCGAGTTCGGGGTCTCGCCGCCGGAGGCCATCACCGGTCTCTACATCGTCGACAGCATCCTGACCCGCAACACCGAAGCGCTGGTCTCGTCGCTCCGCATGATCGCGTTGCCCGCCATCAGTCTGGGGGTCATCCTTTCCGGCGGCTTCCAACGGTTCACCCGGGCGACGATGGTCGAGTCCCTCAGTTCGGATACGGTGCTCTCGTCGCGGGGCCACGGGTTGCCCAACCGGCTCGTCTTCTACAAGTACGCGCTGAAGCAAGCCTTGCTCGTGGTCGTACCGGTTTTCGGCATCGTGGTGGCCTACGCCATCGGTGGTCTGGTGGCCATAGAGAGGATCTTCTCGTGGCCGGGGGTGGGTCGGTACGCGCTGGAGGCGGCCAGCAAAGCGGATCTGAACGCCGTCCAGGGCTTCGTGCTCTTCTCGGTGGTTCTCTACGTCGCCCTGAACCTCTTCGTCGACATAGTCCAGGCGATCATCGACCCGAGGATCGAGTACCGATGACAACCATGGGCGCCACGCAGGAAGGGACCCGGTTGACCGTCCGGTTGAAACGGATGTGGCGGTACCCGTCGCTGGTCGTCGGGCTCGTCATGTTCTCCCCGATCCTGCTGGGCTCGATCATCGTGCCCTTCATCAGCCCCCACGGTGCGACCGAGTCGGTGGCGGGCCGCCAACTGCTTCCGCCCAGTTCCGAGCACCTCTTCGGCACCGACCTGTTCGGCATGGACATCATGACCCGCATCTTCGCCGGCGGGCGCTACGACCTGGGCGTGGCGATGGTCGCCGCGGTGATCGGCATGAGCTTTGGGGTGATCATCGGTGGCTTCACCGGATACATCGGAGGGCGATTCGACGAATTGGTCAGCCGGGTGATCGAAGCCCTCCAGTCGTTCCCCCCCTTCATCATCGCACTGGCGGTCGTGTCGGTGCTGGGCAATTCATTGGTGGTCCTGACCGGGGTCATCGCCCTCATACAGCTCACCTACTACGTGCGGACCATGCGGGCCCAGGCCTTCTCCATCCGCGAACGGGCCTTCGTGGAGAGCGCCCGGGCCATCGGACTGCGTACTCCCGCCATCGTGTTCCGCCACATCATTCCCAACGGGGTCCGACCGTTGATTATCCAGCTGATGATCAACGTGGGGGGCGCCATCCTGATCATCTCGCTGCTCGGGTTCCTCGGGCTCGGTGCCCAGGTGCCTACCCCCGAGTGGGGCTCGATGATCTCGATCGGCCTCGAGACGGCCATCACGGGTGAGTGGTGGGTGTGGGTCTTCCCCGGCTCGGCGATCATCCTCACGGTCATGTCGCTCAACCTGATAGGCGACGGTCTGCGCGACGTGCTAGATCCCCGGCAGGGCGGCTAGCGCGATGCTGCTTCTCTCGATCCGGGATCTCGACATCGAACTGCGGCACCAGGAGCGTTTCGGTTACGCCGTGCAGGGCCTGACTCTCGATATCGAGGCCGGCGAGATCGTGGGGCTGGTCGGCGAGTCGGGTTCGGGCAAGAGCCTGACGGCCCGGGCGGTGATGGGGCTGCTACCGAGTGCGGCGTCAGCCGCCAGGGGCCAGATCATCTTTGACGGGGTGGACCTGCTGACCCTCGACGAGGACGGGATGGAACAGGTGCGCGGTCGTCGGATCGGCATCATGTTCCAGAACCCTCGGGAGAGCCTCAACCCGGTCTTCACGATCGGGGATCAGCTACGGACCATCTACCGGAAGATCCGTGGTCGCGACCGGCGCCAGGCTCGTGAGGAAGCGCGCCGGATGTTGCTGTCGCTGGGCCTGCGCGAGGTGGATCGTGTTCTGGCCAGCTACCCCCACCAGCTCAGCGGTGGCATGGCCCAGCGGGCCCTCCTGGCATTGACGTTGGCGTGCGACCCGGAACTGTTGATCGCCGACGAGCCGGCCACCGGCCTCGACGCCGCCACCCAGACCCGCCTGTTCGTCGAGATCGGCCGGATCATCAAGGAGACCGGCAGGACCGCCGTCGTGATCACCCACGACATCAGCCTGGTCAGCGGCATCTGCGACTCGGTGGCGGTGATGTACAGCGGCCAGGTGGTCGAGCGGGGGACGGTCACCGATATTGGCCGACAGCCACTCCATCCGTATTCGAACGGCCTGCTGAAGGCGGCCGACTTCGCCGACGAGGGGGGGCGGACCAGCTTCATTCCCGGGGCTCCCCCGGACCCGTTCATGCCACCCGGCGGGTGTCCATTCCATCCCCGCTGCCCTCAGGCGTTCGAGCCCTGCCCCGACGTGGTACCCGTGGCGACCTCGACCGATGGTCGCCAAGTGAGATGCCATCTGTATGACTGACCTGCTCGAGGTCCAGGGCCTGACCAAGGTCTTCGCCGGGGCGGGTACGTTCTGGTCGCGCCGCGCCCCGACGATCGCGGTCGAGGATGTGTCGATACACCTCGACAAGGGGGAGACCCTGGCCGTGGTGGGTGAGTCCGGCAGCGGGAAGACGACGTTGGGTCGTTGCATCCTGCGCCTCGTCGAGCCCACCGAGGGTGTGATCGTCTTCGAGGGGACCGAGATTCTCCCTCTGAGCAGCAAGGCACTGAAGGGCTTCCGGCGCAAGGCGCAGATGGTGTTCCAGAACCCGCAGGGTTCGCTGGACCCCCGGATGCGGGTGGCTTCCATCGTCGCCCAGCCGATCAAGCACCACGAGGGCCTCTCCGGTTCGGAGTTGGAACGCCGGGTTCTCGAGGCGCTCCGAGCAGTGGGTTTGGGCGAGTCCGATCTGCCCAAGTATCCGCATGAGATGAGCGGCGGTCAGCAGCAGCGGGTGGCCATCGCACGGGCCATCGGCACCCGACCGGACCTGCTCGTACTCGACGAGCCGACTTCGGCGCTGGACGCCTCCATCCAGGGCCAGATCATTGCTCTGCTCGACGAACTCAGGGACGCGTACGAGATGAGCTACCTGTTCATCTCCCACGACCTGCGCCTGGTGCGGGCCCACTCCGACCGGACCGCCGTCATGTACAAGGGGAGGCTGATGGAGCTGGGGGCCACGGCCGACGTGTTCGCCAACCCGAGACACCCCTACATGCGGCTACTGGAAGAGTTGATCCCCACCGTGCCGGCCAATCCCATCGCCCCCGCCGCCGCAAGCTTCCTGATGGACGACACCTCAGACCGGCCCGATGTCGGCTGCGTGTTCAGGAACCGCTGCCCGGCCGCAACCAGCGAATGCGAATCGCCCCAGGAGTTGATCACGGCGGGCGCCGATCACCGGGCCGCATGCTGGCGTCACACCGACCCCGCCTTCGACCACGAATGGGAACGCCTCATAGCGGAAGCGCTGAAAGGTCTCTGATCGGCGGTAGGTCAGTGGTTGTGCACCAAGAGTTCGGGCACCGAGTTCATGATCCGGACAGGAGCTTCACATAGATGTGGATAGGCCCGTCCGCCGTCTTCGTTTCTCTCCTGGTTTCCAACAGGTCAGGGCGGGACTCGATGAGCAACGACAGCTTATCATGGCCGAAGTCACTGGTATCGAAGGCGGGATCCAGCAGCCTTATGTAGTTTCCTACGTCTGCGAGGTAGGCCCAACCGTCGTTTCGCATCGCCATCCTCGTCGCCCTCGTTACCGTTTGGATCCAGTCTCTGGAGGAAGTGTTCCGTGGTGGAAGGGTCATGTCAGGCGACGTCACGAGAGCGACTGTTCGCTTCATGAGTTTCTGAAGGGCCACAGCCAGTGATTGATCGAGCCACTCGTATAGCTCCGCTGCTCGATCCTCCACCTCTTCGTCGTGAGAAAAGGTGAAGGCATCCCACGACGTCGGGATGAAAGCGTCCATTCGGGTTGAGGGTCCCTCATCCACTATGCGGATTTCCCCGAACGAAGTGATGGCCATGACCCCGGTACGGAGGCTTCCTACGTGATGCATCGAGGCCACGAACCGTAATTGCAGTCCGTTCACCGCGATCCCCAACATGGTCCACCATCTGTCGGCCCACAAGACGGCGAAGTGCTCTGCCCGTTTCGCCGATTCGATGATCTGATCATCGAACCACATCGAAGGAGAGCGCTCGCCAGTCCGGCGTGGCGGTTCCTCCGGTGTAGCCTCATCTTTCCATATCCGTATGCTTAGTCCTTCCTGGGCGAAATCTTCCTTCAGGTCGCGACGGGCATTGTCGAACCAGGCGCCGATACTGCCGTGGAGTTGGGAAGCTCGGATGCGAACCGCCAGCTGCTTACTTTCGGCCTCTTCCCGCCGCTTCTGTTCGAAGGATCGTGCAAAGGCGCGCGCGATGTCCCGAGCTGTCTGTGGAATGGGGGCGGGAATCGGTACTACCAACTCGCGCCGGATCGACCTCATGGCCAGCTTGGCAAAGAGCTGGCCCAGCGGGGCTAGGCTACCTGCGTTTGCCAGGTCCAGACATTCGAGATATTTGCTTCGGTTATCCCGGTCAACCACGAGGGGTGGGTACAGATTCTGCTCGAGTGAAAGGAGGGTCAGAGCTCTTGCTACGCGCCCGTTACCATCCTGGAATGGGTGGATCTGTACGAATCGGTGATGCAGCCATGCCGCCGAGACCACTGCGTGCACGTCGTCCATCTCGTTGTACCATTCGACGAGGCTTTCGATCTCGCCGTCCACTTGTTCCGGTGGAGCAAACTCCCGGAGCGATCCGTCAGCGAGCCTCACGTTGTTCGGCAAAGTCTTGAAGCTGCCGTGGCTCAACTCTGCTCGCACGCGACGCCCCAGAGCGTCGGTAGCCTCGTAGTCGATCTGAGCGCGGGTTATCAGGGCGTGTAGCTCCTTGATGAAGGACGTGGTCAAGGGCTGATAGTCCCTCACGTATTCCGTCACGAGTTCCAACCCGTCGAACTGGGCTTCGAGCATGGCCAGAACTCGAGGGGACACGTCTCCGCCGGCGCGGGCAACCGCCTCCATTGTCAGACCATCGGCTACCAACTGTTCGGTGACACCCCAGTCGATCTCATACAAGCGCTCGATAATTCCGGTCTCTATGGCGTGCTTGCGCAAAGTTCGACGCCGCAGCGTGTAGCGATCAGCCTCGTCCAGGGAAGCAGTGAACTGTATCCACGAACGGTGCAGGGCGTCCACAGCGGCGAGGTCACCTCGGAGCACCTCCTCTACAGCCCGGTCAAGTTGCGTGATCGGACTCCACTTCTCAATGCGCGTCATGAGGCTCACTCTACTGCCGTAGCCGTCCGTTATCGGACAGCGAGGTTACCGACTCTGCGCGAGGCTGGTCCAGCCAGCCTCCGGAGACAGCTTCTATCTGGGGGGAGTCCAGCGCCCTGTGTCTTCGAAGGCGATTCCAGGCGGCCATCCAAGCAGTTTGCACCTTGGGGCGGATCGGCGAGCCGACTCGGGGCATCGCCGGTGTCGTCGACATCACACCTCTGCTGCAAGCGTCAGCAAACCGGCGCCGCTCGCACCCTGGCACGGATGGCGGATGCCTCCTTCCCGCTCATCGAACCGGTCAACGCGTCGGCGACTGGTCACCGGATCCGCTATCGCCTCTCGAAAGCCGCCTACGCCGAGCTCGGGTCCGCGGTCGAGCATCGACGCAACACCGGTCGTGAGATCGAGAGATCGGTGGTGGAGCATGTCCGCGAGCACGGTCGGATCACCAACCGGGTCGTCCGTAACCTGTTCGGAGTCGGCACACCACGGGCGTCGGTGATCCTCCGGAATCTGGTCGAACGATAGGTGCTCGAGCGGACCAGCGACTCGGCTCGGGGGCCCGCCGTCGAATACGGACCCGGGCGGCTCATGGCCGACTGATGACGGTTTTCCGCGTGTGAGTATCTGGGCGAACACGGGGTTTTCGGCGGGGTTTTCAGAGTTTTAGTCTGGCGTGAGATGTGTGGAGGGCCAAAACTAGTCTTGTATTCGATGAAACTCTTGGCGTTGATGCAGGGTTTGGTTCTCGGGCGCGGTGTTGGGAGTTTTAGTCCTACGCAGGAAGTGTGGAAACCGAATGCTGGTGTCTATACGACGACATGACTTTAGGGTGGAAACCACGGCATCGTATGAGTTGATGCCGGGATGAAGGATCAGCCACCGAGCGTGAGGTGCACAAACTTTCGAAGAGCCACTGCGAGTGACTGATCGAGCCAGTTGTCCAGGTCCCCGACGCGATCGTCGATATTCTCATGATGGGAGAACGTGAAGGGTTCCCACGAGGTCTCGACGAAGACGTCGTCGGGTCCCGAGAATTCCTGGCCGCGGATCCGGATTCTCCCGAACGACGTAATGGCCATCACCCCGGTGTAGGGGCTGGCCACATGGTGGATCGAAGTCACGAACCGGAGGTCCACTCCGTTCACCGACATTCCCAGCTTCGACCACCACGCACGGGGTTTGAAACAGGCGTAGTGCTCGGCCGTCTTGGCCGTCCTGATGATCTCGCGCCGCCACCACCTATCCCGACGGTCGAAGTGCATTGGCCGGTCCGTCCACACACGGGCTTCCTGTCCCGCTTCGGCGAACTCCTGGTCGATGTCGACGCGGGCCGCTCGTAGCCAGTCCCATATGTGGTCGTGAAGGCGGTCGGCGCGCATTCGGGCCTTGGCTCCTGTCTCCTTCGCCTGGTCGATCAGATCGAGTTGCTCGGGATCCGCCACCTCGTTGAGTAGCCACTCCTCCTCCAGGGCCATACCCGCGAAGCTGTCGAGAATCGACTCGTCGAACTCACGACGGATCGACCGCAGGGCCAACTCGGCGAACAGCCTGGCGAGCGGTACCAGGTCTCCGTTGTTGGCCTCGTCCAAGGCCAAGAGATAGACATCCCGGCAGTTCCGATCGACCACGATCGGTGGGTATTGTGCCCTTTCGAGAGGGAGGGCGGCTAACGCTCTCCCCACCCGGCCGTTGCCGTCCTGGAAGGGATGGATCTGCGCGAACCGGTGGTGCAACCACGCCGCCACGACAACCGGATGCACGTCGCTCGTCGTCTCGTACAGATTGATCAGGCGCCGGATCTCCCCGTCCACCTGCGCGGGCGGAGCAAAACTCAGTATGGTCCCGTCGGCGCGTCTCGCCCGGTTAGGAAACCTCTTGAAACTCCCGTGGTCCATCATGACTTGGGCGAAACGGCCCGTCGGGTCCGTGAGGAAGCAGAAGGGTTGAGCCCGGGTGATCAGGGCATGGAGTTCCCGGATGAAGGAGGAGGTCAGGGGACGACCCGCTCGGGCCAACTCGAAGACCATCTCGAACCCTTCCTTGTGGGCTCTCAGCATCCGCAGGACCCCTGGAGGGACCTCCTCGTCGGCTGTGTCCGCCCCTCTGGTGATTCCCTTGATCACCATAACGTCGGTGGTGGGCCGGTCCAGGTCGTACAGTCCCTCGATGATGCCGGTTTCGATGGCGTGCTTCCGGTAGGTCCGATGCAACGGGTATGTGTTTTCGACCCGACCGAACTCGGTCCGATGCTCCTGCCACGAACGGTGCACGGCGTCCAGCGTGGCCAGGTCGCGTCCCAACACCGTCTCCACCGCCCGGTCGAGCGGCTCGATCGGACGCCAGCCCCTACCGCCCATCGCTACCTCGAGGTTGGGTGTGTCCTACCCGCAGGCCCGTCGATGCGGCGTCCAACCAACCGCCTGCCCGATCCGCACACCAGCCACCAGCCACTATTCCGGCTTGGTCCAGCCGAACTCCCTCACGTAGCCGCTGGAACCCGCTCCGATCCGGGCGTCGTCCAGCCGTCCGGCCTCCTCGAGAGCTATCTGGATCGGTACCGGGGTTCCCAACCTGGTGCTGCCGGCTTCGACCATCTCGATGGCGTCGGCCAGGGTGAGGATGTCGGGCGAGGCTGCCTTGACCTCCACGTGGTCGGGCAGAGCGGCCCGCATCGCCTTCACCTGCGCCACAGTTCCGCCCCCGTACACCGACAGGCCGGTGGAGGTCTTGCCGAAGTCTGCGCCCGACTCGGTCACCACCCGGCAGGCGTCCTCGAGCTTCCCTGGGATCTGCTCCATCTCCGGGGACTCGATGATCGCCTTGGTGATGACCGCCGGGTTCTCGGATTTCGCCGCCTCGACCACGGCCGCTGCGTCGCGGATGGCGGCGTCGAGGTCGCCGTAGAGGATCGCCGACCATGCAGCCAGGAAGTCGATCTCGGTCGCTCCCGCCGCCACGCAGTCCTTGGTGGCGGTCACTTTGGCGGCGGTACCTTCCAGCCCGATAGGCATGCTGACTATTCCTGAGGTGGCTACCCGGTCACCCATCCGTCTCGCCACCCGCTCGACCCACCACGGGTAGACGCAGAAGGCAGCCACGCCCAGTTCCACGCACTCGTCTGCCATCCGGTCGAGCGTGTCAGGCCCGGCCCTCGGATCGATGCACACCTGGTCCAGCATCTCAGTGATTCGTCTGGTCACCGTATCCTCCCCTCGCCATTCCTACGGGAAACTACCCGATCCTCCAAGACCACGTAGAAAAGATACCGACTACAACCATCTGACTTCTGACATCTGGACATCTGACACCTGACATCTGACACCAACGACAACCGAGAGCGACAACCCGGCAAACGGATTGGGCAAGTACTAGACCTTGCTCTTCGGGCGGGGTAGCGGTGGTCGCTTGGATACCACCTTGGGAGGGGGCGGCGCGTTCCGAGGGTGCTGACCAATGACGATTGCTGGGGCCTGCCGTCCGCCGACCAGGGATTATGTCGGCGGTTGGCATGCCGCTGGTGGATTGCTCAGTACCCTCCTAGGCTCCTTCCCGCTCTGGTTGATCACCTGGTAGGGCCTTCTGGTTCGTTTGCCGTGGTTGTTGTTGGTCATCGTCCAATACTAGCAATAAGTGACTTCAACGGCTATTGAAGGTTGGCATAGTTGTGGGCTCTCCCGGCCGACAACCTTTCGTGCGGGGAGTATTCCTCCCGGCCAGTCCACCGGCTCCTAGACTCGAAGCCGATGGCTCAGGTGATGACGGTCAGGGGTCCGGTGGAAGGCTCGCAACTCGGAGTGACGCTCTCCCACGAGCACGTCCTGATCTCGATGGCCTACGCCTTCCCGGTTACCAACTCCGAGGCCACCCGGCCGATCACGATGGACCAGTTGGGCGTGTTACGCAACGACATGATGCGCAACGTGAATACGATCACCATCGACGAGTCCTGTGATCCCGTGGGCGAACTGATCAAGGCCCGCGACGCCGGGGTGGACACCATCGTGGACCAGACGCCCCCCGAGTTGAGCCGCAATCCGGCCGGCCTCGCCCGTATCTCCGGGGCGACCGGGGTCAACATCATCTGCGGGACCGGTCACTACCTGCGGCTCCAGCAACGACCTGAGACCCGCCGGTTCATAGACGAGTCCCCGCCGGAGGCTATCGCCGAGCCGATGACCAGGGACCTGACGGAGGGCATCGGAGACACCGGTATCAGGGCCGGGGTGATCGGCGAGATCGGCCTGTTCTCTCCTGTACACCCGGGTGAACTCAAGACCTTGGAGGCGGCGGTGCTCGCCCATCGGACTACCGGTGCTCCGCTATTCGTGCACCTGATGGAGGTGCCGATCTCAGAGTACGCCTTGGAGGTGCTGGACCGCGTGGAGCCGGACTGGGGGCGGGTGGTGTTCTGCCATATGGACTTCGACATCCGGGATCTCACCTGGCACCGGCGGGCCCTGGAGCGTGGCATCAACGTCGAGTTCGACTTCTTCGGATCCACCTGGTGGCCCCACGAGTGGTACTTGCATTTCCCGACCGACCCGCAGCGGCTGACCGCCCTGAGCAGGCTGGCCGACGAGGGTTATGCCGGGCAGCTGCTGGTCAGCCACGACGTGTGTACCCGCCTGCAGTTGACGGCCTACGGGGGTTTCGGCTACGGCTACCTGCGCTCGGTTGTTCCCGGAATGATCGATGCTCTGGGCTTGGACCCCTCGCTACTGGACCAGTTCATGGTCGAGAACACCCGCCGGGTACTAACCGGGTAGGGAGCGACAGCCACACGACTTCTCCTGATGACCACAGATTCACATGTGTCAACCGTGCCGAGCGGTTCGTTCCCGGATGTCGCACGGACGTTCTTGGCTCACCCTCAGAACAACTGATCCAGGCGAAAGAAGTCGTAACGGCGCCTCGGCGGTTCATGAGGATTGAGACTGCTACGGCTCGGTCGGTAAGGCCAGACGTTGGTCAACGGACCGCGCAGGATGGACCGGCCGGAGTAGCTTGCGTCGCCGTCGCGTAACTGGGTGTATGTGGATGACTACGGAGCGGGGCGCGAGCTTGAATGCAAAGTCGAGAAAACATTGGTTCGGCGAAGAATCAACCAATCGGTGCTCATCGACACACACGCGGATTTCGGGTGAGTGCCGCGACCCGGTAGCGAGACCGGCCGGCGCTACATACAGGAGTTCTGACCCGAATTTGGCGGGTGTTTCGCGTTGTGCCTGGTCAGATGGGGTTTGGGTGTGACGTGTTTCCACTACATTGCCGGTGTGGGGGGCTGGTGGGGGTTAGGTGATGGTGGCTTTGTTCCAGGTGCGGGTGTCTGTTCCGATGGCGGTGAGGGTGCGGGCTTGTAGGGGGC